>JAFAZN010000397.1 GCA_019239775.1 Chloroflexota bacterium
GTGGCGCTGAAATAGTCGGGCGGTACGCCCGCCATCACCACTGGCTTGCCAGCATCATCCAGCTTGAACAGGGGTTGATGCGCCCATACGTCGGCGCTGTCGTGGGCGACGAACACTGGGATGTCACCGACGATGTGGATGCCAAGCTCGTTGGCTCGTCGGCGCACGGCCGACCACTGCATGAAGAACACGTACTGGCAGAACTCGTGAAAGGCGACTCGCTCGGCCAGCCGCTGGCGCGCGCCAGCCAGCGCATCCGGGTCACGCGAACGCAGCGACGCATCCCATTCGGTCCACGGCGCCTCGGCCTCGTCGTGCAGCGCGGCGAACAACGCATAATCGGCGAGCCACTCAGAGTGGCGCTCGCAGAAATCGCCGATCCGCGCCTGCAGGTCCGGGCGAACCTGGTGAAACGCGCGCTCGAGGGCTGCTCGCTTCAGTGGGGCGAGCTGGCCGAAGTCCACGTGGTCCCTGGGCAATTCGGCAAGCTCATCGAGCTCCGACTCCCGGATGAGCCCGTCAGCCATGAGCGGCTCCAGCGCAATCAGCAGTGGATTTCCAGCAAACGCCGACGGACTGGAGTAGGGTGAATCGCCGAAGCCCGTCGGGCCAAGTGGGAGCACCTGCCACAAGGATTGACGCGCGCTGGCCAGGTATTCGAGAAAGGTGAACGCAGCGGGACCAAGGTCACCAATGCCAAAGCGGCTGGGCAGGGACGTCGGGTGCAGCAACACGCCGGATCGGCGTCGATCGAGTTCTACGAACTTTGACAAATGGTCTGTCCAATTCTACGATCGCCTGAACTTGTTGCGGGGTGGCGGAAGGGGTCGCACATGAGTACTCGTCGTGAGTTTCTGACGGGCCTGTTCAGCGCTGGAACCGTCGGCCTGATCGCCGCCTGTGGTGGAAGCGCCCAGGCTCCGGTAGCCGCAACTAGCGCGCCAGCCCCTGCTGCCCAGCCCACTGCGGCCGCGCAGGCAGCGCCAGCCCAGGCGGCAAGCAAGCCGTCGGGCGCAGGTGGCACACTGACGTTCGCCCTCGAGAACGACGTCATCGACTTCGATCCAATGCTCTCACGCGCGTTTGTCGACCGCAACGTGCACTACCAGATTTACGACTCACTTGTGCGCATCGACCAGACGGGAAAGATCATTCCATGGCTGGCAGAAAAGTGGGACCTTTCATCCGACGGGAAGAAGGTCACATTCACGTTGCGCAAAGGCGTCAAATATCACGACGGTTCCGCATTTGATGCCGACTCCGTAAAGTGGAACATCGATCGTTATCGCACCACGGATGGATCGGCCCGCAAGGGCGAGCTGGCGCCCGTGGCCAGTGTGGATGTGGTCGACGCCTCGACAGTCGCCTTCACTCTCTCGAGCCCGTTCTCGCCGTTGCTAGCCCTGCTTGTTGACCGCGCCGGCATGATGGTGTCGCGCCAGGTGGCCGAGTCCGCCGGGCAGGATTTCACCCGCAAAGCCTTCAAAGCAGGCACCGGACCGTTCATCCTGACCGAAGCCGTCAAAGACGACCACATTACGCTCGAAAAGAACCCGGATTGGTGGGGAACCGACGCCTCAGGCGGCAAGCTCCCGCTGCTGGACAAGATCATCATTCACCCGATTACCGACAGCAACGTTCGACTCACGAATATCAAGACTGGCGATGCGCAATTCGTCAACAATGTTGCGCCCAAAGATGTGGCTTCGGTGAAGACCGACAGCAGCGTCACGTACAAGGAAGTACCGGGGTTGGCCTACGGAAGCCTGGTCACCAATCGCAAAGAAGGTTTTGTGTTCAATGAGGGCCGCTATGTCAAGGCGCTTTCTATGGCTCTTGACCGTCAGGAGTTGCTCGACAAGGCCTTCTTTGGCGTAGGCGTGATCGGCTACGGAGCAGTGGCGCCTTCGCACTTCGCGTATGATCCGAACTTCAAACCATTCGAGAAGCCCGATCCGGACGGGGCCAAGGCCCTCGTCGACCAGGTGGGCAAAGGCCCATTGTCTTTCGAGTTCCTGGTGCCAAGTGGGGATCCGGCATTGCTGCAGCAGGCGCAACTGGTCCAGGCGCAGCTCCGCAAGGCATCGATCGACGCGCAGATTGTCCAGCTCGAGTTTGCGCAGATCTTGCAGCAGCAGACCGACCACGTCTTCAAGGGCATGACCTACGTCGGCTGGAGCGGGCGCGTCGATCCAGATGGCAACACCTACGACTTCAATTACACTGGCCGGCCGAACAACGACGGCTCCTATTCGAATCCGCAGGTGGACCAGCTGTTGGATCAGCAGCGGCAGTCGTCCGATACAGCCGTGCGGACAGATGCGCTGCGCAAGGCCGAGCAGATCTACGTCGCGGACGACCCGGCGCGCGTCTGGTTCCGCTTTGGGGTTGCCCAACAGTTGACCACCACGAACGTACAGGGCCTATCGCCGTACCCCGATCAGATTCCACGGTTGCAGCTGGCATCACTGTCGAAGTAGGCGGCGTCGCGTGACGCGCTACATCCTCCGCCGCATCGTGCTGATTGTTCCGGTGGCCATCCTGGTCACCATCATCAACTTTGCTCTGCTGCGGCTGGCGCCCGGCGATCCCGTCGTGACCTTCGCAGGCGACGTTCGTGATCCACAGATCCTGAACGAGACGCGCCACCAGCTTGGCCTCGACCAGCCGCTGCCAATCCAGTACCTGGCGTGGGTGCAACACACGGTGCAGGGCGACTTCGGACGGTCGATCCGCACGCACCAGCAAGTGCGCGAAGCCATCGTCGAGCGATTGCCTGCAACGCTCGAGTTGACCACGACGGCGCTGGTGTTTTCGGTGACGATCGGGCTTGCCGTCGGCATCGTGTCGGCGCTCAAACGCAACTCTGCGTTCGATCTGCTTGCCACGAGCGTGACCATTGCGGGCGTGTCCACGCCGAACTTTTTTCTGGGCCTGATGCTCATCCTGCTGTTCTCGCTGGTGCTGCGGATCTTTCCGCCCGGCGGCTATGCGCCTGCGATCGACAACCCCGTTGAGAACCTGCGCCGCATGGTGCTGCCCGCGCTCACGCTATCGGCAGCCACCCTGGCGGTGAACATGCGCCAGGTACGTTCCAGTTTGCTGGATGTCTTTGGCCAGGACTACATCCAGACCGCTCGCGCTAAAGGCCTGAGTCAGCAAGCAATCGTCGTCGGGCACGCGCTGAAGAACGCACTGATCCCGGTGGTAACGGTGATTGGCTTGCAGGTGGGCGCGCTGATCGAGGGCGCGGTGATCACCGAGCAGATCTTTTCCTGGCCGGGCGTCGGCAAGCTGGTGGTGGACAGTCTGTTCGGCCGCGACTATCCCGTCGTGCAGGCAGTGGTGTTGCTCTCGGCGCTCTCCTACATGCTTGCGACGCTGCTGGTGGACATCCTGTACGGCTGGCTGGACCCACGCATCTCGTACACCAGGGCCGCCCGGTGACGGTTGCGACCGAAGGCATCCTCACGACTTCGACGCCTGCCACGGCAACGTCGGGGCGCCGACCGCTCACGCTCGGAACGCTGCTGCGGCGTCACCCGCGGTTGCTGGTTGGCGGTGGCCTGGTTGCACTGCTCTTGTTCGTTGCGATCTTCGCGCCGCTGCTCACCCGGTTTGACCCGACGTTGGGCGACGTCTCTGACGCGTTGTTGCCGCCAGGTGCGGCGCACTGGCTGGGCACGGACGACCAGGGTCGCGATGTGATGGCGCGGGTGCTTTACGGCGCCCGCATTTCACTTTCGGTCGCGGTGATCTCTGTGAGTATCGGGCTGTTCACCGGCGTGACCATCGGCGTGGTCGCGGGCTACATCGGTGGCGCGAGGACTTGCTGCTGATGCGCGTTATCGATGCGCTGCTCGCGTTTCCTGCCCTGTTGCTGGCGATTTCGATCTCGGCCACGCTCGGGCCGCAAATCCAGAATGCGATGATTGCCATTGGCATCGTGGCCATCCCGGTGTACGCACGGCTGACCCGGGCGCAGGTGCTCAGCCTCCGCGAACGCGAATTCATCACGGCCGCGCACGCGGTCGGCACCGGGCCTGTGCGCATCATCGTGCGGCACCTGCTGCCGAATCTGGCCAATGCGTTGATCGTGCAGGCGACGTTGACGACCGCCTTCGCGATCTTGCAGGAGGCAGTGCTGTCATTTCTGGGGCTCGGCGCGCAGCCGCCCACGCCTTCGTGGGGGACGGACATCAGCTACAACCAGCGATACATCACCAATTTGATGTGGTGGGGCAGCGTTGGGCCCGGCGTTTCGATCTTCCTGGCCGTCTTTGCCTTCAACTTCCTGGGTGATGCGCTGCGCGATTGGCTGGACCCGCAACTGCGCCGCCGCGCCTGACGGCGGTTAGCGGCCCATGACGTAGGCCACGCGGCCGCGGGGACTGGCCGCTCCGCTGAGGACGCCGTTGGCCTCGCGCGCGACGGCCGTCACCTGGCCGTGACTCCACGGGCCATCAAGGCTGACTTTGTGGCCGCGCGAACGTAGCTCGTCGAGCACATCAGCAGGAATGCGTGACTCCGCCCGAACACCGCCAGGCGTAGATGCATGTGGATAGAACGACCCGGGGAAGTGCGTCGACTGAACCGTCGGCGCGTCCAGCGCCTCTTGCAGCTCCATTCCGAAGTCCACGACATTCAGGAAGAACTGCAACGTCCACTGATCCTGCTGGTCACCACCTGGGGTGCCAAACGCCAGCCAGGGGTCCCCGTTTCGCAGCGCCAGAGAAGGCGTGAGCGTTGTTCGCGGACGCTTGCCAGGCACAAGCGCGTTGGCGTGCCGCGAGTCCAGGTAGAACATCTGGCCACGCGTGCCCAGTGGGAAACCCAGTCCCTCTACCACGGGGGAAGAGCCGATCCAGCCGCCGCTGGGCGTCGCCGAAAACAGGTTGCCCCAACGATCGACTGCGTCCACGTGGGTCGTATCGCCACTTACGACTGGCCAGCGCTCGCCTGCACGCGGCGCAGCAGCCATTGCCAGAGCGCCCGGCCGTAGCTCCAGGCTGGCTTGGCGCTCGTCGATCAGCTCACGCCGTTCGGCAGCATAGTCTTCGGAAAGCAGCAGGCCGAGCGGGACGTCCACAAACTCGGGATCGCCGTAGTAGCGCTCGCGATCGGCGAAGGCGAGCTTGGTGGCTTCGAGATAGACATGCAGGTAGTTGGCGGTGTTGTGCCCGAGCTGCTGGAGGTCGAAGCCTTCGAGCAGCTTCAGCTGCTGCAGGAAAACCGGGCCCTGGCTCCACGGACCGCACTTGAGCACCTCGACGCCGTGGTACTCCAGCCGCACCGGATCCTCGATCTGCGTGCCGCGCATGCCAAAGTCCGCGAAGTCTTGTAGTGCGAGCAGGCCGGTGTGGGCTTCGCCCGAGCCATCGATGCACGCGCTGGTTGTCGAGAAAGCAACGGCTTGCTGCGCCACGGGGCCGCTGTAGAAGTAGTCGATCGCGGCGCGGATGGACGCCTCGCGACCGTTTGCTTTGGCATGGAGACTCGCGTCGATGGCGCCCTTCAGCGTGCGCGCCCAATCGGGATTGCGAAGCAACGTGCCCTCTACAGGCGGTTGGCCGTCGCGCAGGTAGATGGCCGCGGAGGTTGGCCACTCGGACTTGAAGCGCTCGAGTACCTTCAGAACCCCGTTGCGCAGCGCGGTGTACATGGGGAACCCGCCTTCGGCCAGGTCAACCGCGGGACCGAGCACCTCAGCGAGGCTGAGCGTGCCGAAGTTCTGGAGCGCGGTGCACCACGCCGCGAACTGCGCGGGAACTGTTGCGGGGAGGAACCCGTCCGACGGGATCAGGTCCACGTGGTGATCGCGAAACCACTGCAGCGTGGCCGCGCGGGGCGCCCAGCCTTGGCCGTTGATGGCCACGCTCCGCTGCTGCTCGGCCATGTGGATCAGAATCGGGACCTCGCCACCAATCCCAACCGACTGCGGTTTCAGCAGGGCCACGGCAAAGCCCGCCGCCACGCCTGCATCGACTGCGTTTCCGCCCTTTTCCAGGATGCTCAGGCCGATGGCAGCCGCCAGGTAGTGCCCCGCGGCCACCATGCCCAACGTGCCCTGCAGCATAGGTCGGGTGGCAAAAGGCACCGGGCGGGTTTCGCCAATGGCAGAGCCGTGGGCATCAGTATCAGGGGGAAAGGTGCGCGAGGCGTTCGACATTAACGAAGACGATATCGCGAACGCGTGCGCCCCCGCCGCGCGAGGCAAGCTCCACCCCGTGAGAGACTTCGGCTGCGCAGGACATCACGTCCGTGGGACATCACTCCATGGGGACACCACCTTGGTGAGGAACGTCTGCCGCAGGCAGAAGCGCGTCAGCGGCCGGAGCTAACGTCCAGTTCGATGTCAGAACCACGGGGCATCACCGTGCCTGCGGCGGGCCGTGTCCCGATAGCGGCACCCGCGGGAATGCGCGGGTCTCGCTGATCGTGCACCACCACGCGGAAGCTGCTGTTCTGTAAAGTTCGCAGCGCCTGATCGCGCGGCAGGTTCACCACCTCGGGAATCGCCGTCGAGCCCGTCCCTACCGACAAGGTCACGGTCCCACCGGGCGTCAGCGGCGCGCCCGCATCAGGTGACTGATCGGTGACCACGTTCTTGTCCACGTTGGCGTTGACGCCACGAACCGTGACCGTCAGCCCCAGCTGCCCCACAATCGCCTGCGCCTGATCCAGCGTTTTGCCACGCAACTGCGGTACGGCGAGCGTGCGCGGCGTCGGTGTGGCCGGCGCAGGAGTAGGCGACGGCGGCATAGGCGTCGGTGATGGCGGTCCAGGCGTCTCAGTTGGTGGCACCGGCGTATCCGACGGCTGCGGCGTCGCGGTAGCTGCTGGCGCGGGCGTATTGGTCGGCACCGCCACAGGCTTCGGCGGCGCAGTGGGCTGCGGAGTCGGTACCGGCGTCGGCTCCAAACCTTGGCGGCTCAGGGTGGCCAGGCCATAGAAGCCAGCACCCAGCGCGGCGAGAACCGCGGCCAATGCCACGAGCAGACCCACCATGCCATTGCTAGCGCCGCGCGGCGACTTTGGCCGAGCCGTACGCCGAGCAAACGGGGCGGGTGCAGCGGCGGTAGCTGCAAGCGCCGTCGCAGCGCGCCGCTGGGCCACCGCTGACGGAGCCGCCGCAGCTTGTACGGGCATCCGCTGTGTGACGTCTGCTGCGGTGGCAATGGGAGCCGCGCCCCGCGCCCGGAGCGCGTCACCGAAGCCGGCTGCGCTAACGAAGCGCAGGTCAGGCGCCTTGGACAGCGCGCGTAAGATGGCCGCTTCCAGGTCCGGCGCCAGACGTGCGTTGAATGCGCGCGGGCTGGCTGGCGTTTCCTCGACGTGCGCCAGCGCCACAGCGAGGTCAGTCTCGCCCTGAAACGGCACACGCCCGGTGGCCATCTCGTAGAGCAGGGCGCCCAGGCTGTACACGTCGGACTGTGGCAACGCGGTTCGGCCGCGAACCAGCTCCGGCGCGATGTAGTGCACCGAGCCCATGACGGCCCCCGTTCGAGTCAGCCCGCTCGAAGCCATCGCTTGGGCGATCCCGAAGTCGGTCAGCCGCGCTCGACCGTCCTCGCCAAGCAGCACGTTTTGCGGCTTTACATCCCGATGGATGATCCCCTTGTGATGGGCGTAGTCGAGAGTCGCCGCCAGCGTTGCACCGATCGAGCGGATCTCAGCATCCGGCAGCGGCGCGGCCGCGCGAATGCGGTCCTTCAGATTGCCGCCTTCGACCAGCTCCATCACGATGTAGGGGATCCCAGCGTCCTCACCCACGTCATAAATGGGCACGATGTTCGGATGGCTCAGCCGGGCGGCGGCGCGGGCTTCTCGCCTGAAGCGTTCGAGAAACTCGGGGTCGCCCGCGAACTGCGGATGCAGCACTTTGACCGCCACCTGGCGGTCCAGCAGCGTGTCTTCCGCACGCCAGACGACGGCCATGCCGCCGCGCGCGATCTCGCTGATGAGCCGGTAGCGCCCGCCGAGAACCCGTTCGGTCTGCGTCACAGACGGCTGACCTCTTCCTCCGCCTCGACCGGCAGGTCGCCGTGGCGACGCCGAATCTCGCGGAGCGCGTGCGCCTGAACCAGACTCACGTAGGCGGGTGCCACAAGGATGTAGACCGGCAAGAACACGACCGCGGCAAACGTGATCGCCAGCAAGGGCACCAGGAGCACCAGGGTGTAGCCGGCGTGACCGAGGGCGATAAAGGCCGCTCGCTTGTACAGGTCAACCAGCCGTGGCTGCGCGACATGTACCACCAGCGGCACGAGGTAGATGTGCACACTTAACCAGAACACTGTGGCGTACAGCCAGAAGATCGTCACGAACAACGGCCATCCCGGTCCAAACGTGAAGTAGAAGGACACGTTCCACACCAGGATCGCGAGCACCACCACGCTGACTGCGGAGCAGCCGGCGGCCAGGCGCCAGCGGGTACGCAGCGCGTCGCGAAACGTGCTGAACCGCGGCACGTCAGGGCCCGCGGCCACCTGCGCCAGGCCGCCCAGCGCGATGTTGCCGGGCGTGGGCAGGAGGACGAGTAGCCAGGCAATCACCGCGACCAGCGACTGCAGCGTTGGCGAATCGCCGCCGGGCGCGACCAGCAAGCCGACGCCAAGCAGCACGACGCCGATCGGCAGGTTGAGCGCGACGGCGGCGAGATTGCCCCCCACCAGGACCAGCGTTTCCTCGTAGAGTCCGACGAGAGCCGTCCACAGCGTGCGGAAGGCGGCCATGGCGGCCATTATGGCCCGTTAAACTTGCCTGGCGGTGGCACGCCCCCTATTGGTCTTGCTCGTCGGGCCGCCGGGCACGGGGAAAAGTCGCCTGGCCCGGCGACTGGGCGTGGAGCTCCGGGCCCAGGTCGTGGAGTCGGATCGCGTGCGGAAGCAGCTCTTTGCGGAGCCGCGCTACACGGGCGGCGAGCACGCCGCCGTGTACGGCTGGTGCCACACCGTCTTGAAATCTGCACTGCTCGTTGGCAGGTCGGTCATCTTCGATGCGACCAACCTGGAGGAGCGCGTGCGGCGGCGCGTTTATGACATTGCCGAGGCCTGTGACGCGCGGCTGTTTATTGTCTGGGTCACGTGCCCACCGCACGTGGTGCAAGAGCGAATGCTGCGGCGCAGCCTGCGGCTGGACGAGGATGACGCCTCAGACGCCGACTGGCTGGTGTATCTAGAGATGCGACGCAAAGTCGAGCCGATCCGAAGGCCACACGTGGTGATCAACACGGCGACGGTGTATGACACCGTCTTCGAGCGCCTGATAGCAGGCCTGCGCGAGGAGAGCATGCCCAGGCCATAGCACTTCACACGCACGTGGCCCTTACTGACGTCGTTCCTCATGCAGTAACGGTCCAGACCAAGGTGGCATCCTGTTCGGAGTGATGTCTGTCCCACGGGGTGATGAACCCGCGGAGGTAATGCCCGCACGGACGTGATTCCTCATGCAGTAACGATCCAGACCAGGGTGGAATCCTGTCCGGGGTGATGTCCCACGGAGGTGATGTCCTCAGATTGGAGCGGTGCCAGCTCGCGCGTGAGTGGCTCGGGCGCCGAAGTGCGACGGGCCCTAG
>JAFAZN010000411.1 GCA_019239775.1 Chloroflexota bacterium
GGCGAAGCCACCTTGAACCACCACGTCGCTTTCGGGCTCGTGAGGGAGCGGCCGTAGCCGACGCCAGCGGCGCGCACCGAACGCTGCGCCGGCAATCCCGGCGAGGCCGAGTCCGCCAAGGACGAACGGCAGCGCCGGAATGGATGGCGCCGCGGGCGACGGCGGCACCGAAACTTCCGCGTCCGCGACTGGACTGGCCGCAGGCGTCGGTTCAGCTGGCGGTGGATCAAGATCCGACGGTTCGGCTGGAGCGGAGTCAGCTGGATCAAGGACCACCGGTTCGAGCGCGTGCGTCGTACGAAGAAGGGGCGGCGGCGGTGAAGCGGGTGCTTCCGCTGGCGCCGCGTCCGTTTCAGGTGTGGGATCTGCGGCAACCGGTTCAGGGCTGACGGCATGTGCCTCTGCGCCAATTGACGGTGGCGCGGAGGCTGCGAGGAGCTCGGCGACCGCTGGATCCGTGTCCTCCGCCGGTGCTGTATCGGTGGATACATTGGAACCTGCGACAGCCTCCGAATCGTCGGGCAGCTGCGCTTGGTCGGGCAGCTGAAGCCGTAGCCCCGGCCAGATCGTGTTCGGCTCGACCAATGTGTGTTGCCCATCGGGGCTTGGCGTGCCGCGATTGAGCTCAAACAACTCTTGCCAGCGCGCGGTGTCGCCCAAAGCGGCGGCGGCGATCGAGGACAGGCTGTCGCCCGGCCGCACGCTATACCAGTGCCGGCCGTCTTCGGCATCGGTGTCCCACGTCGCACCAGGTGCCGACAAGAGCCAACCCGGTTGGATGACTCCTTGCGCCGAGAACACCTGGCCGTTGGCCATCGTCCGGCCGACATTGGCGTCGACCAACCGTCGGTAGTGAAGGCCCGAGCCGTACGCCTTCTCGGCGATCGACCACAGGGTGTCACCGGATCGCACCATGTACGTGGGAGTGGTGGTGGCGGCCGCGTGTGTATTGCTGCCTGCCGCAGCTTCGGTGGGCTCGGCAGCTTCCGCTGAGCTCGCCAGCACGATTGGGTCGGTTGGTGGCAGCGGCTGCGCCGCCGCGATTGAGACGGTACGGCCAAGCACCTGCACCGCAAACGCCGCGGCAACCGAGCGACGCACCAGCGGCACGCTCATGCGGTCGACCAGCTGCCGAATCGTGGCTACCCACCCGCGGCCGTACGCCAGCAGCTCAGCGACGAGCACCAGCAACTCGAGCAGCAGCGAGAGCACCGTCCACGCCCACGCGAGCCACGCAAGGTCGATCAGCAACACCGCGAGAGGGTTCACGGGCAGGCTCGTCCCGGTGAGAATCTGCAGCAGACCGTCGGCCGGCGGGAGGTCGGTCGGCAGACGCGGGGGGCCGGCCAACATTGCGAGGCCGGCACCGGCTGCCACCAGTAGCGTTGCAAGGACCGCCAGCCAGGCACGGTCGGCGGAGGTTTCGCGATTTGAGTTGTGGTTGCTCAGGTCCGCTAGGTCCACGTGATCCCCCGGGGTGTCTTGGATGTTTGTTGCGTTGGCATGCTTCACGATCAGTTGCCGCTGCCGTCGCGGATGCCGAATTGCGCATCTGCGTCCGCGGTGGCCTCGACCGGTACTTGGTCGATGTGCACGATCCGCAAAAAGGCAGGCTGCAAGGTCGCGCGGATCGACACGTGAACTCGGCGCTCGCCGACGTCAACCTGGATGTCGGGCAGCGTCTGCCAGATCTCAGCCTGGGGACTCAGCGCAGCGTTGGCGTAGGTGACGGCGGCTTGCCGGGCGAGGACCGGGTCCAACTGGACGTCGGCTCCGCCGCTGGCGCGCAGGCGCGACTTGTCCAGGCGAGTGGCACCGGCGCGCGCGGCGCCGTCGGCCGTACTTTGGAGCTCGCGCCGCGAGCTCAGCAGAACGCCACCGTCGATGGCAAGGCCGGCCATCGAGACAAATAGCGGGACGGCCAGCGTGAGCCAGAGCACCGCTTGCGCTCGGGCGCGGATGCGCAGAGCGCGAAGGATTTCGGGCGCGCGCGCGGGAGCCTTTCGACTGGCGTGCGTGGCTGATGCCACATGATCTAACGAAGGTCCTTGGCAGTGGGTAGTGTGGCGCATCAAGGGGCTGGCTCCGGTTGGGCTGATAGGCCACTACGGAAGGGGTCCACCCACTCCGCGTGGTCTGCGCGCACCACCACGGCCGGCAGGCCGGCGACCAGTGGAAGGTCCGCCAGGTTTACCGGGTACTCCACCGAGGCCACCACTTCGGCTGGATTCGCGGCGAACCGGGAGAGGTCCCAGCTGAGGACCAATGCGCGTGCGTCAAGTCCGAGACCGGGTGCCACCAGGTCGGCGCGGTTACGCATGCGTGTTACGGCGTCATCCGGACCGCTGCTGAGCGCGGCGGCGCGTGCAACCTCGTGCGCAACGGCGATCACCGCGGTGCGCGCCTGAACGACGCGGCTCACCGCAACTGTGCCGAGCAGGAGCGCTACTACCAGTGGCAGTGCGAGTGCGAGTTCCACCAGCGCTTGCGCGCTCTGACGGAATGCGGCACCGGCGGTAACACCAGCGCGGCCATTGGCCGTTGCACCCGCGCGGCTGTAGGCCATTGCACCATCACGGCCGTTCGCTGTTGCACCGGCGCGGCCTTCGTCCAGCAGCGCTCCAACAATCAGGTCGACTTCGCGCGGCTGCAACGCCCGCCGCGGCACATGCGAACAAATTCGTCCGGTGGCATCCTCCAGCACCACCGCGGGTACCCGGCTGGAGCCAGCATCGAGCCGCGTATCGGGGTGCGCAAACACCACAAGGCCGTCGATCCACAACGACGTGCGCGCAACCAACGCGGGCAGCCGATGCTGCAACGCCTGACGCACGGCGAAGATATTGCGCTGGACCTGTGCTGCCGGATCGCCAATGTACGCGGAGTACGTTGTGCCCGCGCGGCCTATGCGAGTTCGACGCCAGGTGCCATCGGGTTCGCACACGATATGGCCCTTCATCGTTTTCGTTTCCAGGAGGAACAACCCGGTCGGCCCGACCACCAGGTGATCGATGTCCCCCGCGCCGCGCGGCAGCGCCAGGCCGTTGAACAAGACGTACTCCTGCGGAAGCCGCTCGGCCAGCACACGGCCGACGTGCCGCTCACCCGAGAATCCCTGCATTACCTGCGCTGTGCGCTCCCGCGTTCCGAGACGCGGACGGTCAGCATCTTTGCGTCGGCGGCGGCGGTTGTCCCGCGCGGCGAACCACACCGCCAGCGATACCGCCGTTGCCACAAAGAGCGCCGGGCCAATCAGCGGCCATTGTCCGCGAGGCAGCGCTAGCCCGAGTACGGCCGCGAGCACCGTCAGCCAACCCCAGGGCAGGCGCGCACCGAAGACCGCCGCCAGATGGAGCATGACCAGTCCGCTCGCAGCCGCTGCCAGCCAGCCGACGGGCGCTTCGGCCGCGCCCGCTACCGGCGCCACCAGCAGTGCCGTCGGGACTGCTCCCAGAAGGTTCACTCTTGTCCGCGGCTGTGCCCCGGATCTGGGCGACGTTGGCTCCAATACGACCGGTCGTTGGAAGTTGAACACTCGCGTCGTCATGCTTGCCTACGTTCAACCTCCAGCCGGTCGGAAACGTTCACGAGCCACGCTGGCATCGGCGTGCAGCGGCAACCCACCCAGCAGCGGGACAATTGGTTGCAACGTGGCGTCGAGGTGGATCACCACCAACTCCGAATCCATGCTGCCGTCGATCGCAAGTGGCTCCAGGCTCCGGCCCAGGCCGGCATCAACCAGCGCGCGCGCTCGAGCGTAGCCATCCTCCAGCCCGCGCCCATCCTCCGCGGATAGTCGCGCGGCCTCCTGGACTGAGCTGATCACCACATCGCGGGCGTGGGCGTACAGCACCACCTGCAGGACACCCAGCGTCAAACCCATCAAGAGCGGGCCGACCAGGGCAAACTCCACCAACGCCTGCGCGACGCGCCGTCGCGGGCGACTCTTACGCATGGCTCCGATCCTTCGTCAGTGGCCGGTGGCCGCTCCGGAGAGCGTGGTGGTGATATGACCAAACACACTGCTCACCTGATCGCCGAGCAATGCCATTGCGCCAGCCGCAGCAATCACCACAAGCGCGCCCACCAACGCGTACTCGACCGTGGATTGGGCGATCCAGCACGTCGCGATGCGGTGCGCTTGTTTCTCTGCACCGCGTGTCCACGTTCGCACCATGTTCAACCAGGTGCTCCCAATACCGTTCATAGCAGCTCCCTTCAATGTGTTCCGAATCGTGCCCTTTGCGACGTATGTATCCGTCACCGATTTATCCGCCTCCCAACCGCGTCAGCTGGGCCGCCGCAGGCACCAGCACCACTACAAACAGCGCCGGCAAAATCAGCAACGCCACCGGCAACAACATGCGCACAGCGGCTTTGCCGCCCTCCTCCACGATGTGCAGACGCTGCCGTTCGCGTAAGGCTTCGGCTTGCGCCTGCAATGCCTGACCGAGTGGCAAGCCCTGTTCGTACGCTGCGCCCATGCGGCCCAGGATGTGGTTGACCTGCGGCGTGCCGAGTCGCTCTGTCAGACCAGCCAGGGCATCTGGCAGGTTGCGCCGTTGACCAAGCGCCAACTCGCGCATGACGGTGCGCAGCTCGCGACTCACCACACCCTGGCTCGCAGCGCCAACTTCCTCCAATGCCTGCTCCAGGGCCATGCCGGCCGAAGTCGCGAGCGTGAGCATATCCAGCAATGTGGGCAGCTCCATCAGCACGAGGCCGCGGCGTCGCGCTACGCGTCGATCCACGTCCCAGTTCGGCAACAGGTACCCAACCAGGAACCCGATCAGCCACAGCCATACCGGCCAGGCGCCAAACGGATGGATGCGGAGCAAGTTCATGAGTGGAAACGTGAGAGCGACAATGGCACCGGCCGCGACCTTTTCACCCATGAACTGGACCAGGTCCACCCCCGGCCGGACCAGCCGCAGCCGATCCTCCAGCTCACGCCCACCGGCCAGCCCTACTCGCGCGAGCACCCGGCGCACGGCGCGACCGACGTCTTCGACGATGGGCCGCAGCATGTTTTCCAGCAGTCGCGAGCTAAAGAGCGGCCGCACCGCCTGTCGACCGAGCTCAGCCGCGCGGATGCGTTCATCCACGTCCAGCTGGCGCATGCGCTCGCCAAGGTCCGGTCGCGGTCGCCCGATCGGCAGCGCTGTCAGCAATAGATACACGCCGCAACCGAGCAGTAGCGGCAGTACCACCACACGCACGTCCAGCGACGCCATGTGGAAGTTGGCCGCAAGCGAAAACGGCATCATTGATTCACGACCCGTCGCTGGACCGGCAATCGCGTCAGATACAGCATCGCCACATAGCCGAGAGTCACACTCGCGGCGCAGCCGAGCAAGACGACCTGACCTAATGGGCTATCGAAAATGCTCAGGTAGCGCGGATTGGTCGCGCGCAGGCCGACTAGCGCCACCAATGGCGCCGCGGCGACAATTCGCGCCGACAGCACCGTGCGTGCCTGATGCGCGCGGACTTCGTGTTCGATGCGAAGTTGGGCACGCGTGGACTCCGCCAGTCGGTCCAGCACCTGACTGACCAGGTGACCGCCGAGTCGGTCGTTGATCGACAGCGCCGAGGAAACCACGTCGAACACCGGATCCGCCAGCCGGTCCCGAGTCGCGCGCAACGCTGACTCGAAACCAAGCAGTCGCGCGTCGCGACTCAGCGAGCCAAACTCTTCGCGTAAGACGTGCGGTCCGGTGCGAGCCAAGCCGGCCAACGCTTCCTGCACCGAAAGACCGGTGCGGATCGCATCGCGCAGTTGCTCGATGGCCTCCACCAACGCATCCTGGACGGCGCGCCGCCGCTGGTCATGGCGACGTAGGTAGTACGCATAGGGTCCGAACAAGCCGACCACTGCAGCTAGAGCACTAAGAGCAACCCAGCCCAATACCAGTTGAGCGATCACGCCGGCAATGACACCCGACAGCAACGAAAACATGACGAAATCACGCAGGGTGACCTCATGCAAACCGGCGCGGATCAGAAATTCGCGCGCGGCCTGCGCGTGCACAGCCGGCACGCCCGAGCGGCGCGGCCGCGCAAAACCTTCGTACGTCAAGTACACGCCACCGGCAAGCGAAATCGAGAGCAGCAGCGGGATCACGAAGCTGCTCCCGAGCGATGGTGGCGACGAAAGATCATGCTGGCATTGTCCAGACGAGGCGTCACGCGAAGCGTCACGCGGAGCCGAAAAAGCGTCACGCGGGCCGAAAAACGCGTCACATTTGGACGAATTTGCGTCACGCGGCCTCTGAAAGCGTCACGCCGGCTCCAGAGAGCGTCACGCGAGTCCTTCGGCACTGGCGCCCAGTGGCAGGGTGTAGTCAACTCCGTGGGCGGCGATGCGCTCCAGACAACGCGGCGGTCGACCCTTAAATACGAGGCGTCCGTGCTCCAATCCGAAGATTTCGTGACCGCTGATAACGCCCGCGTCGACGCCGGTGACCTCGAAAATACTGGCCACACGGCGCTGGCCGCTGCGTGCGTTGGCGCGCAACTGGACCACCAGCTCGATCGTGCGCGAAACCATGCGCACCAGTTCGTCGCCACCGAGTCGCTCGTCGGCCATCATGGCCAGTGTCGCAAGACGATCGAGCGCATCCCGTGGCGAGTTTCCGTGAATGGTGGTAAGCGAGCCCTCGTGGCCGGTGTTCATTGCCATCAGCATGTCGAGCGCTTCGGCACCGCGCACTTCGCCAACGATGATGCGGGTGGGTCGCATGCGGAGTGCGTTGCGCACCAGGTCGCGGATTGTGATCTCGCCAATGCCCTCGACGTTCTTGCCTCGCACCTGCAGCGCGACGCAATCCGGCAGACGTCGGTCGAGCATCAGCTCGGGGACTTCCTCGACCGTGACGACGCGCTCCTCCAATCCGACAATCGATGCGCCGAGCGCGTTCAAGAGCGTGGTCTTGCCCGAGCCGGTTGGACCGCTCACAAGAATGTTGAGGCCGGCCTGCACGGCTGCATCCAAAAACTCGGCCCCGGCGCTGCTGAGCGCGCCAAGCTCCACCAGCTGATCGAGCGATTGGACGCGCAGCAGGAACTTGCGAATCGTCACCGAGGTCCAGCGGGTGCTAGCCGGTGAAATGACCGCGTTCAATCGGGAGCCGTCACGCAGCCGTACGTCAACCATCGGCGAGGCCTCATCGAGGCGTCGACCGGCACTGCTGACTACGCGTTTGATCAGCTGGCGTAGCTCGTCGTCACTTTCGAAATACAGGCCATCGACTTGTTGCTTGTGCCCATCGCGGATCGTGAAGATGCGCAGTGGACCGTTGACGATGATCTCCTCGACGGCCGGATCCGCCATCAGCGGCTGGAGGATGCCGAGCCCAAAGACGGAATCGAACAGGCGGCGACGAACCGCATCGGCGTCTAGGAGCAGTGGTGAGTTTGTCGTGACGGCGCGCCGATCGTGCGCGGTGACTTCATCGTCGATAATCGCGCGGACGCGGTCCTCGTCGTGGCTGCCGGGCGCCAACAAGCGTCCGTCACCGAGGGCTCGGCTGACGGCGTCGGCCACGCGCTCTCGGATCAGCCGCTCGGCGGCCCGATCGCTGGAGTGAAGTGGTAGGAAAGTTGAGTCGGGAAACGCCGCCAGCGTCACGCGCGACTCCGCGAGCCGCTCGCGACGGCTGGGCGGGGTTCATCAGCGCGCACAAACGCACGAGTCAGGACGGGCGCAGGTTGGCGGCGTAGCATTCGACGCCACCACGAGACGCGGGGTCGCGCTGCACCAATTAAAGGAAGCCGGAGTTGACCGGCGTGCATGCCTTCGGCCAGCGTCACCAGCGCGCGACCGGCTCGACTCGCCGGATCCAGGACGACTGGGCGTTGCTCGGAAATCGCATGCTGCACGCCGGATTGATCGAACGGAATCAGCCCCACGACTGGCGCGCCGAGGTGCCACTCAACCTCATGACGCGAGTGGTGGAAGCGCGCATCGTGTCGGTTGAGGACGAGGTTGACACGGGCGCGATCGAGGTCGACCAATCGCTCGAGTTGATCGAGCGCCGTGCGCCCGTGCCAGAGTCCCACGAAGTCAGCCGCACTGACGAGAATGACGTGGGCGGCGCGAGCGAGCGCTGCGCGATGGCTCGCGGCCACCGTATCGATACCGAGCCATTCGGGTCCGACATCCACGATGACCCAGCGGTAGCGCTGGCTTAGCTCATCCAGCAAGCGCTCAACAACGGGTGGTCCAATACTGGTCCGCATCTCGCGCTTGGGTGGTCCACACAGGACAACCGCATTCGTCGAGTTGGCGCCGAGCGGCTGCACTTCGTCGGCGAGTGCGGCGCCCCACGCGCGCGGATCGTCACGGACGGCATGCGCGAGAGTGCAAATATTCCGACTCGGATCAGCGTCTACATAGGCGGCGACCGCGGGAGCGCACAGGTCTAACTCAACCAGCACGGTCGGCTCGGCTGCGCCGAGGCCGGTGGCCAGGTTGATTGCCAGTGTGGTGCGGCCGGGGCTGCCCGCACCACCCGTCACGGCAATGACTCCACCGCTCGTCCAATGAGGTCGATCGGCAACTTTCAACGGCAGTGGTTCGCGACTTATGGGAGGTGTGCGCGAGACGACGCGTCCGCCAGGGCGTGCGGACTGGATGGTCTGGTGGATCGTCTCCGCGTCTGCGTCGATCGGCAGAACGGGACACGTCCGTTGGCTCCAACGAGCGTCACGCGGTTCGGTGACCAGCAGCACGAGCGTGACGCCCGGGCGGTCCAGTTGGGCCAGGATCGCGTCAGTCAGTCGATGCAGAGTCCAGGCAACGACCAATGCATCCACCTTTTGGGCCTGCACGAGTTCCACAAGCTGATCTGCGGCCAGGCACTGCGCAACAACCTGCAGGTCCGGCGCCGCCTCGAGTGACGGACGCAAGCGTTGCTCGAGCTCCTGGTCACCCAGACCGAGCGCCACTCGCAAACCAGTCAGCTGAAAGTTCGTCGGCTGATCTGCAGGCGACCTCACTGGTGCGACGTGTCGGGTGGTGGCAACAGCACGATGTCGAGATCTCCAGTCCGGCGGGCCTCGGCGAGCTGGCGTGCCTGGTCGGCGGTCACAGCAAGCGTGACGCTGGTAATTGCGCCGCGATTGGACGCTGCTGCGTCGGTAGTGGAGCTGGTTGAGCCAGTCAGCGAGGTTTCGCGGCCGACTTCGAAAACCTGTGCACGCTCCAGGACCTGACTCGTGTGGGCGGTGCCGCGGGTCTTATCCGTGACGGTGACCAGGATCTGGACCGAATCACTCGGACGCAAACGACCGTCGACGGCGCTATCGGGCCGCGCCGGGATCGTGATCGCCACCTGGTCACTGCCGAGGCCCAGCTGATCTGCGAGTTGCGCGCGCGCCAGGACTTGCTGGGCGTGAATGGGTTCGCCAAGTTGACGGCCAACCAGCGACTGGAGATTGTCCGCAGGCAGCGCCGCCCGATACACCGCGTCGTCGACACGCACATACGCAATGCCCAGATCTGCCCCGCTGAGTGTGGCGCCGGCGGGCAGATCGTGAGTGGCAATGAGCACCGGCCGCGCATCGGTCGTGCTGACCCAGAAGGCGACGGAACCCGCTAGCGCGGCCAGCGTGAGGACGATGCCGACAATCGCGCGTGGATCGGCCCGACGGGGGCGTCGGAGGGCTCGTGCGGAACTCAGGGTCGCCACGGCCATGCGTGCGGACTCAGCTCTCCTTAGGCTTGTGGCCGAGCCGACGACTCGCCGCGGACTGCGCTCGCCAGGACCGGTTGCGAGCATGATTCACGACCAGGCCGGTTCCGGTCAACAGATTCGTGAAATGCATGTCAAGACTTTTTGCTGTGCGGGGGTCGGTGCACAGGATTTGAGGCGATTGTCCATACGGGCCGTCACGTGGAGCGCGAATTTCTGCGCGCCACTGGCGTGACGGCCTACGGCGGCCGATCACATCGCGATCACATGCGTCACGCGAGCCGATCACGTGGCGATCACATGCGTCACGCGGGCCGATCACCCAGCCGTCACAAACGTCACGCGAAGCGCACGGCGAGCGTCACGGCGCGACGGCGGGCCGCGATCTCTGCGTTACAAACCCTTCCCTAATTGAGCGAAATTGAGTGGTTTTCGGACTCCAGGCGTAGCCTGACGTCCCAGGAGGTCCCCCCAAACCCCGCACATGGCCACCGACGTAAGCACGCTGCAAGCAAATCATGAACTGGCTGACGCCCTCGCGAACATCCAACGCGCCATGGACCAGGTCCAACAACAACATGCACTGCTCATCCAGGCATTCGTCAACGCGAGTCGCGGCCAGTGGGACGCGGCTAGATACGGCACCCAGTCTGTCGAAGCCATTCTGGTTGCACTGAACCCATCACTCCAGGGAAAAGTGCATACCGCCCCCTTCGATCAGGACCAGTAACGCAGGTGGGCGCGGCGAACCTCAGCCAACAGCAACCCGTGACGCACCGCTGGCCGAGCAGTAACTGCTGGTTCGGCCGACCCTACGGTCCGCCCATCGCCTTCGTCCTGCACAGCGAGTCCGGCGGTGAATCAGGGACGGTCGCCGAATGGTTGTCGAGCTCGTCACAGCTATCGGCGCACTATCGGGCCAGCGTCACGGGCAGGCTCGACTGTTGGATTGATCCCGGTGACCGAGCCTGGAGCAACGGCATTGTTGAGCCGGGCAGTCGCTGGCCGATCATGGCCGAGGCGTGCGGGATCGACCCTGAACTGAATCCGAACCATGTGACGGTTTCGTGCGAGGCGGAGGATCTGGGCGACCGTCACAGGCCGATCAGTGATCTGCAGTACCACGCCGTACTGTCCGCTGCCCGCGAGGCCAAGAACCGCTATCCAGACTCGTTGCGCTTTTTGGCGCGGCATTCGGATATCAGTCCGCAGAGTCGTCCGGAGTGCCCCGGCGAACAATGGAACTCGAGCGGCCGATTTGAAGCGTTGGCCGAGGAACTCGGACTGAGAGTCGTGAGCAGCTGAGCTGAGATCTTCCACCTCCGGGGGGAGCTTCACGCCCGGTCG
>JAFAZN010000417.1 GCA_019239775.1 Chloroflexota bacterium
GATGCCGCGGATAGAGAGCTCGGGCAGCGGCAGCTGCTGCTGGATGGTGTCGATAGGCGCCAGCAGCTTGAAGCTGGCACTGAACAGGAAGAAGAGGGCGAGGAGAGATTGGAGAATCCAGAGGAGGCGGGACATGCAATACGTTCCTTTCACCTGTAACCGTGGTTCACCAGTTAGCTAATTAGCTTAGCAGCATAATAAGCACGCGACGGACGGCTGTCAAGCGCCTGCCGGCGGGGGTGACGCCTAACGACGTTCGTGCACTCTATGTATTCCGGGGCAGGGGGCTCCGCCCCCCGGGGCCAGTCGCTGCTCCGCTGCGCTGCGCGCTCCTTCCCGCCCCGTCCCCCCGATGAGGGGCCTATTCGGCCGCTGCAACGCAGTCGAGCGCTCGAACGTTGCCGCCATGGCCGCTCGACGTTGAGGCCATGACCGCAGAGGTAGGGAGGGCGCGCATGGCGCGGCTCAGCACGGACCCAGGGGGACGGGGCGGGAAGGAGCGACCGCGCGCAGCGCGACGAGCGATTGGCCCCGGGGGGCGGAGCCCCCTGCCCCGGAAAACGTGAACTGCACGAACCTCATTAGGCGGAGTTCACGATGACCGGCACGCCGATATACGCCCAGTCCCAGAGCCACTTGCTATCGCCCAGGCTCAACCCCAGGCAGCCGTGCGAGCCGATGCCGCCGAAGTTCGAGCTCCAGTAGTTGTCATGCAGGCTCGCGCCATCGGGCGTGAAGTACTGCGTATAGAGCACATTCTTGACCAGGTACCCGTAGGGGCTATCGTGCGGGATCCCCAGGGTCATGGAGTCCATGGTCTCGTTAGGCACCCGCCGCAGGATGCTGAAGGTCCCCACGGGCGTCGGGAATTTGGCGATTCCGCGCAGCGCGAGCATCGTGCGAACCGGCGTCTGGCCATCGAAGGCAATGACCCTGGTCGTGGGCAAGAGCGTAGCGCTGAGCCAGCGGCCGGCGTAGGAGCCCGCGTCGCCTGCTCGGAACACGCCCTCAGCCGGGATGTAATAGAAGTCGCTGGTCTGGTACCACAGCGCGCCGTCGACACCCTGCACGACACCGTTGACGTTTTGCACGGTACTCGCCTGGATCGGCATGAACCTGGCCTCATCCACAGGCGATGGGTAGTAGGCCAGGATCGAGTCCTGAGTCACGACGATCGTGTCCTGGAACTCGTCGAGCAGAGGCGGCGCGGGCAGAGAGACGAAGCGCGAGGGCGGGTCGCCAGCCTTCAGGAGGCTCGTCGAAACGTAGGCCGTGCCCTGCGTGCGCGGATTGAATACGTAGGTCCAGTCGCCGCTGGAGCCAAGCACCTGGAGGGGCGTGCCTGTTCGCGCGAAGCCGAAGCGATTGTCGGCGATGTCGGGCTGAGCCCGCAGCGACGCTTCGCCGGTCGTCACAGCCCAGACCGGGCCGCCAATCGGGTTGGCGACCGACCAATCGTCCCGCGCAGGCGGTGTGGCCACCACGTTGCCGAGCGGTTCGGCCAAGGCGAGCGAGGGCACAGCGGCCAGACCCAGCACCGACGCAACGCTCAACCGCAGCATCTCTCTACGAGTGGGACGTCCGTGCAAAGCCAACTTCCGCATAGGCTGCACTTTAGCAAGGTAAGTGCCAGGATCGGGGTTAACGGGTCCAGGTCCAGTCCTTGATCTCGGGTGGATCGTCCCCGACTCGCTGGATGTATTGCCGATGCTCGATGAGCCGATCGCGGAACTCCTGTTTCGCGTATGCGCCAATGGCCGACAGCCGCGGCACGCGGTCGATGACGTCGATGGCCAGGTGGTAGCGGTCCAGGTCGTTGAGCGCAACCATGTCGAACGGTGTCGTCGTAGTGCCCTCTTCCTTATATCCGCGCACGTGGAGGTTCGCGTGGTTCGCACGCCGGTAGGTGAGTCGGTGGATCAGCCACGGATACCCGTGGTACGCAAATACCACCGGCTTATCGCGTGTAAAGAACGAATCGAAGTCTCTGTCGGAGAGGCCGTGCGGGTGCTCCTCCGGCGGCTGCAACCGCATGAGGTCCACCACGTTCACCACGCGCACGCGCAAATCCGGAAACTGGGCAAGCAGCAAGTCCACCGCGGCAAGCGCTTCCAACGTGGGGATGTCACCGGCGCAGGCCAGCACCGCCTCCGGCTCGCCGCCGCGGTCAGTACTCGCCCACTCCCAGATGCCAATCCCCGCGGTGCAGTGCCGCACCGCCGCGTCGATGTCCAGATACTGCAACGCCGGCTGTTTGCCAGCCACCACGATATTCACGTAGTCGCGCGAACGTAAGCAGTGGTCCATCACCGACAGCAGCGTGTTGGCGTCTGGCGGCAGATATACGCGAATTACATCCGCCTTCTTGTTCATCGCGAGGTCAATAAATCCCGGATCCTGGTGCGAAAAGCCGTTGTGATCCTGTCGCCACACGTGCGACGACAGCAAATAGTTCAACGAGGCCACCGGCCGCCGCCAACCAATGTTCTTACTGCTTTCCAGCCATTTGGCGTGCTGGTTGAACATGGAGTCGACAATATGCACGAATGCCTCGTACGTCGTAAAGAGGCCGTGGCGTCCGGTCAGTAAATAGCCCTCCAGCCAGCCCTGGCACGTCGTCTCCGACAGAATCTCCATGACCCGACCGTCCGCTGCGAGGTGGTCGTCCGTCGGCAGCCGCTCGGCCATCCACTGCCGTTCGGTCACCTCCAGCACCGCGCCCAGTCGGTTGGACACGAGCTCATCCGGAGCCACGACGCGGAAGTTCCGCCGGTCCGCGTTCAGTCGGACGATGTCGCGCAGATAACCGCCGAGAACACGGGTGGCTTCGCCAGAGGATGTTCCGGGCTGCGAGACTCCCACCGCGTAATCACGAAAGTTCGGCAGGCGCAAGTCCATGAGGAGCGCGCCGCCGTTCGCATTCGGATTGGCGCTCATGCGCCGCGAGCCTTTCGGCGGCAAATCCGCGAGATCCGCCACCAGCCGACCCTCTTCGTCGAAGAGTTCCTCGGGTTGGTAGCTGCGCAGCCACCGCTCCAATTGCACAAGGTGCTCGGGATTGGTCGCCAGCTCCGCAAGCGGCACCTGGTGCGAACGCCACGTTCCTTCGGTTGGCAGCCCGTCTACCAGCTTCGGGCCGGTCCAACCCTTGGGGGACCGCAGCACGATCATTGGCCAGCGCGGCCGCTCGCCGGCCTGACCGCGCCGCGCACGCTGCTGGATCTCGTCGATTGCGTCCAGGATCCGGTCGAGCGTACCGGCCATCAACTGGTGCATCGCCTCCGGCTCGTCACCCTCTACGAAATGGGGTTCGTAGCCGAGACCGCGAAACAACGCGTCCAGCTCGTCGCGGGAGATGCGCGCCAGCACCGTGGGATTGGCAATCTTGTAGCCATTCAAGTGCAGGATCGGCAGGACTGCGCCGTCGGTGGCGGGATTGAGAAACTTGTTGGAGTGCCACGCCGTCGCCAGCGGTCCGGTTTCCGCTTCGCCGTCGCCGACGACGCATGCCACCAGCAGGTCCGGGTTATCCAGCGCTGCGCCGAACGCGTGTGCCAGCGAATAGCCCAGCTCACCCCCTTCATTGATTGAGCCGGGCGTTTCGGGCGCGGCGTGGCTCGGAATACCACCGGGAAACGAGAACTGCTTGAACAATTGTCGCAGGCCATCCTCGTCGCGGCTGATCGCCGAATACAGCTCAGAATACGTGCCCTCCAGGTACGCGTTGGCCACCATGCCCGGTCCGCCATGACCTGGACCGCAGATGTAGATCGCGTTCAGCTCGCGCTCGACGATGCAGCGATTCAAATGGACGTAGACGAAGTTCAGTCCTGGCGTTGTGCCCCAATGCCCGAGCAGCCGCGGCTTGGTGTGCTCCACCTTGAGCGGCTCGCGCAGGAGCGGATTATCGAGCAAGTAGATCTGGCCGACTGATAGGTAATTGGCCGCCCGCCAGTAGGCATGCATGCGGCGCAACAGCGCATCACTGAGGACATTGGGACGTGTTTTCTCGGCGAGGTGCGTCATCGGGCTAACCTCCAGGGGTGGCCGCCAAATCGGTGTTGATCATGAACATGGGCTCCAGCAGCCTGAAATGGGTCGTTCTCGACAGCGTCGACGAGACAGTTCAACAGCAGGGTGACGCGCACTGGCAAGGCGCCATCGCCGGCCACCACGCGGACGAGCTCGCGGCCGCGTTGGAGCGCGTGGGGAGCGTTGACGCCGTCGGCCACCGGGTTGTGCACGGTGGTCTCACGTTTCAGGACCCCGTCCTCATCGACGAACGCGTACGCCAGGAGATCGATCGGCTGTCCGAGATTGCGCCGCTGCACAATCCGGCAGCGCTCGCCGGCATCGACGCGGCCCGCCAGCGCTTTCCGAATGTGCCCCAGGTTGCGACCTTCGATACGGCCTTTCATCGAGATCTGCCTCAAGCCGCGGCCGTTTACCCCATTCCATGGGACTGGACCAGCCGCTGGCAGTTGCGACGGTTCGGCTTCCACGGGCTCAGCGTTGAGTACGCCGTGGGCCGCGCGCGAGAGGTGCTGGGTCAACTGCCGCATCGGCTCGTGGTGTGTCACCTCGGGGCGGGCTGCTCGATAACCGCGGTTGAGGACGGTCGCTCCATCAACACGAGTATGGGCTTTACGCCGCTCGAGGGCACGATGATGGTTCAACGTTCGGGTTCGGTGGACCCCGGCATGCTGGTGTACCTGTTAACACGCCAGGGTCTCAGCCCGACCGAGCTCGATCGCGCGCTCAACGAACAGTCTGGGGTGCTGGGGGTCTCAGGCATTTCGGCGGAGGTGCACGAAGTGCTAACAGCCGCCGCGCGCGGCGACGCGCGCGCAGTGCTGGCACGAGACATGTTCGTGCACCGCCTGGTTTTTAGCGTTGGCGGAATGCTCGCCACCCTGGGCGGCATTGACGCGCTGGTGTTTACAGGCGGGATTGGCGAGCACAGCGCGGAGATACGCTCGTTGGCGTCTCAGCAGTTGGAGTTTGTCGGACTACGGCTGGATGCTGCGCGCAACGCAAACGCTTCGCAGGACGCAGACGTCGCGGCGGATGATAGTCAGGTGCGCGTACCAGTGATCACGGCGCGTGAGGATCTGACCATCCTGCGCCATGTCCGACAGGTACTCCAGTGGTAATTCCGAGGTGTTCGGCGCGTTGCGCGAGCGTTTCCACCAGCGCTCGCGCGGCCGGGCTGAGCGATGGTGCCGCGGTGCGCCGGATCAACGCGGACTCCCGCTCCAGTTGAGGCAAATCCTCAACCTGGACCTCGCACAACGCGCCGGACTGGATGGATTCCGCCACTTGCATCCACGGGAAGAACCCCGCGCCGGAACCGCGCAGCACCATGTACCGACCGGTGTCCATGGGAACGTCGAGACGTGAGGGCGCCTGGTCTGCCAGACGAGCCAGGTGCGGTGGAAGCTCCAGCCACCAGTGGAGGACCAGCAGCGGACGCGCTTGCAGCGCCACCTGCTCCGCTGTAGCGGTTTGTTTACGTGCAAGTGGGTGATTTGGTGCGGCCACGAGCACCACCCGCTCGCGCAGGCGTAGAAGTGGTGTCAGCTCAATCGCCAGGGACTCCGGGCATGGCCACGCCACGATTGCCATGGTGACCACTCCGTCCAGCAGGAGCTCCATCAGTTGCGGATGTCGGCCGGCGCGTACCGTTATTTCGACGTCCGGATGCGTGGCGTGGAAGCCGGCCAGTGCGGGGCCGAGAAAACTGCCCGAGAGCGATTCCAGCACGCCGAGACTCGCACGGCCCCTGGCGCCGTGGTGCGTCTGCTTGGCGGTTTCTATGCCGGCATCGAGGACCTCTAGCGCACGCCGCGCGAACGGCAGGAAGCTGGCGCCCAGGTCGGTCAGCTCGGCGCTGCGCCCGCCGCGCACGAAGAGAGGTCCGCCGACGGAGCGCTCCAGCGCGCGGATGCGCTCGCTGATGGTGGGCTGAGCGATGGCCAGTGCGCGAGCGGCGCGCGAGAACGAGCGCTCGCGAACGATGCGCTCAAAGGCCAAGAGTTGTGCCGTATCCATCGGCTTTTCCGATACGCAGCATAGCAACCATCGGCTTGGACGCGCCTGCTGCAGCGCCTACGGTGAGACCCAAACCCTCGGAGTGATATCCCAGACACGTGTGAGCCCATGGGCGTGAAGGCCGCGGAGCGGTGATGCGAGCGTTTGCCGTGGCTCGCAATGTGGCTGCGCGGCCGGCGCTGTCGGCGTATTGGCTCGCCTGGCTGGCGACCGCAACGTTCTTCGCGGGGTTCTACGCGCTGCTCGTGCCGCTGCCGCGGTATCTGGCCGTTGTCGGCCTGCCCGACTGGCAGATCGGCCTGGTGCTAGGCGCCTTTGGCATTGCCTCGCTGGTGGGGCGGCCACTCGCCGGCACGCTCACCGATCAGTTCGGCGCCAAGCCTGTCATGCTCATAGGAGCAGCTTCGCTCGGCCTGGGAGCGCTCGGTACGCCCCACACCGCCAGTCTTCCGCTGCTGATAGCCCTGCGCCTGCTCCAGGCCATCGGCTACGTCGCCTTCACGACCGCGGGCACCGCGCTGATCGTGAGCCTGGTTCCGCCCGACGCCCGCGCCAGCCGACTGGCCGTTTTCGGCGCCGCGGCGAATGTCGCCATCTCGCTCACGCCCGCGGCCGTTTCTGCGCTCCTGACGGTTGCACCACTCGAGCAAGGGTTCCTGGTCGCCGGAGCGTTCGCAACCATCGGTGGCGTGCTCGCATTGAGCCTTCCAGCCGCCCGTACTGACTCAGTAAAGCGACCAGGAGTGACGTGGTTTCCAGGCGAGGTGTGGCTGCCTATGCTCGTGACCGCGCTCCTCGGCGCCGGTTTTGCCGCCTTCTTTCAGTTCGCGCCAATCCTCGGCGATCGCCGCGGCGTGCCCTCGGGCGTGCTGTACACGATCTACGGCGCCACGATCATCGCCACGCGCGTGATCGGCGGTCGGGTGCTGGACCGCGTCCGCATCAACCGCGTTGTGGCAATCGCCGCCGTGCTTATGGCCCTGGGCCACGCCGTCCTCGCAAGCACCGACGCACTTCTGCTGGTCCTGCTGGCCCCAGTGCTCGTCGCCACCGGTGGCGGCCTGTTTCATCCAGCGCTCATTGCACATCACGCCGCACTGCTCCCGGAGACGCCAGGCAAAGCCAGCGCAGCGTTCTATGTGGCGTTCGATCTCGGCATCGGCCTCGGCAGTTGGCTGCTTGGCGCGATGCTCCAGTGGGCCGGTGTCCCAGGCCTGTACTGGTCAGCCGCGGTGCTGGCTTCCGGTGCACTGCTGCTGGGTCCGCGATTGCGCGAACGCGTGTAGAAGCTACCCTGTGGGCTGATACATGGCCCATCCCAGCGGAGCTCGCGTACTGGTCGTGGACGACGAGCCGGGCATTTTGCGCGCGGTGCAAACCAATCTCGGCCGCCACGATTTTCGCGTGGACGTAGCCGCGACAGGCTCGGGCGCATTGGAAGCCTACAACCGCGTGCGGCCCGACCTGGTGCTGCTGGACCTCGGACTGCCAGACATGGATGGACTTGACGTCTTGCGCACGATCCGCGAGCGCGCCAGCACACCGGTGGTCGTGCTGTCGGCTCGTGAAACGGAGCGCGACAAAGTGACCGCGCTGGACATGGGCGCGGACGACTATCTGACCAAACCGTTTGGCGTGAATGAGCTGCTCGCCCGGGTGCGGGTGGCGTTGCGGCACGCCGCCAAGCCTCCGACAGGTACTGAGTCTGTCGTCCGCTTCGCGGACGTGGAGCTGGACATGGAGCGGCGCCTGCTGACCTCTGCCGGTAAGGAGGTGCATCTCACGCCCACCGAGTGGGACCTGGTCAAGCTTTTCACCTTGCATCCGGACAAGGTCCTGACCGACCGCATGATTACCGACGCCGTCTGGGGCGCCAGCTACCCAGCGCAGTCGCACTCGCTGCACGTGTATGTCGCGCGACTGCGCAAGAAGCTGGAGTCCGCACCCGGGACGCGGCGCCACATCCTGACCGAGCCAGGCGTGGGCTATCGATTCGTCGCGGACGGCTTCGAGCGCCCGTAATACCAGGCCGAGGTCGCAGCCGGCAGACGCTTGCCCGTCAACGCTGCGCTTGTGAGCACCATCTCGCAGCCTGCCACCTCGGCCGGTGGGTCCGCTGGCGTCTCGCCAACGTTCACCACGCATACGAAGCCGGATTCACGTCGAAACGCGAGGACCTCAGGCGGCGCCTCGATCCACTCGAGCATGCCATCCCCCAATCCGGGCAGCTCGCGGCGCAACTGCAACGCGCGACGGTACAGCGCGAGCATCGAGCCCTTATCGATGGATTCGTGCTCCACGGTCAGCGAGGACCAATCGGGCGGCTGCGGCAGCCACGGCTTCGACGCCGGCGGACCGAACCCGAACGGCGGTGCCTCACCCGACCACGGCAGGGGCACGCGGCAGCCGTCGCGTCCGCGGTGCTTGCCCTTGGTTCGGAAGAATGCGGGATCCTGGCGCACCTCGTCGGGCAGATCGATCACCTCGGGCAGCCCCAGCTCCTCGCCTTGATAGACATAGGCGCCGCCAGGCAGCGCCAGCATGAGCAGCGCGGCCGCTCGCGCACGCCGAACACCAACATCTCCGCCACCGTAGCGGCTCACGTGACGCATCACATCGTGATTCGAAAGCACCCACGTGGCCGGTGCGCCAACACTGCCCAACGCGCCAAGACTCTGATCGATCGCCTGGCGTAGTGCGCGTGCGCTCCATGGCGCCAGGAGAAAACCAAAGTTGAAGGCCGTGTGCAGCTCATCGGGTCGCACGTACCGCGCAAGTTGCTCGGGTGCGTGCACCCAGGCTTCGGCGACAAACGTCCGATCGCCCGGATAGCCGTCGCTGATGCGGCGCCAGGCACGATACACCTCGTGGACCTCATCCTGGTCCCAATACGGGTGTCCCACCTTGGCCGGGCCACTGGTGGCGAAGCCACGCCCCAGATCGGGCATCGCCGGATCCTTCGCCAGGCCGTGCGCCACGTCGATGCGGAATCCGTCGACGCCACGGTCGAGCCAGAAGCGCAAAATCGATTCGAACTCGGTGCGGACTTCCGGATTGGTCCAGTCGAGGTCGGGCTGTTCGGGCGCAAAGAGGTGCAAGTACCACTGCCCAGGCGAGCCATCCGCTCCATTGACAGGCGTCCAAGCCGGCCCGCCGAACGTGCTCTGCCAGTTATTCGGCGCGTTCGCACCGCCTGGCCCACGACCGTCGCGGAAGATATAACGCGCCCTCTCTCCAGTCCGTGGTGCGGCGGCGAGTGCGGCGCGGAACCACGGATGCTCGCTCGAGGTGTGGTTCGGGACCAGGTCAATGATCACGCGCAAACCGAGGCGGTGGCAGTCCCGCAGCAACCCGTCGAAGTCATCCAGCGAGCCAAAACGCGCGTCCACGTCCCGGTAATCGGCTACGTCGTAACCGGCGTCGGCCTGCGGCGATGGATAGAACGGATTCAGCCAGATCGCATCCACGCCAAGCTCTTTCAGGTAGTCCAACCGCGACCTGATCCCGGCCAGGTCGCCGACCCCGTCACCATTGGCGTCGGCGAAGCTGCGCACGTAGACCTGGTAGATGACGGCGCTGCGCCACCACGGTTCTGGCCTCGAACTCATCAGCAAACACCGTAACGCGGCACGCCTAACCTTGATGGCTCCTCAGGGATACACATCTTGGACATGCCACGATGACCGAACCTCTTCAAACAACTCACGATGCCCACTGAACCCGAAGCAGCCATGGACGAGCGCCAGGCGATCGAACGCCTGCGCCGCGGCGACATCCACGGGCTCGAAACGCTGGTTCGCCTGTACCAGACCCGCGCGATTCGGACTGCGTACCTCGTCACGCGCGACGTCGCGCTCGCCGAGGACATCGTCCAGACCGCGTTCCTGCGCGCGTTCGAACGCATTCATCAACTCGATCCAGAGCGCGGCTTTCGACCCTGGTTTTTCACCAGCGTGCTCAACGACGCGATCAAGGCGACGCGTCGATCCGCGCGCTCGGTGCCGCTGCAGGCCGAGGTCGTCGAAATCACGGCGAGCGAACCCGAACCACAACGGCTTTGGGAGGACTGCGAAACCGCCGACGAGGTGTGGGCGGCCCTAGCTCGCCTCAGCCCCGAACAGCGCGCCGCGGTGGTGGCCCGCTATTTCCTGCAGTTGTCCGAAGTGGAAATGAGCCGCGCCCTGGCGTGCCCACCGAGCACGATCAAGTGGCGATTGCACGCCGCGCGGGCTCGACTGCGCGTGTACCTCAATCCGGCATTCGCCGAAGGAGCCGATCACGTATGAGTTCGCAGCAACTGGATAAAACCGCAATCCTCGAGCGCATCGCGGCAGAAGCCGTCTCGGACCGTGTCGACCTGTGGCCGGCTATCCACGCCCGGGTTGCACACAACCGTGCCTCGACGCGGCGCTGGCTGCTTCCGAGTGTGGCGGCCGCCGCAATTGCCGCCATCGTTGGCGTGACTGCCGCGTTGCAACTGGTTGGAACGGACTCCGTCAGTGCGCAGACCATCCTGGATCGTGCAAGTAGGGAAGCCGCCGCCGCGGCCGTGAGCAGCTATCACCTGAGGCTGGTGCGCGGCCAGGACACGACGGACCTCTGGTACGGCGGTCCCGACAAACAGCGCAGTACGCAACACTCCGCCGATGGCAGTGGCCAGGACATCGTGTTCAACGGTCCGGACACCTGGATCGCCAGCACCGACAAGGGACAAACCACCGTCATTCACACCATTGGTACTGAATGGAATAAACCGGCCGAGGCTCCAACGCCCCAGGGCGGTCTGGCGGATCTGCTGAAGCGGTATGCGCAAAAGGATTGCGCCATATCCCGACTCGAGCCCCAGGATGGCACCGTGGCGGGCCACACAACGTACGTTGTGGGCGTTACCCCCAGGACGCCGACATGTCAGATGAACCAGTTGCGCATTTGGGTGGATAAGCAAACCTTCCTGCCGCTCCGGACGGAGGTGCGCGATCAATCCGGCAACCTGATCGAGCAGACACAGGCCACCGTCGTGGACTACAACGTCGCGATTTCCGATTCAACCTTCGCCTATACACCGCCGGCCGGCGTGCAGGTACGCACGTTCAACGGCGGCACCGGCGCCGAAGTGAAACGTGCCATGTTCGGCGATAACCCGCCGCAGCCCGTCAGCAAGCCACTGCCGCAGACGCGGCCCTCGCCCGAACCACCCGCGCGCTAAAACGCTCCTAGCCTGTCAACTTACTGTGCGAGCAGCCGGAAGCGCAGAATCTCGTGCGCCTCCTCCTGCTCGTAGCTCTTTTCCATCACCGGGTCGTACAGCTGAATGGGGTCCATCACCGCGGGAATGCCCATCACGCGTACTGACAACGAAGAGTGGTCGAATCGCAGCACCGCGTAACCGAAACTGCGGAAGCTGGCAAAGTCCGCGGCGACGATTTCGCCGGCTGGCATCCCGTCACTGACGACGCTGGAGGCCACCAGACCGGGGAAGGAAGCCTCCAAGCCGATCGGATCGAAGCCCTGCTGCACCAGTCCGTTCAGCTTCCCTTTCGCGTCAGGCAGCGTGCCGTTCCAGGTATCGACAACCTTGCGGTCCGCATCGCGCAGCGACAATCCGTATACGTCGACGTTGTGCGTCTGATCGATCGCGTCGGTGTCTGCACCGAGTGGACCGGTGAGAATCTCGATCGCGTTACGCGCAGGCATCAAAGCCGAGCTTGGATCACCAGGATCGGTGTTGTAGCTCAGGTTGTTGATAACCGTGTAGTGATTGTCCGTGGTCAAGAACACCACGTTGTTGATGCCTTTATCGTCGATGAACTTTAGCAGCCGATTCCGCTCGCACACGTACCCAGCCGGCCAGGCCTTGGTGCCATCGAAGTCTTTGCCAAGCTCCTGGATTGGCGACGAGATCACCACCACTTTCCACGTCACGCCGTGCGACTGCGCGGACGTGAGCTGGTTTTCGAACCAGCTGAGCTGCGGTGCCCCGAGCATGGTTCGCGAACAATCAGCCGCGGCCGGATCAGTTGCGTTCGCCAACGCGGCATCTCGATAGCTGCGGTCGTCGAGAATGAACAACTCCACATTCGCGCCCCAGGAGACGGTGCGATAAAACTGCCGCGTCCCATCCAGGCGTGGATCGCCAGTCGCCTGGACAACGGCGTCCTCGACCGGTTGATACTCGCTATAGGCCTGGATTCGATTGCGAAATCCCTCCGTCTGATTCACGAACTGGCCATCCACCTGGGCACCACCCGTGATGTACGGCGGCGCGCCTTTCTGCTTGGAGAAGCCCGTCTCGTGATTGTCGAAGACCGAATACTGGCCGAAATGCTCGTACAGGTCGCGCATGGGAACCATGTCCGAGGCGCCGCCCGGACGTGGCTCGCGATTCTCGCGGTACTTCCAGCGGAAGTCGTCCAGGCTCTCCGCCGCGATGGTGCCGTTCTTACCGGTCTCCAGGTTGCGGCTTTCGTAGATCAAGTCACCGAGAAAGACAAAGGTATCCAGTGGTTCTTTGACCAGACTTGCCAGCAACGGATACGGCTTCCAGGCCCAGTGCGCATCACCAGTAAATCCGAGCGTGACAGCCGCGTCTTGATCGGCGCCATACGCCGTGCGGAACGTTCCCACATCACTGACGGCGTCCGCACTCCGGAATCGATAGTAATAGTCCGTACCCGGCGAAAGCTGCGTGGCCGTCACTTTCAGTGTGAAGTCATTGGACTCCGAACTTCGTACCGCCGTTAACTCGGTTGGAGCACCGAAGTCCGGATTCGTAGACAGCTCGGGCGTGATGTCGCCAGTCTCCGGTGTACGTGTCCACAGGATCGCGCTCGTTGACGTCATGTCGCCACTGGCAACGCCGTACGCGAACGGACCTGTCAGCGCCGAATTGACGGGCGTGGGCGTTTGCGTTGGAAACGGAGTGACCTGCGCCACCAGCACAAAGGCGAGCGAAATCGCGACGCGTGCGAGCTGAACGTGCACGCGCCCGATGGTAGGCGTCAGGACTGGCGCGGGTGTGTTAACAGTTTGTGCGTCTCCGCACGTGGCTGGATTGGCGGCCCGTCCACGGCACACGTGTGCTGTCGCTGGCTGCGCGGGTGGTCCGCGGAGCGCGGATTACGAATAGCGATTGCGGCGACAACACCGCCGGCAGCCAGCAGCGCAGCGCACATGATCACCGCCATGTGGAATCCGGCGGCGAACCTGTCAGGGAGTTGATAGTCGTCACCCGAGATACCGGCCAGCAACGGCAGCACCGCCACCGCCAGCAGACCCGCCGCGCGCGCCACCGCATTGTTCACACCCGAGGCGACGCCGGCGTGCTCCGCTGGAGCGGCGGCGAGCACGGTGGTCGTCAGCGGAGCCACCATCAGCGCCAACCCGAGGCCGAACAGCACCACTCCGGGTAATACGTCCAGCACGTACGAAGCGCTTGGACCGATGCGCAGGAGCAGCAGCACACCGCCGGCGGCAAGCAACGGTCCGGCCGACATCGGCAGCCGTGGACCGATGCGCGTGGCCAACGCACCGGCCTGCGACGACAAGAGCAGCATGATCACGGTGACCGGCAGTAATGCGGCGCCGGCAAGCGTGGGAGAAAATCCGGCAACCACCTGGAGGTGCACCACCAGGAAGAAGAATAGGCCGCCCAGCGCCGCATACACCACAAAGGTGACAACGTTTGCCGCGGTGAACTGTCGATTGCTGAAGATGTCGGGTGGCAGCATCGGATGCGGACTGCGCTTTTCATTGAGCACAAATGCGCCGAGCGCAATCAGCCCAAACACGAGCAGCGCCACAAGCGGAACTGACCATCCACTGCCGGCGGCGATCAGCGCATACGTGACACAGCCGAGAGCCAACGCGCCCAACACAGCGCCCGCGATATCGAGGTGCGCTGGTGCATTGGGGTCGTTGGACTCCGGGACGTGGCGCTGCGCCAGCACGACGATCAAGAGCGCCACGGGCAGGTTGATCAAAAACACCCATCGCCAGCCTGGTCCGGCCACGAGATAGCCACCCACGAATGGTCCGATGGCGGTGGCAATCCCTCCGAACCCCGACCATGCGCCGATTGCCCGGCCGCGATCCTGCTCGGCGAAGGACGCCTGAATCATGGCCAGGCTGCCCGGGGTGAGCAGCGCTGCGCCAATACCCTCGAGCGCTCGCGCCGCGACCAGGATTTCAATGCTCGGCGCCAACGCGCACAACGCCGACGCCACCGCGAACCAAACGGTGCCCATGATGAAGATGCGGCGCCGACCGAAGCGATCGCCTAGCGAACCACCCAGCAGGATCAACGACGCGAGCGTGAGCGTGTAGCCGCTGATCGTCCATTGCAGGCCGTCGAACGCCGCACTCAGGTCACGACCGAGCGCTGGCAAGGCGATGTTGACCACGGTCGCGTCCAGCGAAGCCATGCCCGAGCCGAGAACCGCCGCGGCCACGACCCACCTGCCCGACCCAGAGGCGAGCGTGAGCGAGCCAGCAGCGCTCTGTCGCGGCAGTGCCGCGCCTGTGGAAGCCATTGCTGAGTTGTACTCGGTGTCCGCCGAACGTTGGGGCAGTTATCTTGCACCGAACCGACGTACCATTGGCGCGCGTGGACCAGCCGTTCGGTCTCGGCGAGCTGCTCAACCTCGCGCCCATCGGCGCCATCGTTCGCTTGTTCGGCGTCGATACGATCGTGTACTGGAGTCGCGGGGCGCAGGAGTTGTATGGCTGGAAACCCGACGAAGCCCTGGGGCGCGTCACCCATTCTCTTCTGCAGACGCGTTTCCCCGTACCGCGCCAAGCCGTCGACGACGCTCTTCAAATAGAAGGGCATTGGTCGGGCGAGCTGGTGCATACCCGGCGCGATGGCCAAGAGGTTGTCGTCGCCAGCCGCCAGGCAGTCCACCTGGACCCACAGGGGAGCCCGACGTTCATCCTGGAGCTGAACACCGACATCACGACCACAAAGCAGCTCGAGGCCACGCTTCGCGAAAGCGAAGAGCGGTTCCGGCTGCTGGTCGACAATGTCGAGGGCTACGCGATTTATATGCTCTCCCCCGAAGGTAGCGTGCTCACGTGGAGTGAAAGCGCGAGGCGCTTGCAGGACTTTCGGCCCGACGAGATTGTCGGCCACAATTTCGCTCGCTTCTACACTCCAGAAGCCGTTGCGGCAGGCGTGCCGGAACAGATCCTGCGCCGCGCACTTACTAGTGGGCGGACCGAAGAAGAGGGCTGGCGGTTGCGCAAAGATGGATCGCGCTACTGGGCGAACTCCATCACCACCGCATTGCGGGACCGCTCAGGCGCACTGCGCGGCTTCGCCAGAATCACACGCGACCTGAGTGAACGCCGTGACGCGGAGGAAGCGCGTGCACGAGCCAGCCGCGAAGAGGGCGCACGAGCAGCTGCTGAGGCCGCCCAGGCGGAGATTCGCGCCTCCCGCGATCAGCTCGCCGCGATTCTGGCCGGTGTCGCCGATGGAATCACCGCGATTACGCCAGGCGGACACATCCTGTTCGCCAACGCGGAGGCGGCGCGACTGTGCGGTTTCGCGACCGTCGACGAGTTCGTTCGGGCGACACCGGCGGAAATCCTCCGCAGGTTCGAGATCTTCGACGAGCACGGCGCACCCTTTCCACTCAACCAGCTCCCGACGCGAGTGTCATTTGGTGGTCATCAACCCCCGCAGCGATTGCTACGATTTCGGGTGCGTGGCGGTGGTCAGGAGCGTTGGTCGCTCGTGAATGCCACCGCGATCAAGGATGAACAAGACAACGTGCGGATGGCCGTCAGCGTTTTCAGAGACGTCACCGACAGCAAGCGGGCAGAGGACACAGCTCGGTTTCTTGCAGCAGTCAATCTGGAGCTCAGTCGTTCGCTGGACTTCGACGAGATTCCGCAGACGGTGGCAGATCTTGCCGTCCCTGCGCTTGCGGATTGGTGCGTGGTCGATCTCGCACAGGACCACACACCGCGGCGTGCCGCGATTGCGCAGGGTTCCGACCTTGGCCAGGAACACGACGACCTTCCCGACGCGGCGAAACTTCTGAGCGCTGGCAAGCCGCGCCTGGCGGAAACCGTCACCGACGCGGATCTCACTCCATTCGCACGCGATCCACTCCACATGGAAAAGCTACGGAGACTCCAGCTGTGCTCGATCATTACCGTGCCATTGGTAGCTGGATCGCGCGTGCTTGGCAGGCTCACGTTGCTCACCGCCGAATCCCAGCGACATCTCGGCGAAAAGGACCTGGTGACCGCCGAGGATCTCGCCTTGCGTGCCGCGCTGGCGCTCGACAACGCCCGACTCTATCGCGAATCCCAACAGCAGACCGAGGCGCACGTTCAACTCAACAGAGCATTGCGCGACACGCTGACGCAGCTCGAGGTCAGCCTGGCTACGCGCGATGAATTTCTTGCTTCCGCGTCACACGATCTGAAAAATCCAATCGCTTCGATCAAAGCCATGGCCCAGCTCCTCGAACGTCGCCTTTCGCGGACCGGCGCGATTGCGCCCGAGCAATTGCATGAAACGCTCGGGCGCATCAACGCGGTAGCCACACGTGCGAGTGGCCAGGTCGAGGAGTTGCTGGACCTGACCCGCATGCGCCTGGATCGTCCATTGGACCTGGATCGGGAGAGTGTCGACGTCGTGGCGCTGGTTCGCGACCTGGTAACGGAGCATCAGCAAATAACGGATCGTCTCGAAATCACTTTCGAGACATCGCTCTCCGCGGTGGAGGCTCACTGGGACAGCCGCCGCGTGGTCCGAGCACTCTCAAATGTGATCGACAACGCGGTCAAGTACAGCCCGACCGATGCACCGGTGCGAGTGCGACTGCAGACCGCTGAAGATCGCAACGATTGGGTCGTCATCACGGTTGAAGATCAAGGTATTGGCATACCGTCCGAAGATCTCGCAAACGTGTTCCAGCGCTTTCAACGAGGGCAGAACGTGATCGGCCAATTCGCCGGGACCGGAATCGGGCTCGCCAGCGCCCAACATATCGTCGAAAGCCACGGTGGGACAATCCATGCCACCAGCGAGCTCGGCGTTGGAACGACCATCGCGATACACCTGCCGTTGCAGGAGTACGCCCTGTGAACGGCGCCGCTCAACCAGCGCGGGTGCTGGTGGTTGATGATGACCCCGATATGCTGCTGGTCATCGAGGCTGCGCTGTCCGACGAAGGACTACAGGTGCAAACCGCCGCCGACGGGCCCAGCGCCATTGATCTCATGCAGCTACGCCCGCCAGACCTCTTGATTCTCGACGTCACACTGCCCAGTATGGACAGCAGCAGCGTTGCGGAGCGCATGCGCGAGCTCCGCGGCGATGCGGCACCGGTGCTGGTCATCACCGCCGACGGCCGCGCCGCCGAGAAAGCGCGCACCCTCCGCGCCTACGGCTACCTGCGCAAGCCCTTCGAGCTGACCAATCTCATCACCTCAGTCCTAACCGGCCTCCAGCGCTAACCCTTCGGCATTTCTGCCTTTACGCACCACTCCAAGGAAAGTCTTTGTTCTCACGAAGTGATGTCCCGCACCACGGAGTGATGTCCTCCCCACGGAGTGATGTCCTCCCGAAGGGTTGTCCTCCGAAGATTCGCCTCGCGGGCGTCGCCACCCTTGGGCTACAACCTGCGGCGAGCAGTCCGGCGATCGTATACGATGGCCGCATGTTCAAGAGTCGGCGTGCGTTTCTGCGGCAGTCACTTGGTCTCGCGGGCCTGGCCCTTCCTCTGCTCGCTGCGTGCAGTCAAACCGCGCCGGCGGCCACAGCCCCCACGCCGGCTCCAACCACAGCTCCAGCGCAAGCGCAAGCGCAAACAGCTCCAGCGACTGTCGCCGCACAGCCGAAAGGCGTCGCCCTGGGCAAGTTGCCAAGCTTCGTGCCAATCCAGAATACCGTCTCGCCGCCCGATCTCCCGGGCAGCGCCGACGGCCTCGTCAATCCAGGCTGGATCAGCTATCCGAAGCAGTTGTTCCAGGCCGTCAAAACGCCGCCAGGCGCCGGCGGTGATGTGACGGTCTCGCTCGAAAGCAATAATCCACCGTTCCCACCGCTGGACCAGAATGCGCAGTGGCAAGCATTGAATAAGGCCGTCAACGCCAAGCTCAACGTGCTGTACATCCCATTTGCGGATTTCGACCAGAAGTGGGCGGCGGTCCAGGCCGGCAACGATCTGCCGGACATTATGTGCACGATCACACGGCCCTCCACCCCGATCGTGCCCGCCTTTCTAGATGCCAAATGTCAGGACCTCTCGCCCTATCTGGCCGGCGATGCCATTCGCGACTACCCGAATCTCGCCGCGATTCCAACTCGCGCATGGAAGAGCGCCCTGGTCAACGGCAAGATTTACGGGGTGCCAATTCCACTGTCGCCCTACTTCTGGTGGTTCTGGGGACACCAGGAAGTGCTCGATAAACTTGGCGTCGGCTACCCGAAGACCGCCGCCGAATTCAAAGAGACGGCGCTGAAAGTTAACGATCCACAAAACAACCAGTGGGCAATTGGCAGCGAAGGTGGCTCCCAGTATGCCTTCAGCACCGTCAACGGACTGTGGAACGGCGTCTTCAAAGCTCCCAATTACTGGGCGGTTGATAGCAACGGTAAGTTCACCTATCTGTTCGAGACCGACGAGTACAAGCAGGCAATGACCTACGCAGCGGATCTGTACAAAGCTGGTCTGTACCATCCGCGCAGCCTGGAATACAACACGCTCTCCGCACGCGTCGACTTCATGGCGCGCAAGATGGTCTTCCGCTTTGACGGACTCCAGCCGTCGCCATACTGGGGCGGCAGCAACGCGCAGCCGATGGATCCAGCCTCGCACATCACGCTCGTGCCGCCGTTCTCAGCTGATGGGAAGAGCAAGCCGGTCTACTATTTCGGTCGACCGAACTTCGGCATTTCGCTGCTCAAGAAATCCGGCGATGCGCGCATCAAGGAGCTTCTAGGCATTTTGAATTTCATCGCATCGCCGTTTGGTAGCCAGGAGTATGAGCTTCTCACGTACGGAGTGAAAGGCGTCGACTGGAATCCCGACGACAAGGGCAATCCCGTGTACACGGACCAGGGCAAAGCCGAGATCGGCGTCTTCGGCTCCGCGTGGTACAGCCTCACGCGTCCCAGCGCTGGCTACTACTCGCCGGCGGATCCCAAAGCGCCTGAGATCTATCAGGGTTACGAAAAGCAGCTCGCTCCACTCGGAGTGGAGGATGCCTCGATCGGATGCTTCTCGCCGACGTTCGCTGCCAAGGGTGTCATCCTGCTAGACGGTGTCGGCGGCGGCGCCCAGGACATCATCGCCGGTCGCCGCGACATCAGCGAGTGGGACCAACTGGTCAAAGACTGGCAAAACAACGGCGGAACGCAGATCAAAGACGAGTTTGCCAAGTCCTACGCCCAACTAGCCAGCGCCTAGCGCCAGGCCGCAGTTTTAGCTCCGAGCGCCCAGGCCGCAGTTTTGTCCACCCACGGAGGTGCCACCGGCCAGAGATTTTCAACCCCATGAGGTCCAACCCCCCGAAGATCCATCTCCCGAAGGTTTAACCCGCGGACGTTCCACTCCCCAGAGGTCCCACCCACGGAGTGATATCCCCGCGGAGAGATGGTTCCTCACGGAGTGATGCCCCCTCACCGGGTGATGCCCCGTCACGGATTCATGTCTCCTCACGGAGTGGTGCCACCCTCACGGAGTGATATCCCCACGCAGTGCAACCCACGGACGGTTCTACGTGCGGACCTCCGTGTCTCGCAGCACCTCCTCGCGCGGCTCCAACCCGAGCCCTGGCGCATCGGTGAGGTGCATCTCGCCCTCTGCCACCACCGGCGCGGAGGCATACAAGGCTGAGGCCAGCCCCCACTGCCACGCGTGCATCTCCACGCCCTCGCTGTTGGCGACCGCTGCCATGAGGTGCGCATTGTGCTCCGCCCATCCACCCCCATTGGCAACTGGCAGGCGAAAACCGTCGGCGATGTGCGCAACCTTCAACCCTTCGGTATACCCACCGACGTAAAGCACGTTGGTCTGCAGCACATCCACCGCGGAGCCAACCGCGAGGTCTCGCAAGCGGTAGCGGTGCCCTTCGAATTGCCCCGCCGCAATGGGAACGGCAGTCCGCCGACGCAGCTCCGCCAAGAGTGCAACGTCGTTGCCAACAACCGGCTCTTCAAACCACGCGATATCCAGATCCGAGACGGCGCGCGCGAGCGCAGCCGCATCCACGAGCTCCAAACCCTCGTTGGCATCGATCATCAACCTGACATTCGGGCCAATCGCCTGCCGAACTCCCTGAACGCGGCGGACATCCTCCAACAGACCCGCGCCAGATCTGCCCACCACCATCTTCAATCGCGAGTACCCGCGACTCACCGCTAGGCGCGCGGCCTCAACCAGCTGGTCAAGGTCGTATTCGGGCAACCCGAAGGTGAGGTACGCGGGCACCCTGGCGGAGTAGCCGCCCAGGAGGCGCCACACTGGTTGCCCAAGAACCTTGCCGCGCAGGTCCCAAAGCGCGATGTCGATTCCGCTGAGCGCACAGCTCACCACGCCGCTCATGGCGCGCGCGTTGAAGCGCTGCTCCAGTTCGTGAGCGACGCCCTCCGTCAAAAGGACATCGCGCCCAGCAACAAACGGTGCGAGCTCTCGATTGATCAGCTCGATCACCGAGCCATGGAACTGCGGCCCTGCCACGCCATGGCCAACAGCGCCGTCCTCGGATTCAGCGCGAACGACAACGACTGGCACCACCCGCGGTTGCGACAACAGCGGCACCTCCACCTGAACCCGATGCAGCGAGGCCCGAACCTGCCCAATCCTCATCCGCCCCCGAGATTATCAACTCACCACTGCTGACACGCTTTAAGATTTGGAAGTCGAAAGTCTGCGGACTTTCTCCCGAGGGCCTACGCGGCCCTCGACCCCGCGCTTCTGCCGCTCGGAACTCCCGCACTGCGCTGCGGATGCGCTCCTGGCCACAAAGGTGCGCGTTGCTCGAACCATTGTCGCGCGAAGCGGGAAAGGTCACTGCACACACACGTTCGGACCCACGACACCGTAGACGAACGTGGATCCGCGCCAGATTACGCGAGTTTGGAGCGCTCAAACCGGCGAGGTCCAGGGCGAGTTTCTATCCACCCTGGGGAGAAAGGCCGCAGCCTTTCGACTTCCAAAGAAAACTCGTCCTAGACTGAGCTTTCGACTGCCAAATCTTAAGTTCTTCCTGGCCGCGGTCGATAGTGAAGATGCACTCGACGACCGACCAATGCGCCACCCGTTCAGCTTGCCCTCCGATTCCCGCGACCCGCTCACGCGACTGGCTAC
>JAFAZN010000422.1 GCA_019239775.1 Chloroflexota bacterium
CCGCCACCGCGGGCAATCGTTCAGGCGCAGCTGCGCGCCGTTCAGCAGACGTTGGACGGGTGGCACCTTCCAGCTCGCGCAAGGCCATCCGCACGCGCCGCCCGAGCACCTCGACCTCCACGCTATCGTCGCGCACGGCCATAACCCGACCGGGCAACCCAAGGCGAGGGACCATCACCTCCGCCCCGACGGCGACGGTCGCGGCCTCCGCCGGCGTGACTTCCTCGACTTCGGCCGGTGCGACCGGCGCCGGTGGTACGTGCAGCCGTTGTGGCAAGTTCAACGCGGTATCGATCGCTTGGCGTGCCTCGCCCGAACGGACAGCCTGAAGCTGCAGGCGGACTCGGTGCGCCTCGCGCCGAAGGTCGGCCAGCTCCTGGTCGGCGCTCGCCTGAGCCTGTTCCCAGACCTCGCGGTGCTTGTGCTCGGCTTCGCGCAGCAGGCCTCGCGCGCGAATTTTCAATGTCGCTGCCTCGGCGGCTTCTTTCAGCGCGCGAGCGCGCGCGTCCTCCGCGATCGCGCGTTCGCGCGCGATCTGTTCCAGCATGGCTTCGGCCTCTTGCGTCTGCGGCGACACATAGGTTCGCGCGGCGTCGAGCACTTCGGACGGCATGCCCAGTCGTTCGGCGATCAGCAGGGCGTTGGAGCGACCCGGCGTGCCAATCATCAGGCGATAGGTCGGCGAAAGTGTTTGCACGTCGAACTCCACGCTGGCGTTCTGCACGCGCGGCGTGGCTTCGGCGTAGCTCTTCAGCTCAGGGTAATGGGTGGTGGCGATGACATAGGCGCTCCGCTCGCGGAGAAAATCCAGCAGCGCCCGAGCGATCGCCGCGCCTTCCTGTGGATCGGTGCCCGCACCGAGCTCGTCGAGCAAAATCAGCGAGCAGCTGTCCGCGTCGCGCAGCATGCGCACGATGCGCGAGATGTGGCTGGAAAATGTGGACAGACTCTGCTGGAGGCTTTGCTCATCGCCGATGTCGGCCTGAATGCGGTCGAAGACCGCCACCTGCGAACCTTCGTCGGCCGGCACCAGGAGGCCCGATTGCGCCATCAACGCCAGAAGACCCGCCGTCTTCAGCGCAACGGTCTTGCCACCCGTGTTCGGACCCGTGATCAACAGGACGTCGAAGTCACCGCCCAGCTCCAGGGTGATCGGGACCACCGTCCCCGAAAGAAGCGGGTGGCGGGCCTTCAACAGACGAAGGATCGGTTGGCCCGCTGGCCGTGGCAGGCCCAGCAGCTCGGGCGCACTTGCGCGCTGCTGCTCGGCGAGCGCCGCCGAAGCGCGCGCCAGGTCGATCTGTGCCAGCCCCTCCACGCTGCTGGCCAACTCGTCTGCCGCCTGACCTACCTCCTGGCTGAGTGCGCGCAGGATGCGTTCGATTTCACGCTCTTCCTCGACGATCAGCGTGCGCCAGCGATTGGCCATCTCGACCACGGCCAGCGGTTCGACGAACAGGGTGGCGCCGCTGGCGGACTGGTCGTGCACGATACCGGGCACCTGGCCGCGTGATTCGGCGCGGATCGGGATGACGTAGCGACCGTTGCGTTGGGTCACCACCGGATCCTGCACCACGTCGCGAAAGGGCGCGGCGGACATGATCTCGCGCAGTCGGGTGACCAGCCGGTCGTGTGCACCGCGCAGCTCGGAGCGAATGCGCGCCAGTCCGGGACTGGCGGAATCCAGGATTTCGCCACTCTCGCTGATGGCATCCTGGATGTCCTCCACCATGCCAGGGATGTCCCGCAGATAGCCCTCGGCAAGGTTCAGCAACTCGGGAGCTTCGTCCTGCAGCGTTCCCAGGCCATGGCGCCAGGCGCGACTGCCACGTACCGTGGAAGCCACGTCCAGGAGTTCGTCCGTGGCCAGCGAACCACCGACTCTGGCGCGGTCTGCCTGTGGCCGCACGTCGTGCACCCCACCCATGTGGAGGGCAGGCCTCAAACCTGGAAGCTTCAGCGCCTCGAGCGTGATGGCCTGGCGGCGCCTTGCCTCGGTCAGCTCCGCGCTCGGGCTCAGGTCCAGCGCGAGCGCGTGGCTGGCCGAAAAGCTCGTGTGCCGCGCGAGCATCTCTCGCACGGCACCGAACTCGAGCGTTTCAACGGCAAAGGGCTCTGCCACGCGGCAGAGTCTAAGGCCTTACGTGGTCGGGTAGACGAGCTCTCCGCCGACCTGTCCCTGGTTGGACGCCTGGCGCTTGGTCTTGACGCCCTTGGTGTCCCAGAAAATCTCGGCGATCTGGTGGCAGCCCGCCAGCAGCTGCTGCGCGGCTTCCATGTTGACCTGTTGCTTGACGGTCGAGGTCAGCTTGGCCGTCTTCCACACCACGTCATGCAGGTTGGTGTGCTTTTCCACGTGCTCTGGGCGGAAGTAGTCCGTCCAGAGGATGACCAGCTCGTGTTCGCACAGTCGCGCGTGCTCTTCCTTGATTGCCGAGTAGCGCGAGATCTGCATCGTGTAGGTGTCCCACTCTTCCTTGCTTGCGCCATCGCCCGGCTTCTGCAAGCCCTGAATGAGCTGGACCATGCGGACCACGGTCAACGCGGCGATTTGAGCTGTGTGCGGATCATAGATGCCGCAAGGAATGTCACAGTGGGCCTGAGCCACGTCCGGCGGCGCCACGCGATCAATCTTTGCGACGGCGTTTGCGAAGGCGTTTTCGAGGACACGTCCCACCAGCGAAGGCAATGTCGAAGGTGTGTGCATCAGAGGTCTAGTCTACACCCGGCTCTATGTTGAACTTGCTGCCGCTGCGCCGGTTCCGAGTTGCGGACACGTCGATGCAGCCGGCGCTGCGCCCGGGCGAAGGGGTGTTCGTCGCGACCTGGCTGAGGCCCCGCGTGGGCGACATCGTCGTGCTGCGCGACCCCGAGTGGCATCTGACATACACCGTCAAACGCGTTGCGGCGCTGGTGCCAGGCGGCATCGAGGTGCAAGGCGACAACGTCAATGTCAGCCGCGACAGTCGCCACTTCGGCGTGGTGCCCCTGACGTGCCTCGTCGGACGGGTCATCTACCGGTACGGACGCCTATGATTCTGGACATGGCCGCGGTCCTTGGGATAGTGATCGGCCTGGTCGCGGTGGCAGCTGCGTTGTGGCTGGCGTATACCGCGCTCAGTCAGATCCGACAGCTGCGCCGCGAGCTGGACCAGACGCAGGGACTGCTTAACGACACCCGTCAGGAGTTGGCCTCGACCCGCCAGGAGGTGTCGCACATCGGCCAGGACCTGGTGCAGACACAGCAGGAGCTCAGCGAGCTCAAAGCCGCCGCCGAGGTCATTCCACCGCCGCCACCACCACTGCCGCGCGCACGCTCCAGCGGACTGGAGGACCTGCGCGAGCAGCTACGCGCCGCTCACCGCGAGGACGACACACCCTCGGAGGAATGACGTGCGGCAAACTCGCGGATTGCTGTGGCCACCTCGGCGGGATGGCTGGCGTGCAGCGCGTGCGTCGCGCCGTTGATCTTCACAAAGGTCGCATTGCCCAGGGTATGCGCGGCCGTAGCGGCGGCCTGGTCACCGAGGACACCGCCACGCGACGGATCCGCCTGGAGGATCAGAACACGGGTCGCCAGGGGCCTAACGGTGTAGGTTGGCGCGTTGAGCATCGACTCGAAGGCAGCGTCGCTGGCCTGGCGGAACTCACGCGCCAGGGTTTGAGCGAGCAGCTCGCCACCGCCCGGGTTGCGTTCGAGCAGATATCGCTCCAGCTCACCCGGTTGGCCTTTGCGCAGGCGATATACCTCGGGCACTTCGCGGTTCGGCTGCGCCGGATCTAGCGGTGGGTCCAGCAGCACCAACCAGCGCACCAACGCCGGCTGGAGCTCCGCCAGGCTGAGGCCAACCAGCGCGCCGAGCGAGTGACCAATGTACGCAACTGGTGCCTGGAGTTGCAGGTCGCCGATCAGCTCGGCGAGGTCGGTGGCGTAGTCGCTGGGTGAATAGCCATCAGGCGGTGCGTCGCTCTGGCCGTGGCCAGGCAGATCGGGCGTCACGGCTGCCAACTCCGGCAGGAGCCGCCGCGCGAACGGCTGCATCACACTGCTGCTCACGCCCAGGCCATGCACCAGCAACACGGGCGGCGCCACGGGCTCCACCACGCGACGCACGAACAAACCGAGGCCGTTCCCGCGCGCGCGAACCGAGTCCCAACGCACTCAGGTCAGGGCCAGAACAGGCGCGCCACGCTGGCCAGGTCCGAGGTGATCGCGTCTGGGGGCGGCTGTGCATTGGCGGCTTGCGCTGGTGTGGTGACGCCGCTCAGCACCAGGATCGTGTGCAGTCCGGCTCGCCGCCCACCATCGACGTCGGTGTCGAGCCGGTCGCCAATCATGGCCACTTCATTGGCCGCGAGCCCACCGAGCCGCCGCAGGCCGTGCTCGAACAACCCGGGCTCAGGCTTGCCCAGAATGACCGGCTGGACGGCGGTAGCCGTTTGTATCGCCGCGATCATGGTCCCGGCACCAGGCACAACTTCCCCGCCTTCCACCGGCAGCAGCGCATCGGCATTGGTCGCGACGAAGTGCGCGCCGCGCATGATGTCGCGCGTGGCGTTGGCCAGCTTCTCGTAGGTGAAGGCGCGGTCCAGCCCCGCAATCACCCAATCTGCATGCGCCTCGCCGTCTTCGACGACCACAAAACCCTCGTGCTCGACTTCCTGGCGCAGGCCGGCTTCGCCAACGACGCGGACGCGCGCGCCAGGCTCAGCGTGCAGTTTGACGTAGCCAACCGCCGCCTGGGCGCTGGTCAGGATCTCGTGCGGGCTGACCTCTATCTGCATGCCGTGGAGTCGCTCCGCCACCAGCTCAGGGCTGGTCGTGGAGTTATTGGTTACCAGCAGGAACTTCAATTCACGCTGGCGCGCTTCAGCGAGGAAGCCGGCGGCGCCAGGGATCGGGATGCGCCCGGTGTACACGACGCCGTCCAGGTCGATGAGGACGCCCTTTACCGTCGACCAATCAGTGGTCACAGCCAAGAGCTTACGCTTCGCCTAACACCACGCGGAGTTGGCCATCTGCCTCGGCGAGGCGTTCCGCCGCTTCGGCGGCCGAAATGCCAAGGCGCACCGCCGCAATAGCGATTTTCACGGAGCCGTGGGCGTCATCCAGCGCAGCCGTGGCCCGGTCAGCATCAATGTTCGCAACCTCGGACACCAGGCGCGTGGCGCGGCGGCGCAGCTTGGCGTTGGTCGCCTGAACGTCCACCATCAAGTTGCCGTAGACCTTGCCCAGGCGAACCATCAACGCGGTGCTGAAGGCATTGAGCACCAGCTTCTGGGCGGTGCCTGCCTTCATCCTGGTAGAACCCGCGATCGCCTCGGGGCCCGTGTCGACCGCGATGCACACGTCCACGTAGTCGCCGAGCTCGGGCTTCGGCACACAGGCGAGCCCGATGCGCGCTGCGCCAATCGCGCCCGCTGCTTCGAGCGCGCCCAGTACCCATGGAGTTCGGCCAGAGGCGGCGATGCCAAAGGCCACGTCCTCAGCGCGGAGGTCCGCTGCTGCGGCCGCACCCCCTGCCCGGTCGTCTTCGGCACCCTCCACCGCGCGCAGGAATGCCGTTGGGCCACCCGCCATGCGTGCGAGGTAGCGGTCCGGCGAAACATCGAAGGTTGGCGGGAGCTCCGCCGCATCCAGCATCGCCAGCCTGCCGGAGGTGCCAGCGCCGAACAGCACGACGCGGCCGCCGCGGCGCCAGCGCTCCAGCGCGAGATCCACCGCTCGCGCAAGCGAAGGGAGAGCGGCGCGCACTGCGCGTGCGACGTGTTGGTCTTCTGCGTTGATGCGTTCGAGTACGCCAAAGGTGTCCTGGAGATCGATGTCCGAGGTATTGGGATTCGCCTGTTCCGTTGCCAACTCGTCAAGCGAGGTCACCGCGTGCTCGTGACCTTGTGGAGATAACGCGGACGGGCTGGATCCAGTCCTAACGCCAGCGCTAGCTCGACGGCCAGGAGCTGGCCGAGGACCAGGGCCACGATCGGCGCATACGGCTCCGCCACCGGCGCGGGCACCTCCACCCCTGGCCACGCCTCGGGGGCAGGCCGCAGTTCGCCAGCGCGCACAAGTACGGGAGAACCACCTCCGCCCTGGATAGCACTGGCAATTTCGAAGGCGGACGTACTCGAGTGACCGCCCACGTCCACGACCAGCGCAGCGTAACCGGGTTGCACCAGCGCGAGCGGACCATGCAGGAAGTCCGCCGCCGAAAACGGCTCTGCACGGGCGTACGCGGTCTCCTTGAGCTTGAGGGCGAGCTCCAGGGCGGGTGGATACGCGAACCCACGGCCGATCACCGAACCGATACTGCTGCTGCCCAGTGACTGCACCACACTCGCCGCTGCCGGTCGCTGATCCAACGCGGACGCCACCGCCCCGGGCAAGGGCTGCAGGCGCTGCATCGCGCCATCATCGTCGAGTGCGCACGCCAGCATCGCGAGTAACGTCATCTGTGCCGTCACCGTCTTGGTCGCAGGCACGCTGAGCTCAGGACCGGCCTCGCACGAAAGCACCTGCGCGGCGGATAGGGCCAGGGGTGAGGTGAGGTCGTTCACGATCGCCACCGTTGGCGCACCTTGCTCTCGCGCGGCACGAACGTAGGCCACCACGTCTTCGCCCTGGCCCGATTGGGAGATGCCAATCACCAGCGTGCGGTCAAGCCGCGGGCCGCTGCCGTACAGCGTCAGCCCCGAGGGGGCAGCCAGCGAGGTGAGGCGGTGGTTGCACACTTCGAACAGGTAGCGGCCGTACACCGCGGCGTTGTCCGAGCTACCACGCGCCACCAGCACAATGGCGGATGGATCACGCTGCGCGACGATTGCGGCGATCTCGCCAACGGCGGCGACCTGCGTCTGCAGGACACGCTGAACGACCGCCGGCTGCTCGTGGATCTCGAGCAGAAGGCGGTCGAGTTCAGCACTCATGGCGTTCTGCCAGCGTTCTAGCAGAACGGCATTGGCTCAGGCGGCGAGCGCCTCGACGGCTGCCATTGGATGGATGACGGCTGGTTGCGCTTCGACGTGCCGCATGCCGCGGCGGGCGAGAAGCAACGCCACCAGGCACAGGATGCTGCCGAGGAAGAACGGCGCCCCTGGCAGGCTCAGCGGCAGATCGGGGCTGATCGCCACCGCGAACGAGCCGTTGGCCAGCAGCGGACCAACAATCGCCGCACCTGTCATCACACTGGCCATCGCGCCCTGCAGCAAGCCCTGCTCAGTGGCGGGGACCGCGCGTGACATCAACCCTTGCACGGCCGGATTCAGCAGGCCAAGGCCGCCGCAATAGATCGCCGTCACCGCGTACATCATCCAGCCCTGGCTGGCCAATCCGAACAGAAGCATGCCGAGGACAGCGATGCCAAGCGCGATCATCAGCGTGCGCTGCTCGCCGAATCGACCGACAATCGGCCGCACCAGCGCGCCTTGCGAGAACGCGAACAGCAGACCGACGATCGCCAGCGAGAGGCCGACGCCCGCGATATCCCAACCGTAGCGATACGTGGTGTAGGGCACCCACACGCTCTGCAAGCCTTGCTGCGCGAGTTGCGTCGCAACGAACACCGGCACCAGCGCTGCCACGCCTCGATAGCGCCACACTGCGCGGACCGCGCCGATCGGGTTCATCTGGCGCACGTCGAGCGCGCGCCGGTTCTCAGGCTTCAACGACTCAGGCATCACCAGCAGACCGAACAGGAAGTTCAGCAGCGTGAGACCGGCGCACACCATGAACGGCAGGCGCAAGTTTGAGGCGCCGAGGAACCCACCCAGCGCTGGCCCGGCGATGAATCCGAGGCCAAAGGCCACGCCCAGCAGGCCAAAGTTGGCCGCGCGCTTCTCGGGCGGACTCACATCGGCGATGTACGCACCCGCCGGGGTGAACGTGGCGCCACAGGCGCCGGCGATGATGCGACCAAGCACCAGCCACCAGATGCTGGGCGCCAGGCTGAGCAGGATGTAATCGCAGCCCAGCCCGACCAGCGCCAGCAGGATTACCGGACGACGGCCAAAGCGATCGGACAACGCGCCCAGAATTGGCGCGCAAAAGAACTGCATGACCGCGTAGATCGAGACCAGTACGCCAAAGACAAAGGACGCCTGGGCGACTTCACCGCCGAGCAGGTTCTGAACCAGGCGCGGCAAGATCGGGATCACCAGACCCATACCAAGAACGTCGATGAACAGGGTGATCAGGACGAAAACAACGCTCGCGCGTTGATGGCGCATGTTGAGTGAGATTCCTCCGAAGCGGCTGTTCATGTCAGTAACTGTAGCTTTGGATCAGGTCAGTTCCTGTCCGCAATGCAGGTCACAAACAGGTCGTACATCAGCGGATTTACGGGAGCCGACGAGCGCCGTGAGCGCCTTCGCTGCGAGGTGGCCGGGGCGTTGCGGCTGGGGCCGAAACGGTCCAGATACCACGCCCTGCAGAAGTCCACAAGACTTCGCATCAGCGACGGCTCGTGCGGCGACGGCGGGGCGGGTAGACGGCTTCGGCCTCGCGTTCGGCACGCGTCTCGCCCAGGCGCGAGCGGACCAGGGTCAGTCGAGCCAACTCGTGTGAGGTGAGATACACCTTGGGTCGGCCGAAGCGATACTCGGCATCGATGCCGCCGAGGAGGGGTTGGGAAGAGGATTCGGGCTGCATGACTCTGTGACGCTCCTTCCGCGATTTTGTGACAGGTTAGGATTCCAACCAGTCGGTATGTATGGGAGACAAAAAAGAGCGGCCGCGCGGCTTTACGCGCGCAGGCTCTCCAGGTAATCGCAGACGCCCTGGGCGGCCTGGCGCATGACGGCTTTGTCGCGCGAGCTCTTGCCGCTGCCCCATACGCCCATCTGGGCTGAGACGATCAGCGCGGCGGCCGCGCTCGGCGACGCGCTGGCTTTGACGGTGCCGGCCAGAATGCCGCGCTCCAGCGCTTGCGCATACGCCTCGCGCCAGAGGTCGTACAGGTGGTTGATGCGCTCGTGAAAGCCGGGATCCAGCGGCGACATTTCCTGCGCCAGGTTGTTCAGCGGGCAGCCGTACACGTAGTTGCCGGACTCGCTGTCCTCGTTGACATAGCGGCGAAACGTCTTCTGGATGTCCGAGATCGGGTCCGTGGTGTCTTTGATCGGACCGATCCAGCGTTGCAGCAGGATTGGGCCAATCATGTCGTCGAGCACGGCATAGCCGAGAGCCTGCTTGGAATCGAAATGATGGAACACCGCGCCCTTGGTTGTGCCAGCAGTTTCCACGATGTGGTTCAGGCTGGCACCCTGGAAACTGTTCGTATAAAACTCGGTGAAGGCGGCTTCCAGGATCTTCTGGCGAGTGGCTTCGGGGGCTCTCGGAGTGGCCGTGCGGCTCATGTCCTTAAGATACCGATTGGTCGGTATGTTGTCAAGAATCTTCCCCGAGGTTGCCGGCACGTGCCTTGCCTCCCGCGTGTCGCATGGATGTACTGACATTCCTCGAGCACGAGCATGCTGAGGCCAAGGACATTTTCGCCAAACTCGAAAAGGCCAAGGGCCCGCAAGCGCAGAAGCTCTGGGACCAGCTTCGCGAGATGCTCAGCCTCCACGAAACGATGGAGGAAACCTTCTTCTATCCAAAACTGAAAGAGGACAAGCGCGCCACGGACTTGATCCTGGAGAGCTACCAGGAGCACCACGTGATGGACGTGCTCATCGGCGAGATCAGCCAGTTCGGACCTTCAGACGAGCAGTGGCAACCCAAGATCAAAGTCCTTCAGGAAAACACCGAGCACCACATCGAAGAAGAAGAGGGCCAGCTGTTTCCCAAAGTACGTAAGATCTGGGACACCGCTACTCGGAATGAAGTCGGCAAGCTGATGGAGCAGATGAAGGGCGAGCATCGTAAGGAGCGCCGCGCGGCATAAGCGTTATGAGCAAAGCGCGCGTGTATATCGGCACGTCGGGCTGGAGCTATCCCAAAGGCAAGGGTGCCTGGGATGACATCTTCTACCCGCCGAAGCTTGCCGACAAAGACAAGCTCGCCTTTTACGCGCGCTACTTCAACACTGTCGAAATCAATAGCTCGTTCTATCGGCCGCCCAACAAGTTCGCCGCAAAGGCGTGGGCGGCCAAAGTCCCGGACGACTTCCGCTTTGCCGTCAAGCTGTGGCAGAAGTTCACCCACCCGAAGATGTTCGAGCAGGCCACCGGCCAGTCCTGGCGGGTGGCCGACGATGATTTTCAGGTTTTCAACGAAGGTATCCAGCCGCTCGCGGAAGCAGGGCGTATGGGACCGTTGCTGGCGCAGTTTCCGACCAGTTTTCGGCCGGCCTCCGAGGCGGTCGGCTACCTCGAAGACCTGATTCGCCGACTGCGCGGCGCCGGCTTCAGCCTGGCGGTGGAGCTACGCCACCGCGAATGGACTGAGTCCGAAGAGACGCAGGCCATCCGCGCGTTCATGGAAGAGCAGCACGTGGCCTGGGTGATGATCGATGAGCCGCGCTTCAAGACCTCTATCCGCGGGGTGCCACTCACCTCGGACACGGCGTACTTCCGTTTTCACGGGCGTAACTACAAGCAGTGGTGGTCACACGGGGAGTCGGAGGATCGCTACAACTACCTGTACACGCCTGAGGAGCAGAAGCACCTGGCGGCGGACGTTCGCGAGCTGGCGTCGCAGACCTCGGAGACCTACGCCTTCTACAACAACCACTTTGGGGCCAAGGCAGTAGTAAACGCAGTAGAGCTGCAGCGCCTGCTGGAGCTGCCAGTGCAACATCCGTTGCCTGAGACGCTGGCGCAGATGTACCCAGGTGCTGTGGAGGTCACTACCTAGCGGTTTAGGAACTGGGTGACCTCGCGGTTCCAGGCTTCGGGCTGCTCCCAGTGGATGCAGTGACCTGCCTCTCCAAAGACCACCATCTTGGCTTCAGCGATGTGAGCTTGGAAGATGCGCATGAGCTCAGGCGGCGCCAGCAGGTCGGCGCCTCCGCCGACCAACAGCGTTGGCACCCGCAAGGCCTCGAGCATCGGAAGCATGATGCGCAAGTGCGTACGCTGGCGCGCAGACGGCGGCGGTTCGCCAGCGGCATGCGCGATTTCGAGCCACTGCTGGACACCCTCCGGATCTCGTGTCCTGTAAGAAGGTCCGACCTCGCGGAAATCCAGCGGCAGCGCCCGGATCGGCGCGGCGACCACGCGTTCGCGCACCGCGGTGTAGGCGGGGTCAGCGATGCCGGCCTGGGTGCCGCTGAGCACCAGCGCCTGCAGGCGCTCTGGGAAGCGCAACGCGAAGTCGAGAGCGCCGAAGCCGCCGTAGGCTGCGCCGACGAGGCTGAAGCGGTCCAGGCGGAGATGGTCTACGAGGGCGAGCAGGTCGTCGCTCATGGCGCCCGGGTCAGCCGAGGTTGAGCGCGAGCGGCCCCAGCCGCGCAGGTCGTACGTGATGCAGCGGTAGCCCGCCGCGCCAAACGGCTGCAGCTGAAAGCGCCAGGCAGCGCTGCTGCCGGAGGCCGGATGCATGAACACCACCGGCCGGCCACCGCCAGCCGCGTCCTCGAAGTAGAGGATCGCCTCGCGCACGTTCAACTCTGGCATTCAGCTACAGCCTACCGGCACCGCGTCACGGGCCTCGTGCATCGCTGCGCCACGTCGGAGGTATAGAGGCCCAGGGTACTTCCACCTTTGACGCCCCGGAGGTTGTGAGTGAGGGCACTACTCCCGTGAGGGGCATCACCTCGGCGGGGGCGGGCGCCGGAGCGGATCTTGCGAAGTCCTTCGGCGGGTGACATCGCGGGCATCCAAGCTTGGTGGTCAAGGCTCGAGGCCGCGGCGCGGCAGGGTGGCTACGTTCCACCTGCTGCGGCTGGACGACGAATCTGGCGTGAGCGGCATCGGCTG
>JAFAZN010000470.1 GCA_019239775.1 Chloroflexota bacterium
TTTGCCGACGCGTTCTTCGAGGTCGCGCTGAAAGGCCGCGCCGAACACGCACCGCTTGCCCAGCAGCTGTTCGAGGACGTCGGGCTAGACATCGAGTACCGCCGCACGGGCATCTTGCGGGTGGCTCGGACCGAGTCCGAACGAGTGGACCTGCAACGGATGCTCCGCTGGCAGTCCGCCAGAGGACTCGCCGCGGAATGGATCGAGGCCGAGCGGCTCGGCGAGTGTGAGCCACTCCTCAAAGGCGTCGCGGCACGCCTGTTGGCAGGTGGCTTGTGGCTTGCCGACGAAGCTCAGGTGCGCGGGCCACGACTCGTCCACGCGCTGGCAACGGCGGCTACCCGGCGCGGCGCGCAGTTTCATGAGAACACCGTCGTGACGAACGTGTGCATGAGCGGCGGGCACGTCACGGGTGTGCGCACCAACCACGATGCGTTCGGGGCCGACGTCGTCGTCATAGCCGCGGGGGTCTGGAGCTCAGACCTGTGCGATCAAACTGGGGTCAATCTGCCGATCGCGCCAGTGAAGGGGCAGATCATGAGCCTGCGCGCGCTGGGGCGATCGCCGCGCCAGGTGCTCTGGTCGGGTGAGTGCTACCTCGTGCCGCGGCCGGATGGCGAGATCGTGCTCGGCGCCACAGAAGAGGAAGGCAACTATGATCCCACGCCCACCGTGGCGGGCATGAACCGACTTACCGAGTCCGCACTCGAGGTGGTGCCGGCCGTGGGCAGTTTCACGGTCGAAGGCTTCTGGGCTGGCCTACGACCGGCGGCGCCGGATCGTTTCCCCATCGTGGGACCGGCGCCGAGTGTGGACGGACTCTTTGTGACGACCGCCCACTATCGCAACGGCATACTGCTCGGACCGCTCACCGGACGGCGTGTTGCCGACCACCTGGTCTGCGGCGCGAGCCTGGCCGAGTTCGAGCCGTTCGGGGTCGAGCGCTTCAGTCGACCGTAAGTGTGCCGACCTGATCGTTCCAGGCGTACAACGTGCCCCAGCCAGCCGAGAACACGCCGGACTTGAACGTATAAACGCCGGGCCCCAGCGAGTCAGGGACGGTGAACACGGCCGTGTCGCTCGCCTGGCCTGCTTGGAGCGCGACGTTGTCGTGCGCAAGCTGCCAGACCTTGTCGCCAGATGCGTTGTAGAGCTCATAGTCCACTAGCACGGTGGCGTCAGCGTTCACGCTGAAGTCCTGGTGGATCGAGACGTCCTGACCCGCGGTTGCAGTGTCGCTGTCGAGGCCAGCGCCTCCGAGGGTGACCTGCAGGGGAGGCACACTCGCGGGCGTTGGCGCTGCCGCCGCCGCTGGCGCGCCCGAGAGCGCAACCGGGTTCTGGTAGTACGCCTGGCCCATCATGCGCAGGTAGCCGCCGTCGTCATCGGAGACGCTGCTCGGGTGGTCGTTGCAGATCTGGCCGCTGCTCAGACCATCGCTGGTGCAGATTGGCGGCGGGTTCGTGACGCCATCCTTCATCGTGTCGCCCCAGGCCGTGCTCCCCGCATTACCTGGCGCGAAGATGGCGCCGACGATGCCCGCCTGAATCAGCTCGGGGACATGACCAAAGATGTACTCGGCGCGGTTGTCCTGGAAGTGGCCGTTGGTGTTGTCCTCGCTCTGGAAGTACTGGTTGCCGGCTGGTACCTGCCACAGGAGCATCGGCTTCGAGCCATCCGCGCTGACGGTAGCGGTCAGGTATTGCTCCCAGCGGGCGAAATTGGGGACGGCGACGTTCAGTCGATCCCACCAGCGGTTCTGGCCGAACTGGACCTTGTACTGGCCAGCGTCTCGGTCGAGCGGATCGTTGAACAACACCTCGTGCGCGCCAAGCTGGCTGAAAAACATCCCGACTTCGCGGCCGAGGCCGGCGACGTCGGTGTTCGGATTGGTGTCCAGGCCGATGTCGGTGCCAGTTGCCCACGAGCTGACGTCGTAGCCCAGCAGCACGTTTGGGGCGTAGAGATCGCGTAGGTGCGCCAGCGCCTTCGTGAAACCAACGTACGTATCGGGGATACCCGCCACGTCGTTGAAGCCCGAACTATTGACTGAGGCCTCCAGCAAGCTGGGGTCGTTGCCACGGCCGGTGCAGAAGCCGAAGCACACACCGTTGTTGACCGCCTGAACCGCGTAGCCGCCAACGAAGTCAGGCTCGAGGTTGACCAGCACCAGCTTGCCGAAACCCTGAACCCCGTCGTAGGTGCCGGAGCCCAGGCGCTTCATCAGCAGCGCGAAGTTGGCGTAGTACGCCCGCATCAGGCCGTTGTCGTTCAGGTTGGAGATGTCCTTCTTGTTTTCGGCGCAGTTGCCACAGTTGCCGTTGCTCTGCAGCAGCTCGTAGTAGGGCAACACCGGGATGTAGCCGTGCTGGGCTGATTCCTGGGCATAGTTCAGCGCAAAGGTGCCATTCGGGTTCCAGGTCTCCCAGCCGTGGCCTGTGTTCACGCCGCCGGCGAGGTACTGCATGCGGAAGTCCCAGGGGATGCCGCTCTGGGGCATCCAGGTGTCGCCCTGGCCACCGCCGAGGCCGAAGGCGAAATGGCTCGGCAGCCCCGAGGGACCCGTTTGCGCGCTGGCGGCCGCAACTGGCCAAGCGGCCAAGAGCGCAACGACCATCAAGGCGCGAACGAGGACCATGGCTAGACGCTGGGATTGCTCAGAAGGGAGCCGACGATGCGCTCGGCGGCGTGGCCGTCGCCAAACGGGTTCTCAGCGCTGGCCATCTTCGCATAGTCGGCAGCGTCCTCCAGCAGGCGAGTGGCTTCCGCGACGATCCTGGCGCGGTCGGTTCCAACCAGGCGGAGTGCACCCGTCTCGACACCTTCGGGCCGTTCGGTGACCTCGCGCAGCACCAGGCACGGGATGCCCAGGCCGGTCGCCTCTTCCTGAATGCCGCCGGAGTCGGTCACCACCAGATAGCTGCGCTTCATCAGCTGCAGGTTCGAGAGATAGTCCAGCGGCGGGATCAAGGTGATGTTTTTGACATCGGCGAGCAACTGATGGACCGGTCCCTGCACGTTTGGGTTCTTGTGTACGGGATAGACAATGTGGACTGACGTGGCGTTGCGCTCTGCGAGTTCACGCAGGGCGTAGCAGATGTCGTGCAGTGGCGCGCCGAAGTTCTCGCGGCGGTGCGCGGTGACCAGAATCGTGCGCGCCTCGGGAGCCTGCATGAGCAACTCGTTCACGGTCTGGCTCGGCTCTTGAGCAGTGATCCACTTGAGCGCATCGATACCCGGGTTGCCCGTGACGAGTATCTGTTCGTCGGGCACGTTCTCTTTGAGTAGGTTGTCGCGCGACCGCTGGGTAGGGGCGAAGTGGCGGTCGGCAATCACGCCGGCGACGCGGCGATTGATCTCCTCGGGAAACGGTTGCCATCGATCGCCGGTCCGCAGGCCTGCCTCGACGTGGCCTACTCTGGCCCTGGCGTAGAACGCGGCCAGGGCCGCCGCCGCGACCGTGGTCGTGTCGCCCTGCACCAGCACCCAGTCGGGCGCCTCTTGCTGCAGGATCGGTTCGAGTTTCGCCAGCACCGCGGAGGCGACCTGCGTTGGGGTCTGGTTGTCCTGCATGACGTCGAGATCGAAGTCGGGCTCGATGCCGAAGATCTCTAGCACCTGGTCGAGCATGTCGCGGTGCTGCGCTGTCACACAGACTCTGCTGTGGATGGCCTCGGAGTGGGTTGCCAGTTCCCGAATAACAGGCCCAAGCTTGACCGCCTCAGGGCGGGTGCCAAACACCGTCAGCACGCGCAGCCGAGAGGAGGGCATCGCCGCGATTCTAAGCGTTGTTTGACAGTCACTAGCCGTCTACCTATACTCCGCGGCGATGAGGCAGCAGACCTACTCGTATTGGTTTACCCATTACGTGATGGGGCTGCCGCGGCATCGCTAAGCAGCTCGGTAAAGTCCTGTCACGTCCAGCGGCCCCTCAAACGGGTCGCTTTTTTATTGCCCAAAGAAAGGACCAAACGCACCGCGATGATCGCAGTTATGCACCCAAGCGCCTCGACCGAAGACGTCGAGCATGTTGTCGAAGTCCTGCGCCTGCACGGCCTGAAGGCGCAGATCTCCAAGGGGGAGGAACGCACCGTGATCGGCGTGATCGGCACCGGGTTCCCCGACGATCTCCTGGAAACCCTGGAGGTCCTCCCAGGTGTAGACCGCGTTACGCGCATTACACGCCCCTACAAACTGGCCAGCCGCGACTTCAAACCGATGGACACGATCGTCAACGCCGGTGGCCAGCCAGTCGGGGGCCACGACTTCGTGGTCATGGCCGGCCCATGTTCAGTGGAAAGTCGCGAACAGCTCATCAGGACCGCGCGTAGCGTGGCCGAGTCGGGCGCCACACTGCTCAGAGGTGGAGCGTTCAAACCGCGCACCTCGCCGTACGCGTTCCAGGGACTCGGAGAAGATGGGCTCAGTCTTTTAGAAGAGGGTCGCGACGAGACGGGCCTGCCCATCATCACCGAAGTGATGGATCCCGGTCAGGTGGAACGCGTCGCAGAATCCGCGGATGTGCTGCAGATCGGCGCGCGCAACATGCAGAATTTCCCGCTGCTGAAGGAAGTTGGTCGCTCCGACAAGCCGTGCATGCTCAAGCGCGGTCTTTCGGCAACGATCGAAGAGTGGCTGATGGCGGCGGAGTACATCATGCACGCGGGCAACCCGAACGTGATCCTCTGCGAGCGCGGTATTCGCACCTTCGAGACGGCCACGCGCAACACCCTCGACCTGAGCGCCATCCCGCTCGTCAAGCGACTGTCTCACCTGCCAGTCATCGCCGATCCGAGCCATGGCACCGGCCATCGGTATCTCGTCCAGCCAATGGCGCTCGCCGCGGCGGCCGCAGGCGCGGACGGTCTCCTGATCGAGGTACACCCGCAGCCCGATTCGGCGCTGTCAGATGGCCCGCAGTCGCTTACGCTCGAAGGCTTCGAGCAACTGATGCACACCCTGGAGGGGGTGCTGGCGGCGGTGGGCCGGCCACTGGCGCGACCCCGCGCTCGGCTGCAGGTCGCCCACGCGTGAGCCTCGCGGTCGCGTCGAGTGATCGCCTTGTGACTGGCGTTCAACGCGTGCGCGGGACGGTGCGGGTTCCAGGTGACAAGTCCGTCTCGCATCGCGCGGCGCTCTTCAACGCGCTCGGGGATGGAGTCGCCCGCATTACGAACTTCTCCTCAGGCGCGGACTGCGGCTCAACACTGAAGTGCCTCCAACAGTTGGGTGTCAACCTCCGACATGACCGTGACTGGGTGGAACTGCAGGGTCGTGGTCTGCGCGGACTACAGGAACCGGACGATGTGCTGGACTGCGGCAACTCGGGCACCACGATGCGGCTGCTGAGTGGCATCCTCGCTGGCGCAGGCTTGTTTGCAGTCCTGAGCGGCGATGCCTCACTGCGACGACGGCCGATGGCGCGCGTGGCGGAACCGCTGCGGCATGCAGGCGCACTGATCAATGGGCGGGAGGGTGGCAGCCTACCGCCGTTGGCGATTGGCCCATCGCAACCGCTGAAAGCGACGGAGCACCGTCCCGAAGTGGCCAGCGCGCAGGTGAAGTCCGCACTCCTACTGGCGGGTCTCTACGCGGACGGCGTCACGCGCGTTGTGGAGCGGGCGGCCACGCGGGATCACACTGAGCGGCTGCTGCGGGCGATGGGTGCAACAGTTCGGACCGAGGCAACCACCGTGTCGGTCGAACCAGTGGAACGCCTCGAGTGTGTAGATGTGGAGGTGCCTGGAGACTTCTCGTCGGCCGCCTTCTGGCTGGTGCTCGGGGTGCTGCATCCAAACGCGGAGGTCCGCATCCAGAACGTCGGACTGAACCCGACCCGTACCGGGCTCCTGACCATCCTGGAGCGGATGGGCGCCTCCGTGCAGGTGGACAATGCCCGCGATGTGGCGGGTGAACCGGTTGCAGACCTGGTCGCGACGTCCAGCAGGCTCCGCGGCACGCAGGTTGGTGGTGACCTGGTGCCGCTGGCGATCGACGAAATCTCGCTCGTGGCGCTGCTTGGACTATTCGCTGAAGGCGAGACCGTCGTGAGCGATGCCGCCGAACTGCGCGGTAAGGAGTCGGATCGACTGGCCGTGGTTGCCGATGGACTGTCTGCCCTTGGTGGCGACATCACGGCCACCAATGACGGTTGGCGCATCCGAGCTTCCCGCCTGGAGCGCGGACGCGCCGAGAGTCAGGCCGACCACCGCATGGCAATGTTGTTCGCGCTCGCGGGAGCCGTCGGCGGCGGTGCCGAGATCGGCGGCGCCGACAGCGTGGCCATCTCGTATCCCAGCTTCTGGGCAGACCTCGAGCGACTTACCTCCGACCGCGCGTGACGCAGCGCGCCTATCTGCTCGGGCGGCCCGTGGCACACTCGCTGTCGCCCACGCTGCACAACGCGGCGTTCACCGCACTCCACATTGACGCGTGGTACACGGCGCTGGACGTCGCCGTGGACGAGCTGCCGCGTGTTGTCGATGGCCTGAGGGCGCAAGACTGTCTGGGCGCGAACGTGACCGCGCCGCACAAGCAGGCAGTGATGGCGTATCTGGACGCAGTGGACGATGCCGCACTCGCGCTGGGCGCGGTCAACACGATCGTCAACACCAGTGGGCGACTCAGTGGGGGCAACACGGACGCGGCGGGTCTCGCGCGGTGGATGCAGCTCTCAGGTATCGACCCCAGCGGACAGCCGGCAGTGGTGCTCGGTGCGGGTGGCGCGGCGCGTTCGGCGATCTGGGCGCTCGCCGACCTTGGCGCCACGTCCGTCACCGTCTTGAACCGCACGGTGGAACGCGCCGAACACGTGGTGACCAGCCTCAGGAACCGACTCCGTTCCGTGGACCTGATGTGGGGCGCACTGGAAGAGGCCGCGGAGCCCGCCAGACGGCCTTGGTGCCTCGTGGTGAATGCGACCTCCCTGGGACATCATGGCGCGGCTCCGACCGTCCACCCTAGCTGGTACAGTCCTGACAGCGTGGCCATCGAGCTGGCCTACAATCCGCCCGAGACCGGGTTCATGGTCGCGGCGCGGGAGGCCGGCGCACGGGCTGAAAATGGACTTGGCATGTTGCTGCACCAGGCGGCGCTGGCGTTCGAGCGCTGGACGGGGCGGGTACCACCTATGGATGTTTACGAAGCGGCTGTAACAAGAGCAGCTTTATCAACCACACGGACAGACGCGTGAGCCTGGGCCGGTTACGGGTTGTCACCGCGGGTGAATCGCACGGTCCGCAGCTGACGATCTTCGTCGAGAACCTGCCAGCCGGCA
>JAFAZN010000017.1 GCA_019239775.1 Chloroflexota bacterium
AGGCGAGGTCTTCGATACCGAAGAGGTGTGTCCCACGTGTGGTGGCGAGGGCATCCAACTCGACCTAGTGAGCGCGAGTGCGCGGCGCGGCGGCATGTCCTTCGATGCGTTGGTAGCCGAGTTCGCTGAGCGCAAGTTGCCGTTACCAGAGCTGATTCAGGCGGACCTGCGAGAGGACCAGCGCACCAACGCGGGAACCCTGCTTCGGGAGTACGAGCTCTAACTCCGGTTCTTGGCATATTCGGCTTCGAACTCGGAGCGGATGGTGTCGCCGCCGTTGTTGCGCCAGTCTTTCACTAACTGATCGAGGGAATCGACGGGGGCGCGGCCGAACAGGATCTGGTTGACGCCGTCGGTCATCGTTTGCGTCAGGCTGGCGCCTTTGGCAGCGTTGCTCGGCGAGTACAGCCCGACGGAGGCGTCGGTCACTGCCTCATCGTGGGCGGCGGTCTCGATCGGATGCGCGGTCTTCACAAAGTTCGCATCGAGCGCGTCGTAGAGCACCGCGGGCGGGCTGATGATGGTCTGCCAGGCGATGTACTGGACGTTGTTCTTGCCTGTGTCGGTATAGACCGGGTTCCCGCTGGGGTCGTAGTTGAAGTCCACGCCTTCAACGCCATACGTGAGCGTCAGGTGTTCCGATGAGCCGAACGGTGCGGCCAGGTAATTCAGCACGCCGAGCACCTGCTTGATGCGATCCGGCGAACCTTTCTTCAATACGGTGATCTGGTTACCGCCCCAGTCCTGGAACTGCGTGCCAGGAGCGACCAGCGCCGAGAGGCGGAAGTTCTTGTTGATCCCAAGCAAGCGGTCCCACGCAATGCCGAACGCGAAGAAGTTCGTCGGGTACATCGCGAACTTGCCCGCGTAGAACGGCTGGGCACCTTGCTGGGCGACGTACGTCGGGGTGTCCGGATGGACGTAACCCGCGTCCCAGAAGCCGCGCATCAACGCGACTGCTTCCTTATATTCAGGGGTCTCCCAGTCGCGGGTGAATTTGCCACCCTGCTCGCGCCACTGGTTCGGCGCGCGGAACATACCGAGAACCCACTGCATGTTCGGGGCCTGGACGCCGCCAATTCCGTAGACGCCGTTGCGGGTGGTCTGTTTGACGGCGTTGCTGAAGTCGTCGGTGCTCTTGATCTGGCTGATGCCGACGTCGTCAAGCGCGTTCAACTGCACCAGCATCGTCGAGCCGACCGCGTTCACCACCCGCGGCAGTGCGTACAGCTTCCCGGCGTACAGGCAGTTACGCCAGGCCGTCTGAGGCAAGTTCGCCAGGTTGGGATAAGCCTTGATGGCATCGCCGCCCAGGAACGGCGTCAGCTCGGCGCACTGCGACTGAAAGAACTCGGCCTCACTCGGGATCTGTACGCCCAGCACGTTCATCGTGAAGATGTCGGGCAGCTGTCCGCTCGAGATGACCGTGCTCAGCTTGACGTTGTAGTCCTGCAGCGCGGTGTACGTGAACTGCAGCGAGAGCCCGAGGTCCTTGTTGACTTGCTGCCAGGCCGGGTTCTGATCGACCGGCGCGGGAGTCGGGTTGATGCTGTAGGTCAGAAAACTGACGGAGTCGCCCTCTTTGCCCGCTGGTCCGCTAGAGCTCTTGACGAGGTTCTTCGGGAAAGTCAGGTATCCCGCCGGAACAATCCCATCTGAACTTGGCGGGAAGTCTGGTTTGGGCCCCTGGAACGGGACGTACGCCGGCAGTGTTGTGGTGGCACCACTGACGGTCGGGGCGGGGGCGGCTGGCGTCGGGCCGGCGGGAGCGCTTGGCGCACACGCGCCGGCGACGGACAGCGCCAGTGCGCCGCCGGAGGCGCGAATCAGGTCCCGACGCGTGAGCATGGCTACACGGCGACGGTCACTTCGTCGCGATAGCGATCCAGCACCGGGCCGAGTTCCCCATCAGGCGTGACCACGTCCAGCGCGCGCAACCGGTAGGCATCGGCGTGGGTCGCCGCGAAGGGCTCGATGCCCTTTTCGGCGAGGTTGCGGGCCATATCGATCAGACCGCGGCGGGCGGCGATCACCGCGATATCGGTGGTGCCAAGACGTTCTTTGGTTCGATCGCAGATATAGCCCATGCCTTCGGTCATCGCGCGGTCCTGCGTGGGGATGCCTTCAATGCCCGTGAAGCTCTCGGTGCGCTGCCGCTCGCGATCCAGGAAGTAATGGTTGCGCTTGTTCTGCTCGAGCAACCAGGTATCGATGGGCAGGCCGTCGTCGAACCAGAACTGGCCGTAGCTTCTGGACCACGGGCCTTTCCCCTCAGGCTGAGATTGACCTGGCAGGCCCTGTAGCCAGCGACCCGAGTCGACCGCGCCTTCAACGTTGTAGGTGAAGCTCATCCGGAAGCAGTGGTGGTCGTCCACTGGCACCGTGTACGTGCAGGTCTTCGGCCAGGAGAATGCCGGGATGAACGCGTACGTGGGCCACAGGAATTGCGTGATGCGCCAGTAGTAGCCGCCGTCGTCAGGGACGGTTCTTCTGCCGCCGTACGCGAAGCCGGCGTCATGGTTGAGGACCATCAGCTTGGGGGCTTTGTCGATTCTCCCGACCGGCCGTACGACGCCCTGGTTCTGCGGCTGCGGCTTCTTGGTGGAGTGCAGGTACGACACGTGGGCGGTGTCGATGTCGCCCTCGAGCGCCTGGAGGTAGTTGCACTCCTGGAAGTTCTTGACCACCCTGCGCTGGTGGGGCTCGACGAGGCCCCACTCCATCTGGGGCAGCTCTTGCGGCATGTGCTCGGGAGGGCCCATGTAGGCCCAGATGACGCCGCCCCACTCTCGGGTGGGGTACGCCTCGAGGCTGACCTTTTCTCTGAAGTCCGAGTCCTGCGGTTCACTGGGTAGGTCGATGCAGGTGCCTTGGGTGTCGAACTTCCAGCCGTGGTAGGCGCAGCGGAGGCCGCCTTCTTCGTTGCGGCCGTAGAACAGCGGCGCCCTTCGGTGCGGACAGAACGCCTCAACCAGACCAACTTTGCCGCTGGAGTCGCGGAAGGCGACCAGGTACTCGCCCATGACCTTCAGCCGAATCGGCGGCGAATCGGGTTCAGGAACCTCTTCGGGCAAAAGCACCGGCAGCCAAAACCGGCGGAAGAGCTCGCCCATGGGCGTGTTCTTGTTCGTCTGGGTAATGAGGGCGTTGTCCTGGGCGCTCAGCATGCATCAAATAGTACGCCCGATACCTAAACGGGATGTGGGTCGGGGGCTGCGAGCTCCCCGGACCCGAGGCTGAGTACCATCGAGGCATGTACAACGGCGTGAAGGTCCTCGACGTCCACGGACACGTCTCGTCGCCTGAGGCGACCAGCAACTATTTGATGCTGATGATGGCCGCCAATACCGCGTTCCCCAATCCGCTGCAGCCTGGCGGACGACCTACGCCGGGGCTCTCGGAGGAAGACTTCAAACGCGCCAGCCAGCGGCACATCGATTACATGGACGCGCGCAACATCGACGTCCAGATCATCGGGCCGCGGCCGTTCCGTGTGATGGGCTTCATGGAGGAGCACCTCACGCCCGCTTGGGCGCGCTTCGTCAACGATTGCATCCATCGGCAGTGCCTGGACTTCCCAGACCGCTTCGCCGGCGCCTGCCAACTGCCGCAGTTGAGCAACGCACCCGACACCAAGCACGTCCTGGGCGAGCTCGAGCGCTGCGTCAAGGACCTGGGCTTCATCGCGACGTACGCGAGCCCCGATCCAGGCGGACGCCGCGCCACTCCTGGCATGCACGAGGAGTACTGGTTCCCGCTGTACGAGAAGTGCCAGGAGCTTGGCCTGCCAATCATCGTGCACGGCACCAACGCCCTGGATCAGCGCTTCCGCGTGGTGCCGCACAACTACCAGCTCGGCTTCTACACAGAGCAGTACCTGGCCACCCAGTTCCTCGGCCACGGCGACGTGTTCCAGCGCTATCCGCAGCTCAAGATCATCATTTGCCACTGCGGCGGCGGCCTGGATCGCTTCCATAAGACCGATCCGCATCTGCCGCAGAAGGACCTGTCCAAGAACCTGTTCTTCGACACCTGCGCGTATGACTCGATCTTCCTGGAGGCCGCCATCAGGCAGCGGGGCGTGGAACGCATCGTGTTCGGCACCGAGGCACCGGGTTCGGGTCGGCACGTCATTCCCGAGACTGGCCGCAGCGGTGATGACCTGGTGCCGGTGATTGATGGGTACACGTTCATCAGCCAGCAGGACAAGGTGGCCATCATGCACGACAACCCGCTCCGGGTGGTCCCGGCGTTCGCCAAGTGGGACACGGCTGGCGCCAAACAAGCGGTCACTGCGTAAGCATCTCTCGCCGCGCGGCCCGTTGTACCTACTGGGCCGCGCCGCAACGGCTCAAAGTAGAAGCCTTCTCCGAATGAGCAGCGCGTCGGGCGTGGCGCGCCTTATGCTCTCCTTTGAGAGAAGACGCAGCATGGGCGTCGCACAATGACCGATAGTCGACCGCCCCGAGAGCCACCTCGGCCGGATAATCGCGGCGCCCAGACCGTCTACCACCCCGATCTCGAGTGGCGGCAGACCGTTCGCGGCGCCAAGCCGGGCGATCGCTTCGTACGAATCGCCACCCACCGTGGATTCACGCGTGTTGGCAAGAACTATCTTGTCCCGCGGCCAGGTACTGGCGAGCCGGGTACTCGCTTCGGGCGGGTGCTGCAGCGCCTGAAACGCACGCTGCTCGGCAACCCGATTCCCACCGCCAGCGAAGTCCACGAGCGACTCAACAAGATCCGCGCGCTGGCGGTGTTCTCTTCGGATGCGCTCTCGTCTGTCGCGTACGCCACCGAAGAGATCATGAAGGTCCTGGTCCTGGCCGGCGCGGCGATGCTGTATCTGACGTTACCGATCGCCGTTGTGATCGTGGCTTTGCTGGCCATCGTCGTCGTCTCGTACCGCCAGACAATCCGCGCATATCCCAAAGGTGGCGGCAGCTACATCGTGGCCAGCCAGAACCTGGGCACCATCCCTGGCCTGACCGCGGCGTCGGCGCTGATGACCGACTACGTCCTGACGGTGGCGGTCTCGGCGGCGGCCGGCGTGGCGGCTATCACGTCGTTGTTCCCGCCGCTTTTGCCGTACACGACGGAACTCTCGGTCGGGGCGGTGGCGCTGCTGGCGATCGCCAATCTGCGCGGCTTGCGCGAGGCAGGCACGATCTTCGCCGTCCCGACGTACGCCTTCGTGCTGGTGATGTACGTGCTCATCGGCTACGGCCTCTTCCGCATTTTCGTGGGCGGTGGCGTCACTTACACACCGCCAGAATCTGCGCTGCAGCCCGGCTCCGAAGCCGTTGGCCTATTCCTGCTGCTCTCCGCGTTCGCGCAGGGCTGCACGGCCATGACCGGCACCGAGGCAATCTCAGACGGCGTGCTCGCGTTCAAGCCGCCCGAGTCTGACAATGCGCGTAAGACGCTGCTGTCCATGGGCCTGATCCTGGGCACGATGTTCCTGGGCATGTCGTACCTGGCGACGCACATCAACATCCAGCCCGCCAGCGATGAAACAGTGCTCTCGCAGCTCGGCCGCACGATCTTTGGCGAGGGTCCAATGTGGGTGGTCCTGCAGATCGCCACGGCCCTGATCCTGGTCCTAGCCGCGAACACCGCCTTTGCCGACTTTCCTCGCCTCGGCTTTTTCCTGGCTCGCGACCGCTTCCTGCCGAGGCTGTTCAAGTTCCGCGGCGACCGGCTCGCCTTCACCGCTGGCATCGTGCTGCTTACCAGCCTGGCGATGACCCTGCTCATCATCTTCCACGGCAACCTTGACTCGCTGATCCCGCTCTACGCCGTCGGCGTGTTCACCAGCTTCACCCTCTCGCAGGCGGGCATGGTGGCGCACTGGCGCAAGACGCGCGAACCAGGCTGGCGGAAATCGGCTGTCTTGAACGGCATCGGCATGGTTGCCACCGCGCTGGTCACGCTCGTGATTGCCAGCACCAAGTTTGTCCACGGCGCGTGGCTGGTGGTGCTGCTGATCCCGTTCCTCATCGGTTTGCTGTACGGAATCCACAGTCACTACGTGCGGCTCGAAGGTATGCGCCGAGCCGAGACGCCGCTGCTGCCCGAGGAGATTCACGTTCGGTTTGTGGTGCCGGTGGCGGAGCTCAACGTGCCGGCGCGCCAGGCGCTGGCCTATGCGCGCGCGTTGGCTCCGGATGACCTGCACGTCATCGCGGTGCACGTGACCGACGATGCCGAGGAAGCCGCTGAGCTGCAGAATCAGTGGCACACCTGGCAGCCTGGGATCCAGCTGGTGATTATCGAATCACCCTACAGGTCGCTCGCCGGACCGTTGCTGGCTTACATCGACGCCTTGCAAGAGACGCACCTCAAAGACACCGTCACCGTGGTGCTGCCCGAATACGTGCCGTCGCACTGGTGGGAGCACCTGCTGCACAACCAAACCGCCCTACGGCTCAAGGGTGCGCTGCTGTTCCACCCCGGCGTGGTGGTCACCAACGTGCCGTACCACGTGAGTCAGGCGAAGCCCAAGCCCGCCTAGGTTGCGTTTTGGGGGAACCCGCGCATGCGCGGGTTCCTTCCAAAAAACTACCCTTTAATTGCTCCGCTAAGGACGCCGCGGGTGAAGTAGCGCTGCAGGAACGGGTAGACACAGAGGATCGGGATCATCGCCACGACGACCACGGCCATCTGGATCGACTGCAGTGGCGGCGCGTTTTCTACGACGTCACCTGCGGAGGGCAGCGGCGCACCCTGGACCACGTACAGGCGAAGCACCAGTTGGAGCGGCCACATCGCGCTGTCGTTCAAGTACAGCAGCGCGGTGAAGAAGTCATTCCAGTAGCTCACCGCGTAGAACAGCGCCACGACGGCGATGACCGCTTTCGACAGCGGGACCACGATTTTGAGCAGGATGTCCCAGTCGTTCGCGCCGTCGATGCGGGCGCTATCGAGCAGCTCGCCAGGGATGCCCATAAAGAACTGCCGCAGCACGACCAGATTGAAGGCTGAGACCAGAACCGGCAGGATCAGCGCGGCGTAGGAGTTCAGCAGACCGTACTGCTTGACAGCCAGGTAGTTCGGGATGATGCCTGGTGTGAACAGCAACGTGAACAGGGCGATGAGCAGGAAGTACTTGCCGCCCCAGATGTTGCGACTCAAGCCATACGCCATGCCGATGGTCACCGCCAGGCTGAGCAACGTGCCAACGGTGGTGATGCCAATCGAGACCCAGATGGCGCGGGTGACCACGCCGCCGGCGAAGATGGTCTGGTAGGCGCTGAGCGTGGGGTGCTCGGGCCAGATGACCAGGCCGCCATTCTTGATGACGTCGGGCTCGCTGGCGAGACTGGTCGCAAGCACGCTGACGAACGGGTAGATCACCACGAGCAGGATCACCCCGAAGACGCCGATCTTGACGACCTTTTCGAGATTGGTTTCGCGCTCGAGCCAGGCCGGCCGTGCCGACTCCTGGAAGGTCTCTGATTGGACGGCCATCAGTTGTAGACCCCCTCTTGGCCCAGCCCACGATGCAGCGAAGCGGAATCGATCAACTGACGACACATTGGATGGGCCACCAGATGACGCATCAGTTGTAGACCCCCTCTTGGCCCAGCCTGTGTGCGAACTTGTTGGCTGCGATGACCAGGCCGGTGCCGATGATGCCCTTGATCAGGCCTGCCGCGGCGGTGATGCCCCATTGCCCGCCGACGATGCCCTTGAAGTAGACGTAGGTATCGAGCACCTCACCCGCGGCTGGGCCGACCGCATTGCGCTGGAGCAGGATCTGCTCGAAGCCAACGGAGAGGATCAGGCCGAGGCGCAAAATCAGCAGCAAGATGATGACGCCCATGATGCCGGGCAAGGTCACGTTCCAAAGGCGCTGCCAGCGACCTGCGCCATCGACGACTGCCGCCTCATACAGCGACGAATCAATGTTCAGCAGAGCTGCCAGGAAGATGATCGTGGCGTAGCCCGTCTCTTTCCAGATCAGCTGCGAGGTAACCAGCTCCTTGAAGAAGCCCGGTTCCGTCATGACGTTGACGGCCGGCAAGCCGACATCGCGCAGGGTGTGGACGAAGATGCCCGAGCCACCCAGGACCTGTTGCCACAGCGCCACCACGATGACCCACGAAATGAAGTGCGGCAGGTAGACAACGCTCTGCACGATGCGGCGCACACGCGTGCTGATGACGCCCTGCAGCATCATCGCCAGGATGATGGGCATCGGGAAGTAGAAGATCAGCTGACAGAGGGCGATGATGATCGTGTTGGCGGTGGCCTGCCAGAACGCCGGGTCGCTGATCATCGCCTGGAAGTTGGCGAAGCCGACGAACGGGCTCTCGACGATCGGGACGAACGGCAGGTAGTCCTGGAACGCGATCACGTTGCCCAGCAGCGGGATGTAGCGGAACAGGACGAAGTACAGGAGCCCTGGGGCGATCAGCAACAACATGATCCGGTCGCGCCAGATCTGTTCCCAGACACTGCTCTTGCGACGTGTCAGTGGTTGGGCGCCGACACGGCCCAGCGTCCTTGCGGGAGCCTGCTTCACATCTACGGCACTCATGTCGCCATCTCCGATCCACGCGTCTGATCGACGGACAGGTACAGCGCTGGTCCGCGACCCCTGATCAGCCAGCGTGCGGTGCGAGGTATATGCAGAACCTGAGGATATCCCCTCGCATCAGGCGATGTGAAGATAGTCAATAGGTTCGACCATACGTATTTTCGGTTGAGAGTTTGTCGCCGGCGCACGAAGGTTCTACGAAAAGGGGTCGAAGGAGTGATTTAACTCTAAACCTTGCGACGAGTTGGTTGCTAAGAGGTGCGTTACCGTCGCTAGACGGGTGCGCGGCTCACGTCCATTTCGGTGAGGGCGGCGACCTCCTCTTCGGTGAAGCCGGGAGCGACGTCCTCGATCACGAAGCGACCGTCGCGGCGGCGGAGGACCGCCAGGTCCGTGACCACGATGCTCACGCAGCCAGCGCCGGTCAGCGGATACGTGCACGAGCGCACCAGCTTCGCGCGGTCGCGGCTGTCGCGATGCTCCATCAGGATCATCACGGTGGCGCCGCCGGCGACCATGTCCATTGCTCCGCCGATCCCACCACCCACCTGCTCGGGGGTGCTCCAGTTGGCCACGTTGCCGGCCTCATCGACCTGGTAGGCGCCCAGCACGACGACGTCGATCTTGCCTGAGCGCACCATCTCGAATGCGGTCACACTGTCGAAGTAGGCGACGCCCGGCCGTTCGGTGACGTAGTTGCCGCCCGCGTCGTGGACGTACCAGTCGACCTGATCCTCGGCCGCGGGCGGCCCGTACCCGAGGATGCCGTTTTCTCCGTGTAGCAGGATGTCGCGACCTTTCAGGTAATTGGCGACCAATGTGGGAATGCCCAGGCCCAGGTTCACGTAGCCGGGCTCAGGCAGCAGGCTCGCGGCCTTTTCGGCCATTTGATGTCGCGTCCAGGCCGACTTGCCGTTGTAGGTGCGCGCGCTATCGGGAGCCCGCCGAAAGCGGGCGAGCGCGCTGCGATCGGGCTGAATGGTGCGCTTTACCACGCGCGCAACGAAGCTGCCTGGCAGGCCGACGCGATGCGGGTCGATTGCGCCTGGCTCGACGATTTCGTCCACCTCGACGATGGCGATGCGCGCGCCTTTGGCGAAGCTCGGGTTGAAGTGCTGCGCACTGCCGCGGAACTCGCAATTGCCGAGACGGTCGGCTCGATAGGCGCACACGAAGGCGTAGTCGACTTTGATGGCGGGCTCGAAGATGAACGCCTTGCCGTCGAAGAAGCGGACTTCCTTGTCGTTGGCGATCGGGGTGCTGACGCCGGTCGGGGTGAAGATGCCGCCGAGGCCAGCTCCGCCTGCGCGCAGGCGTTCGACCAGTGTGCCCTGGGGCACCATCTCGTACGTCAAGTGCCCGGCCGCGGCTTTCTCCGCCGCCGCCGATTCGATGTTGGGCCTGGCCGTGAACGAGACGATCAGCTTGGAAACCTGGTTGTTCTCGATCAGCTTGGCGGCCGCGCCACCGACGCCGTTGGCGACCAGACACAGGTCCTTAGCCCCCTGCTCCGCCGCCGCGGCGAGCAAGCTATTGGGCACGCCTGAGCTGAGGCCGAAGCCAGAGATCGCGATCGAGGCGCCGTCAGGAATATCAGCAACTGCGTCAGCGGGAGAGGCGACAACCTTGTCCATACCGATGCTGCGATCTTACGCAGTCACGCCGGGTGGGCAGTTGAACGTGGTGAGCAGGCTTGCTGCGTTGTCATTCGTGTGACGCCGTATCGGTCTGGGCGCCCGGGGCGCCTGATGCCGCGCACCATCGAGGGGACGATCCGCACCATCAACGGGGTGTGCCGCACCAACGACAGGGTCCTCTCGCTGCGTCGCTGGCGTGCCCGCTCCGTGGGCATGCCGGCGGCCGTCGCAGCCGAGATTCGCTCAGTTTCGTGACGATTGGTCACGCTGTTGTGAGCAACCGGCTCACCGGCGCTCAAGGCCAATCTTACCGACCGCGCTCTGAGGCCACGTAGCCAGGAGAACGCGTTCGTTCCTTTGGCATGACGCTTGCTCGTAACAAATGCGGCTCGGCGCGTGAGGAAGAGCTGAGGGGTAAGTGAGGAGGGACAGAAACGACGCCGCGGCTTGCGCGCAGCGCCCGGGTCGTATCGGTGGACACGCTGGTGACTCTGGTTCGCAACCGCACCAAGGACGAGGCCAGTGCACGCGCGTGTCGCAGGCGGAGTGGATGCGCGTGTCGCAGGCGGGGTTGGCTTGTTTGATGTCTTCCGCTTCTAGACGAGTGCCAACGGCGGGATGCTGGCTCAGTGCCGGTGTCGGTGTCGGTGTCGGTGTCGGTGTCGGTGTCGGTGTCGGTGTCGG
>JAFAZN010000087.1 GCA_019239775.1 Chloroflexota bacterium
TGACCGACGAACGCCTGCAGCTTCAAGTCATCGACTGGAACCTGTTGCGCAGTGACACTCATGGGCGTCTCCTTTGGTCCCGGATGCGGCCAGTCTGCCCGGAGCGCGCCGCGCGCTCCACCGAAGCCATGTCCAGTTCCGTGCTGCCGTGGCCATCAAGCAGTTCCCCCTCTAACAAACGTCGCGCGTATGACGCGCCGGTCGAAGCAACCGATGACCGCGCGCAGGAACGGAGCTGACGGCATCCCGCCCGACACCAACCTCTCGGCCTCGGCGACCAGGCGGTGTTGCGCAGCCTGGCGCTGGCCGTCCACGTGACGGGCCGTCTCGAGCTGATATTGCAATGGGTGAATCACGGGTCATGACCTCCGAGGGATTTCCTCGATAGGGTCGGTGCATTCCGCGTTCGTGTCTGCCAGCCTTGGCACCGTGGCAACCAGCAGCGACGCTACGGCCGCGGCGATGGGAATAAACATCCTATTCGTTGCCATGGAACAATCCTCGTTGATTCGCTTTGATTGAATGGCTAGGCACCTTCCTGAACCTCGACCAGCTCGTCGGCAACCAATCCGTGAGCCTCACGGTGGACGGCGGTTGCCGCGTCACTGCTCGGCGCGCGCACCAGACAGAACACCGTGCCGGAGTCCGTGTCGTACCAGTACTTCAGGTACCGGACACCGTGCTTCGCCTGGATCTCCAGGTCCTTCTTGTGGGCGCCGGCCACCGCTTCGCCCGTCAGTCCGTCAACCCTGTGATGCACGTCCATGTAAAGTGGCATCAACTGAGAATCTCCTCTCGCGTAAAAGGTGCGCCGCTCGCGAGTCGACGTCGCACTTCAGGCTAGGCTCGGGTTTCCCCACCCGCATCTAGGGATCGCCATATAGGCCCTCCATATCTCCGGTATGCTTGCCACGCGGCGCGCGGACAAACGTCTGGCGAACGCCAGATCGAATCGCTAGATGTGGCGCTACACTGGCCGCGTGGACGGTGATGGCTTCATCGGCCGAGGGGCCGAGCTCGAGCACATGCGTCGTTGCCTCCAGAGCGCCACGACCGCTCACGGCACTTGTGTCGTTCTGGTGGGCGAGCCGGGCGTCGGCAAATCGCGGCTCGCTCACGAACTACTGGAGCATGCGCGTCACAGCGGTTTCGGCACACTGATTGGCCGATGTTTCGAGCAACACGCCGGCCAACCATTCTTCCCTTTCGCCGAACTGCTCGCGCAGGCTTGGGAGCTGGCCGTACCGTCGGTGCGCGAGGAAGGCGCAGAGCGTTGGGCGGAGCTCGGGCGAGTTATTCCCGAAATGGTCCAGTCGCCGCAGGACAATTCCGCGGATGCTCAGCCGCGTATACGACGTGCTGTGACCCAGTTCTTGCGCGCGTGTGCCGTGGAGCGTCCGTTAGTGGTGTTCGTCGACGACCTGCAGTGGGCTGATAGCGCGAGTCTGGATCTCATACTAGACCTGGGCCGTCATCTGCGCGATGCGCCCATACTCCTGCTAGGCACCTACCGCGACGTGGAGCTCGGGCCAGACCACGCGCTGGAAGCAACTCTGCACGAACTCTTGCGAGAGCGGGTGCTCGACGAAATCGATGTCCAGCCACTGCCGTGCGAAGGCACGGCCGCGCTTATCACCGCTCGTCTTGGATCGCCATTCTTGTCGAGCGACTTCGTCGAGCTTTTGCACGCGCGCACCGAAGGGAACCCGCTCTTCATTGAGGAGATGCTGAAAGCACTCGTGGAGGATGGGTCGTTGATCCAGACAAGGGATGGATGGCAGTGCAAGTCCGCCAGCAAACTCCATGTCCCGCGGAGCTTACGGTCGGTAATTGGCCATCGACTGAGCAGGTTTACGCCGGGCGCACGGGAGTTCCTTGCCCTTGCCAGCGTGCTGGGCCAGCAATTCGATCTCGAGCTGGTGCTCGCTGCCGGCGAGCAACCCGAAGCTAACGTGCTAGATAACGTCGATGCTGCACTGCAAGCGAGACTTATCGCAGAACAGCGTGGCGAACGAATGGAAACATATTCCTTCACGCATGCGCTGATTCGGCAAACGATTTTTGATGAACTGCCAGTACATCGCCGGCGAAGGCTGCATCAGCGTGTTGGCGAAGCGCTCGAACGGTTGCGCGCCGGACGGGCCCAAACGTGGGCGGAGCTGGCGCAACATTTCGTCGCCTCTGGCGACGGAGCACGTGCGGTCCGGTATGCAGTTCAGGCAGCGGATCGTGCCGCGGAACTGCATGCACACTCGGAGGCGGCGGAGTACTACCGCGTTGCACTCGACTTCGTCATGGACCAGGGTGACGGACGAGACGCGGCGCGGCTTCAACGTCGTCTCGGAAACGAGCTGCACGAGCTGAATCAGCGCTCCCAGGCCTTGGCAAGCTTCGAGGCCGCCCTCATGAGTTACCGCCAGATCGGCGATCGAGTTGGCCAAGCCGAAATGCATCGGGAGATCGGCTGGGTCCACCAGGCCCGTTCAGAGTTCGCGGCCGCCACTCCGCACTTGGAGGCGGCGATACGTCTCTGGCCAAGTACTGGAGACGATGCAGACTTCGCTCGTCTGCTTCTCGACACTGCACGGATCAAGCTCTACGCAGGCGCAATGAACGAAAGTTTCGACCTTGGGACGCGCGGTCTGGCGGTGGCTGAGCGCGGCGAGGACGCGGGGCTGCTTGCACGCGCGCTGGTGGAGTACGCGTTCGTGAAATCCGTGATGGGTGCCCGAGCAGACGAGGTCATTGCGCTCCTCGATCGCGCTGAAGGGCTGGCTGTCACCGCCGATCCCAAGCTACTCAACCGGCTCTATTTCAACCGCGGTTCAGCGCGATGGCGGAGCGGCGAGCTTGTTGTTGGGGTGGCTGATTGCCGTCGGGGAGTCGCCGCCGCCGAAAAGGTTGAACAACCCGGTGCAGCTGCCTGGTTCAGCCATTTCGTTGCATCAATGGAGTCCCAGAAGGGCGACTGGCCGTCAGCGCGCACGACGCTGCAGCGTGCGGGTGCCCTCGATGCTCAGGTCTCGGAATACGCGCACGTGCTTCCGTGGATGGACGGTGATTACGCATTGGCGCTGGAGTTGATGCGCCATGCTGTGGATGAAGCACGCGCGCGGGGAGACGGCCGAACTGTTGCTGAGCGCTTGACGGATCTGTGTGATGCATTCCTCCAGTTGGAGCGGCTGGAGGAAGCGGAGGCCTGCGCGCGAGAGACGGTCAGCCTCGTGGTGTCTTCGGGTTGGGAGAGCCTGGAGTTAGTGATTCCGCACGCCACCGCGGCGGAGGTGCTTGTCCGCAGCAGAGCGCCGGATGCGGAAGCACTTCTGGCGGATGCGGAGCAACGTGCCGAGCGGCACGACGACGGACTGGCGCGCCCGGCCCTGCTGCGCACGCGGGCACTCATCGCTCTGCGTCGGGGCGAGCTCTCTGCGGCTCTATCAGTACTCGAAGCAAGTGCCGCCGAGGCTCGGAAACAGGGTGCGCTCGTTCAACTCGGACGTACGTTAGCAGTCCTATCTAACGTGGCTGCCGCCCAGGGGCATGCACATGTGCAGCAGACAGTTGACGCGGAGCGTACCGCCGTGGTGGAACGAATCGGCCCGCACGTGGAGCACTTGCCCTGGACGGCGTCGATCACAACGGCCTCAACACAGAAGTCCTTGCAAAAACCAGCACCTCCGGGTCCGCTCGCAGTACTCACGCCGCGCGAGCAACAGGTAGCCGCTCTTGTCGCGCGGGGCTTGACTGATCGCGAAATCGCCGAAGCTTTGATCATCACCGAAGGCACAGCGGGTAGTCACGTCGGGCACATTCTGAACAAACTCGGGTTCCGCTCCCGCGCCCAAGTGGCCGCGTGGGCCGCCGAACACCATTTGATTAATGTCGGTGACACCTCACGCTGACGAACCCGTACCCAATCCAGCAAGATCGTCCACCGGGGCCACTGGCTCTGGGAAAAAACCTGTGGGAAGACTGTTGACTTTTGATTCCCTCGAAAATCCGTCCGGGGCGCGGCGTTAGGCGGCTTCGGTAAGAGTGACCTTGTAGCCGAGCCGCCCGAGGCGCTGAACGGAACGGCGAAGTGTTGCGCGGCGATTGCGCTCGTCAAAATAGTTGCTGCCGAGGTCCTCGTAGGTGCCGCCATCGCGGATGATGCGATAGGCGATGATCAGAATGGTGTGCGCTACGGCGATGAGTGCGCGTTTGTGTCCTCGCCTGGCGGCGAGACGGCGGTACTGCGCGGCCAGGTAGGTGTGCGTGGCATGTGTCGCGGCCCAGGCGGCCTCGACGAGCGTCGCTCGTAGCCAGGGATTGCCCGGTCCGATATGGCTGCTTCGGCGTTTCCCTGCGCTTTCATCGTTGCTGGGACACACACGCGCCCACGACGCCAAGTGCGAGCCCGTTGGAAAGCGACTGACGTCTGTGCCGATCTCCGCCAGTATGGCTTGCGCTACGCGTTGTCCAACACCAGGGATCGTGTCTAACCGGTCGAGCAGTTCCTGAGACGGAGACAATTGCTTCTCGATCTCGGCGCTCAGACGATCGATCTCCTGGGTCCTGGGTCCTGGTCGAGCCAGGTGGCGATCTGCTGGTGGTAAGGCTCCAACATCGCCAGCTGCGGTGCCACACGTGTGACGGGCTGCACCGCCACGACACCCAGCCGTCGTAGCTCGAGCAGTTGCAGCTCGGTCGGCGGCGGCCCAGTGGCACTCAAGCCTAGACTGATCGCGGCGGCCAGGTACTTCTTGACCGTCTCACGCGCCAGGCCGGTCGCACGCGCGATGGCACGCTGACTCTCCTCGACCTGCCAACGACGAACCACTTCTTCGATCTCCATCCGATGCAGCTCCCGATACCCCATCCCATCCACCTTTGTGTGCGGTGGTCGAGATGGTGGCGAACCTTGCCTCGGCTGGCCTAATCCTTCGTGGCGATCTGCTGGCCTAAAGCTCGACGGCGATCAGCCTCCAAACTGGCCTATTCCTCATGGCGATCTACA
>JAFAZN010000108.1 GCA_019239775.1 Chloroflexota bacterium
TGCACTGGCCGCGTGACATTGCCATAAATGACCTGGTCGACGAGCTTGGGATCGAGCTCCGTGCGCTGCAGAAGCTCAACGGTGACCGAGCGTGCGAGTTCCAACACGTCGAGCTGCGCGAACTCGCTGCCCGCTCTCACAAAAGGCGTCCTGAGACCAGCAACAATGGCCGCGCGAAGAAGCGTCATGCAAAGGGTCTTTCAAGCGTGAATCAAACGAACGTTTGGTGCGCAAAGGCTAACGCACGCCGCGCATAGCTGCAATGTCCATGCAACGCATGCCCCTCACGTCCCTCGGTCAGGCGTGGACGCACAACTTCGCGGTGCACCTCGCGCATCCACGCGATGGGTCGCCGGACATCCTGTTGGTCGGCCCGCACCTGTTCCGCGGTGCTCGACTAGCGCGCGTCCGATGCGAATTGCGTTGCGGCCAGCCCGAGCAGGATGCAGGCCGTGCCGAGCAGGAGGGTCAGCGTGATCGGCTCGGCCAGGAAGATTGCCGCCAGGGCCACGCCAATCGGTGGGATCAGGTACTGGAACGCGGAGGCGCCGGCGGCGGACAGGTGCTTCAGGCCGTAATACCACAGGCCGAAGTTGATCGCGGTGCAGCCCACCCCGACGTACAGCAGCAACAGCTTGATGGAGTCGTCCGCCTCGAAGATCGGCGCCAGGCCACCGTTGAACAGGGCGATCGCCCCGACCGGCAGGATGGCCGCGCCACTGGCCACCGCCGAGACCGCCAGCGGATCGTTGCCTGGCATCACGCGCCGCGCGATCACCGTACCCGTGGCGATGACTCCGCTACCCGCCAGCGACAGCCCTACGCCAAGCGGAGTGACGTTGCTACCCAGGTTGGTGGCGTCGAGGTCCGGCAGGAAGATCACGCACACGCCGAAGAGCGCAATGAGGCTGCCGACCACCAGCAAGCCAGGCCGGTGCGGTCGCGCCATTAGCGTAGTACCGATCGCCACCCAGAGCGGGTGCGTATTGTTCAGCACCCCGTTGACGGATGCAGGCAAAAAATTGAGGGCGCTCAGCGCAAGCATCTGACTCGCCCCAAAATTGAGGAGCCCGAGCAGAACCACGGCACGCCAGTGGCTGCGCAGCGGCTGGAACAGCTGCACCGGCCCGCCGCGCGCCAGCACCACCGGCGTCAGGCACAGGCACGCCAGCGCGACCCGACAGAGTGTGACCTGGATCGCGCCGGTCACGTCGACGGCCGGCTTAGCCGCGGTGTAAAGCGAGCCCCACAACACCGATGCCAGCACCAGGGCGAGGTACACCCGCCACCGGGCCGGCTCCGCGGAGCTAACGGCCGACCTGCACGCGCGTGCCGCCCCCTTCTGAGGAGGCGTGGATCGCATCCATGACCGATTGCACGCGGACACCCTGCTCGAACGTCGCCACGACCTCGGAAGTCTCGCCACGGAACGTCCGCGCCACCTGCGAGAGGTACGCCACCATCAGCGGCACCGGGCCTTGAGCCTCGGACGTTGGCACCTCAACCGGTTCGAGCTTGCCAGCCTCGCGGCCCGCCAGCAGCCGGTTCCCGTCGATCGAGAGTGAGCCCGTGCTGCCGTGTGCCTCCAGCACCGAACGCGACACGCGCGAGACGCCACTCACGCCGATCAGCCCGCTTGCTCCGCTGGCAAAACGCGCCAGCGCAGCGTTGGCGTCATCCGAGGTGACCTCGCGCATCGAGCCGTCGGCAGTCGGCCGCTGGCGCACGAAGGTGTCGAGGCGGCCCGAGAGGTGCTCGATATCGCCGAAAGTCCACAGCAGAAAATCGATCAGGTGCGAGGTCATCGCCTGCAACATGCCGCCGTACTGCTGTCCGTCGGACCACCAGTTCCATGTGCGAGCAGGGTTCAGGATCATGCCCATGTCCAGCAGCGCGCGGATTTCGAACACCTCGCCAAGGAACCCCTCCTGGACCATCCGACGGAACGCGGCGCGCGCCGGAATCATGCGGAACTCGTGGTTGACCGCGTGACCCACCCCATTGCTCTGCACCGCCGCGAGCATTTCGCGCGCCTGCGCCAGACTCGTCGCGAATGGCTTCTCACACAGGATGTGCTTGCCGGCATCCGCGGCGGCCAGGGCCATCTCATGGTGCAGACCGCCGGGCGTGGCGATGCTGACGACGTCGACTCGATCGAGCATCGCGTGGAACTCGTCGCCAAACCAGCCAATACCGTGTTCCTTCGCCACGCGTTCGGCGTTTTCGCGATGGCCGCTGACGATCGCCACCACCTCGAACTCTGGAGCAGCTTTGAACGCCGGAACATGGACGGTAGAGCCAAAACCGGTGCCAATCACGCCCACGCGCAAGGGCGTGGCTGAACTCAAAGACATCGCCTCGTATGATGCCCGAACAAGGTCCCACCCACGATCCGATACAACTGAGCATGTTTTGGAAGCACCTGGCGTTGCTGCTGTATTCAGGCCAACTGTTGCTGGGCGGTTGGCAGCAGGCCAACGAGCCCGCGCCGCGCGCTGAACGCGCCCGAGCCTTGAGTTGGCCCGTCAGCGATGAAATCGTTCGACTCAGCGGCTGGGCGATGATCGCCGGCGCGGTAGCGCTTCAGATCAAGCCGCTGCGCCGCCTGGCGGCGTTGTTGCTCGCCTTGCAACTCGTGCCAATCACGTATGTCGGCCACCGCTACTGGGAAGCCGAAGGCCCAGCCCAGGGCCAACAGAAGATTCACTTCTTCAAGAACGTCTCGATGCTCGGCGGGGCACTCTACATTGCCTTTGCAGAAGGCTGATTGGTCGCCACCCCTTTACGGCCAGAGCTCCTGCGAGGCGATTCGCGCGCCTTCGACCATCGCCTCGAACTTTGCCCACATGATTTCGGGATGCACCCGCTGCGGCCGAAAGGCAAAGGTTCCGAACCCGCAATCGGGGGCGGCAATCAGGTTCTCTCGACCGACCAGTTGGGCGTAACGGATCAGCCGCTGCGCCACAAGCCGTGGATGGTCTACGAAGTTCGAGACGGTGTCGATCACTCCAGGAATAAGGATCTTGCCCTCCGGCAAACGTCGCTCCTCCCAGACTTCCCATTCATGCGCATGGCGGTGGTTGGCGCCTTCGATTGAGTAGGCCCCCGCATTGACGGCCAGGACAAGATCAACAATGTCAGCCAAGGCAACGTCGTTCTGGTGCGGTCCCTCGAAGTTGCCCCAGCACACGTGAAAACGGATGCGATCCTCTGGCAAACCCTTCAGGGCGTAGTTCAACGCGTCGAGGCGTAGCGCGAGGTGGCGACGATACTCCTCCCAGGGGACGTTCCAAAGCTGACGGTTGCGCATCATCGGGCTATCGGGTGAGTCCACCTGGAGGATGAATCCGGCCTCGACGATGGCACGGTATTCGTCCTTCAGGACCTCGGCCAGGGCGTACAGGTACTCCTCGTCAGACGCGTAGTAGCGTGTCGGCACCGTGAACAGCACCTGACCTGGGGACACCGCCGTCATGAACGCCTCAGTCACTGGCTTCCCCTGGAGGGCAGCTTTCAGGTTGGCGATGTCGGCGTCCACTTCATCGCGGCGCTTCCAGGCGATCGGCCCAACGTTGAGCGGTGGCGTGCCACGCGCGGCGGAATTGAAGGGCATCTGTGCAAGCTGCGTCTGGGCGTAGCCAGGAAATGCCTCGGGCGGTCCGGGATACGGTTCAGGGTTGACCGCCTCGAACCCGCTGAGCCGATCGCGCACGTAGTTGACGAAGCTGTTTTTGCCCATTTCGCCGTCGGCCACCACGTCTAACCCCGCTGCGACCTGCCGGTCCACAACGTCCGCAACCGCGGACTTCACGCGCTGGCTGAAGGCGTTTTGGTCGTACGGCTGGCCCTGGTCTCGCGCCAGGAGCAGTTCACGCAGATCTTCCGGCCGTGGCAGACTGCCGATGTGGGTAGTCAACAACCGTTGAGTGCTTCGCAGCATAGAACAAGTATGTTTCCCCGGAGGGGTCCCCAATGGTGAGGAGTACGGTGATCCGTGGCGATTGAACACCTGTCCTTCAGGACCGGTGATGACGCCAGCATCCTTACGGTGCGGCGAGCGGGCGAGCGCAGGCGGACGCGGCCGAAGCGTACGTACGTTGAACCGTCGCGCGAAGTGCCAGTCTTTGCCGAAACCCAGGTGCTGGTGGTGGGTGGCGGACCCGCCGGCTGCGCGGCTGCCGTGGCAGCCGCGCGTGCCGGCGCAGACGTCCTACTGCTGGAGCGGTACGGCTATCTCGGTGGCCTTTCCACCGGTGGACTGGTCATCTGGATCGACCGCATGACGGATTGGGACGGCCGTCAGGTAATCGCCGGCTTTGCGCGCGACATCCTGGATCGGCTACCTGACGACGCGGTGGCCGGAGCCGCCAAAGCCACCTGGGGTTCAAAAGATCCCGGATTGAACGCGTACTGGCGCCAACGCCTCGGGTCCTTCCGCGACACCGTGACGTGGTCGCCCGTCATCGACCCGGAGTGGCTGAAGCTGGAGTCGCTGCGTATGGCCCTGGAGTTGAAGGTCACTCCAGTGTTCCACGCCTGGTTCTCCACTCCCATCGTTTCAGGCAGTGCGGTACAGGGTGTGGTGTTCGAGAGTAAAGAAGGCCGCCACGCCATCTATGCGGATGTAGTCATAGACGCCACCGGCGATGGCGACGTCTTTGCCAGAGCACAAGCTGCGTTCGAGTCCGATATCGATGAGAAATCGATGCACCACTCCGTCAACGTCGCCTGGATGTGGGCAGGCGTGGACATGAACCGGTGGATCGCCTTCCGCGTCGAGCACCCGGAGGAATTCAACGCGCTGATGGAGCGTGGCCGACAGGCGCTCGGCGAAGTGGACCGCCCGTACGTCTCGTGGCGCAATGACGTCGCGCTGTTCTTGGGACCGCGCCTGACTGGTTACAGCGCCATCAATGTGGAGGACCTCACAGCTGTGGAGGTGGAGTCGCGCCGCTGGATGGTGGACCTCCTCCGCTTTTACCGTTCGTGTATGCCCGGCTTCTCAGATGCCTGGATCCTGGAGTCGGCGCCGCAGATTGGCGTGCGACACAGCCGCCGTCTTTCGGGTGTGCAACCCATTCTGCGATCGGAATGGCAGGCCGGTGTGGTGTACCCCGACGAAGTTGGCGTCTCGCCAAGTCTCTCGCCGACATTTCCCTCAGTTTCCGTGCCCTACGGCTCGCTGGTTCCGGTCTCGGTTGATGGTCTGCTGGCACCAGGACGCCACATGGCCAGCGACGCATCCTCGCATACGTTCCTACGCGAGATTCCGCAATGCTGGCTCACCGGCCAGGCCGCTGGCGCAGCCGCCGCCCTTGCCGCACGCGCCGGAGTTGTACCGCGTGCCGTGGACATCGCGGCGCTGCAGGCGGAGCTGCTCCGGCAGGGCGCCTATTTACAGGTGCCAGTCGCCGCCGCGCGCTAACCGGTGGCGGCGGCGATGGCCTGTTCAAACTCGCTGCGCATCTGATCACCGCCCTGCGCCTTCCAGTCCTTGACGAGCTGATCGAAGCTACTGACGTCAGCACGACCGAGGACGATCTCACCGATTTGCGTATACACCATCTGCTGCAGCACCGTGTATTTCGCGGCATACGTCGGCGAGTAGAGCGTGGACGTAGGATCGATCTGCGCATACGGCAGCATGGCTTTTTCGCCATCCTGCATGACCTGTGGATACTCGGCATTGCCGGGGGAGTACAGCGCAGCCGGCGGCTGGGTGATGTACTGCCACGGGATAGATGTATCCGCTTTACCCTGCGTCGTCAGGACCGGATTGCCCTTGTCATCAAGCGTGTAATCGATGTCCTTCACGCCGTAGCGCATCAACTGGTATTCCTGACTCCCAAACGGTGAGGCGATCCAGTTCAAGACGCGTAGCAGTTCTTTGATCCGATCGGGCGAAGCCTTCTTGAGGACGCTGTAGCCAAAGACGCCCTGCTGCGCCCAGTAGGTGGGCTGCTGTCCCGCAACGGCCGAAAACGGTGTCACCATGCGGTATTTGCCAGGTGGATTCAGCGACGGCGCTGTGGCAAAGAAGGTCAGCGAGGCGCCCTGGAATCCGTCGAAGCAGGAAATGAATTTCGCGCCGGCGAAATCGGTACGCTTGCTGCCCGTGTTGTATTGCGTCGAGTTGGGAGAATAAACGCCGGCTGCCCAGAGCTCGCGCGCCTTGTTGATCGCGTCCTTGGTGCCGGGCGCCTCCAGGTAGTAAGTGAGCTTGCCACTGGAGTCCAGACTCCAGTTGTTTGGGACGCCGTACATCGCGCCGAAAAAGCCATTGGTGATGCCATAGCCGACATTGTTTTCCGTCGCGGTGCCGTAGATATCTTGCTGCGGATTGGTGAAATGCTTGAGCAGATTCGTGTAGTCATCCAGCGTCTTGGGCAGCTGGATGCCGTCCCGATCCAGCAGTTCCTGGTGGACCCAGTGCACCCACAGGAAAAGCGGATATTGCGCTGGCACGCCGTAAATCGACTTATCGAAAATCACGCTTTGCCACGACAGGCCCGAGAAGTTCGCCAGATTCGGATAGTCTTTGACGGCGTCTCCGCTGAGGTACTGCGTGAGATCGGCGCACTTGGCCTGCAAAAACTGCGGCAGGCTATTGATCGCGACACCGGGCGCGATGTAGAGGATGTCCGGCAGGTCATCGCCGGCGATGATGGTTGCGAGGCGCGTCGTCTGATAGTCCGCCAGCGAACTGATGTTCAGCTTGAGGTTGACGCCAAGTTGCTTATTGGCCTCCTGCCACAGCGCGTTGGAGTCGACTGCAGGCGGTGGTGGCGCAAGGGTCCAGGTGGCGATACTGACGTCGCTGCCGGTGCCAGGCTTATCCGCAACAGCTTTGAACGGATTGGCCGGATAATTGATGTAACCTGGATCCACAAAGCCGTCGGCTGAACCCGGTAGATCGGGCTTGGCAGTTTGGATCGGCACGCGCGTTGGCAACTGCACGCTCTTGGAAATCGGCAATTGACCGGGCACAAGCCCGGCCTGGGCGGTCGGTTTTGCCGCGGCGGCCGCGGCCGTGGTGGGCTGAGGCGCGCTGGTGGCAACGCTCACCGCGGTTGGGGCAGCAGTCGGTTTGGGCGCCGCGGTCGGTTGGGCTGCCGGCGCCGGTGCGCTGGTAGGGGTCGGCGCAGACGACGGTCCACACGCTTCCAGAAGTGCGATTCCACCCAGGGCCAGGCCACCCCCCGCCAGCCGCAGCAGTGCTCGACGCGTGTGGCGCACTACACGATCCATGGCGCCATGGTACTGGGCGTTATGTGTATCGCTATACGTATAGTTGGGCAGCCGCGGCCGCCTCGACGGCAACACGGCGGCGTAGGTGTGGTGGCCCTACGAGCTCCACGCGTGCACCGAGGCTGAGCACGAGCGCGCAGGCGTCCTCTTCCAGCTCGAACTGCAGCTCGACGTCCGTCCACCCGCCCGGTCCCGGGTGACCAATCGAGACCACGCGCGACCAGCGCCCGCCGTGCGTCACCTCAGGAATACTTGCCGCCTGCACTCGCAGACACACACTGAAGCGCGGCACGCCCTCCACCAGCCGGACCTTTGAAGCTTCCCAGTAGCTTTCCAGGTCGAAATCCGGCGGCACGCAAACCGCATCGTCGGTGATGCTGCATTCGATCATGCGTGAAACGCGATAGGTGCGCGGCTCGACCGCGTCCGAGCCCGCCACCAGGTACCACGCCCGCCCTTTCGCCACCAGTCCGATTGGATGCAGCCTGCGCTGGACTTCCGCCCCATCGGCCCGACGGTAGCTGACCTGCACCTGGCGGTCGGCCAGCACGGCGGCGTACAGCACTGCGAGGTGCGGCGCGGGCTCGACCTCACTGCGGCGCCACGTGGAGACATCGACCAGCAGCTTCTGACGCGCTTGAGCCAGCTCGCGCCGATCGTTGGCTGGAACCGCGAGCAGCAGTTTTGTGAGAGCCGACTCGGACGCCCGGTCCAACCCGAGGTCACCCAGCACCGTGCCCGGTGCCGCGAGAAACAACGCGCGCAGCTCATCGGAATCGAGTCCGCGCGGACCCAATCGATATTCACTGGGCAGGTGCCAGCCGCCGCCGGCGCCGCGTTCGGCATACACGGGCACGCCAGCCATCCTGAGCGCCTCCATGTCGCGCTGGATCGTGCGCGGCGAGACCTCGAGGTCGGCTGCGAGGGCGGTCGCGGTCAGGCGCCCGCGCGTTTGGAGCGCGAGCAAAATGCTGAGCAGACGCCCCGATCGACCAAACATGACACTCCCTGTCATATTACCTCTGGCATGCTTGGAGCATGTCCGATGGAACCGTTACCCGCGCCGAGCCAATCCGCAGTCGACCGATTCTGCCCGATGGCTACGGCGTTCCTGAAGTCGACGAGGGCATGGTCGAGTGGAGCTGGGCGGTCGAACAGCTCACCAATGCCCGCAACTACTGGTTCAGCACCACACGGCCTGACGGCCGGCCGCACGCGATGCCCGCCTGGGCGGTCTGGGTTGACGATGCCCTGTACTTCGATGGCAGTCCCGAGACGCGCCGCGGCCGGAACTTGGCGAAGAACCCCGCCATCTCGGTGCATCTCGAAAGCGGCGACAACGTGGTGATTCTCGAAGGCGAGGCGCTGGAGGCCGGCAAACCCTCAGCCGACCTGGCGCAACGCCTTGTGGCGGCATTCGAGGCGAAATACGCCGCCTCGCACGACTATCACCCGGAATCAACGTCGTGGGACGAAGGCGGCCTCTGGCGCCTGCAGCCGAAAAGGGCTTTCGGCTGGACCTCGTTCCCGACGTCGCTGACGCGTTGGAAGTTCTCGGCCTAAGGACTGAGGCGGTGTAAGTCGCGCGGAAAGAGCGCGGTCTCGCGTACGTTGGCAACCCCCGCGAGCCGCGCAACCCAGCGCTCCAGCCCCAGCGCGAAACCGCCATGTGGGGGCATGCCGTACTTGAACGCGTCGAGATAGCTCTGGTACGGCGCAGGATCCTGACCTCGCGCCTCCAGGGCCGCCAGATAGTCGGCGTACCGGTGGAGTCGTTGGCCGCCGGTCACCAGCTCCAGCCCCCGAAACAGGAGGTCGAACGAGTTGGAAAACGCCGGTCGCGCAGGATCAGGATGCGTGTAGAAGGGTCGTTTGGCTATGGGAAAGCCGGTGACGAACACGAAATCCTGGGCGTGCTCGCGCAACGCCCATTCGCCGAGCCAGCGCTCGTGCGCCGGCGCCAGATCCGGTTCGCCGACGATCTTCTCGCCAGTCGCAGCCTCGATCATCTGCTGCGCATCTGAGAAATCCACCACCCGGAACGATTGATTGACCCCACGTGGTGACTCCATCTTCAAGAAAACAGTCTCTTCGGCGGCCTGCGCGCAGATCGCTTGCCACATGCCACGAACGGCGCGTTCCACCACCGCCATAACGGTTGTGTGATCGGTGATGAATCCCAGTTCGGCGTCCAGCGATGTGTACTGGTTCAGGTGCCGCGGCGTATCGTGCGGCTCGGCGCGAAACACTGGGCCAACTTCAAAGACCCGTTCGAACGCTCCCACCAGCGTTTGTTTGTAGAACTGCGGACTCTGCGCCAGATACGCGTGGCGCCCGAAATACTCCACCGGGAAGACGTTGGCGCCGCCCTCGGTGGCGGTTTCGACGATCTTCGGCGTGAAGACTTCGGTGAAGTGCTGCTCGGTCAGCGCCTGTCGGAAGCCAGCTACCGACGCGGCTGCCAGTCGCCACAACGCTCGATGACGCGGATGGCGCAAGCTGACCGCGGCGTGATCGAGGATCGTTGGCAGCTGAGCGGGAATGTGGGGTCGGTGTAGCTCGAACGGCGGCGCCTCCACGGATGGCTCCAGCACGTGGAGTTCGGTGACGACCAGCTCCGCGCCGCGCGGGGCCTGCGCTGAGGTAACCACTTCGCCCTCCACGCGCAGTGCGGTCTCCGGCAGTAAGGCGGTCGCCCGCTGCAGCTGGGCCTCGTCGCCGAGGACTGTCTGCGCGATCCCACGACCGTCGCGCAGCACCAGGAAAGTGACCGAGCTGAGCCGCCGCAATCGATGAAGCCAGCCGCATAGCGCGACGTGCTCTCCAACGTGGGCCGGCAGGTCCACGCTCCAGATGCGCTGCATCTGCATGATGACACCTCTCAAACGCACGCCCCCGTCGTCTATGCGGACGAGGGGGCGTTTCGTGGTGCCACCGCACTTCGCAACTCCTTGTCTCGGGAGTTGCCTTGGAGCTCGATAACGGGAGCGAGCCGTCGGAGCTTTGCGGCCCCGCGCTCTGGAGTGTCTTCGCCACCGTTCGGAGTACCGCCTTCGCAGCCATGGGCGGCTCTCTGCAACTCCGCGAAGCGAGTGGCTACTCGTCTCCGTCTTCGCTTATGCCAGGAAGTGTAGCGCGTTGCGTCGCGACACCGCCGCTGGCGGAGTAGAGAGATGGATGGATAGATAGGCCATTTGGCCCATGCGGCGGCTGCCGCCAAACGCGGAGCATGCGGACATTCGCGATTGTCCGCCGGGAGGACCTGGAAGAAAGTCATGACCGCATCAGCCACCGACCGCACCGCCGCCAATCTCGCAACGGTTTCCAAGATCTATGCGGCCTTCGTCCGCGGCGACGTCCCCGCCATTCTCGATCGGATTGCCCCGGACTGCCGCTGGGAAATCTGGGACGACAACCGCGCGCAGCGCGCGGGCGTCCCGACGTTGCAACCTCGCGTCGGACCAGCCGCCGTCGCGGAGTTCTTCGCAGTTGCGGCGCAACTGCAGATGCACGATTTCAAGGTGCTCGACACCACGGCCAGTCAGCAGCAGGTGGTCGCCGAAGTGGAAATCGACTACACGACGCCAACGGGGCAGCGCCTCCGCGACCAGGAGCTGCACTTGTGGACGCTCGACGAACAACAGCAGGTCATCCGTTTGCGGCACTACGTGGATACGGCCAAGCACATCGCGGCATTCGCCGCTGGACCCGCGGCCTCACAGGCAGTCGCGCGGCGGTTTGTACTCGAGCACAACCAGGCGGACTACCGCGCCACGTTCGACGAACTGCTCGCCCCAGGCTGCGTCGTGCACGAGTACTTGCCGGGCGTGCCGCCCAGCATGGATCGCGCGGGTTTCGAGCAATTCATTGCTGGCTTCCGCGCGGCGCTGCCCGACATCCACAACAGCGTGGAGGAGATCAGCGGCGATGCGGACACCGTCACCGTGCGCTGGACGGGACGTGGTACACACACCGGGGCGTCGTTGATGGGCGTACCGCCGAGTGGCAAATCGGTGACAGCCAACGGCGTGTACGTGTTCCGCATCTCCGCCGGCAGAGTCGTCGAGGTGTGGGACTACTGGGACAACCTGAACGTGCTGCAGCAACTGGGCGGTCTTCCCGGTTAGACGCAACGGCGTGTTCGGTTTCCCGCGCGCCTTCCTGGCATCAGTCTGGTGCCGCGAGGCGTTCCAGCCGGATTTGTGCTGCACGTGCTCCGTTCCGTGTCACCTCGAAGTAGCGCTGCACCAACTCGCTCCCAACCTCAAACGGGTGTGGTCCGTCGCCACGCCCGGCGAGCATCTTTATCTTGCCTACCGCGTTGTCGAACTCCGAGTGGTTCGACAGCAACACCGTCGCCCCGACGGCGGCCGCCTGAGAGGCGATACGTTGCTGGGAATCGATGTAGATCTGCAGGTTGCGTATCCCCGGATCCGGTGTGCTGCACGGAAAGTTGAGCGCCGTGCCGCCGGAGTACACCACCGTCAGTGGTCGCCCCCGGTCGAGCACCCCAAACGTGAATGACAGGGTGCCCGGCGTGTGTCCAGGTGTGCGCCACAATGTCACCGTCGTGTCGCCGAGCGTGAGCGGCATTCCGTCGTATGCGTCGATGTCACGCCGCGGCGCCATCGACGTGTAGCGGTTCGGATACCGGCTCAACATGTCCCAGTCGACGGGGTCCATCACGATTCGCGCGCCGCGTTTCTGCAGCATCTCTGCGCCGCCGATGTGGTCGCCATGCGCGTGCGAGATCACCACATATTTGATTTCATTCGGGTCGAGCCCCAGCCGCTGCATTCCGCCAACGATCAATTCCTCGGAGTTGTAGGGATAGATGGTATCCAGCAGGATGAAACCCTGACTTGTCTTCAGGGCCCAGGCCGAATGGAGTTTGCCGCCGACGAAGTACAGGTTGTCGAAGACTTGTGCCGCGTCCGCGTACCACGTCTCCCGAGGTGGCGCGAGGTTCGGGTCGCGCACGTATGGCGGCACATTGTCCGTCTCGTTCACCGACCCCAGCGCCGGCAGCAAGCACAGCCGCGTCAGCGTTCCCAGAAACTCGAAACCAGCCGCGCGCTGCGCCGCCCGGATCGCATCTTCGATTTCTCGGTCGAAGTCCCTGTGTGAGGTACTCATGCGGAGCGGAATCCTATCCCACGCACGTGACCGACGTCCGCACCAGCGTGCAGATCTCGTTCACGTTGGGAAGTTCGTCCAGGTTCGACACCAGCTCGCGGAGCCGCGCGGCATTGACTCCCACGACCGGCGCCGCGAGCGCCTGGAATTTCTCGTTCACCAGCTTGACCCGCGACTCGACCGTCCCCGAGTCGCGAGTGTGCGGGAATCTCTGCCTGACCCAACCAGAGCGCGTCTCGACAGCAATCTCCCCCTCACCGTGGGCGAATTTCGGGTCGCCGACGAGTTCGATTCGGCGGATGAGATCCATGAAAGCCGGACCGCTAACGTTCTCGTCACTGAAGGAGCCAGGCGCCGTCAAATCATGACCGAGCAGCGTGAGCGCGCATACGCCTGGAAGCGAAAACTTTGCTTCCAATCCGGTCCGGGGGACGCGTACTCCGTAGGCGGAGCTCAGCACCAGGTCGTTGGTGCGCACTTCCGCCCGAATAATTTGGTCAGCGACAAGACCGTCCGACATCAGCGCCCGCGTCGCGAGAATCGTCGCCTGCGTACCGTGCCCCGACGCGAATCGCTTCAGGAGCGTATCGGTGACCACGAACATGTCAGCCAGTGAATCGATCCTGCTCCAGTCGATCTCGCCGCTCATCTGGGAAAACGCTCGCTCGAATGCGTCAGGGTTTGCGGTAAATCCGCGTTGGGCGAGTCGCGCTGATAGGAGGCCGCGCTCGGCGGCGAAACCGGCGTGAAACGGCTTGGCCATGGTGCCGAAGTTTGCATGGACGCCGCCGACCTGGGACGCCGCAAGACCCGTGGCGCGCGCGAACTGCTCGGTATCGAGTCCCATGAGTCTGCCGGAGGCAGCAACCGCCCCGAAGATCCCGAGCGTGGAGGTGATGTGCCATCCCTGGCGGTAGTGCTCTTCGCCGATCACCACCCGCAACCGAGCGCACACCTCGACGCCGGCAATATACGCGCACAGAAGTTCGGCACCGGAGGCGCCCATTTCCTCGGCCAAGGCCAGCGCCGCCGGCAACACCACACCGGTCGCATGGAACCCTCCGACGAGGTTGGTATCGTCGAAATCAAGTGCGTGCCCGGCCGCTCCGTTGATGAGCGCTGCCGTTTTCGCGGAGGTCCGCTGGCCGGCGCCGATCACTGTGGCAGGCCCGTTCTCGGCAGCAAATTCCGCGCGAAGGATCTGGGCCAGCGGCTCGGTGCTCCCGGCCAGCGTGCACCCCAACCAATCGAGAATGCACTGTCGCGCCGCCAGGCCCGCCTCCGACGGAAAGCCGTTCGCGGACAGCCGGCCATACTGTTCCCACAAAGCATTCAGTTGGTTTGGCATTCGACTCCGAGTGCCCGCCGCACCTCGCCGACAATGTTTTCGAGAACCGCGGGCGATGGCAGTGTTTCCGTATCGACTCTGATCACCGGGCCCTCCAGCGCAAGCGCCTCCCAGCGGCCGGTGAACAGGCGGGCGAGTGTTTCCTCGAGGTCTTCGGACTCGGTATGGCCCGGGTGGCGCTCCCCGGTCACGATCCGGCGTCGATATCGCTCTTCGAGCGTAGCGTTGCTCGCGCTGCACACCACTTGCGCGAAGCGACACTCCGACATTTCCGCCAGCTTCAGCAGCTTCGGGGTGTCCCACTCCGCGTAGAAATTGGCCTCCAGCGCGACCGATTGGCCTGCCTCCAGCACCGCCGCGGCGGACCGATACAGCAAATCCATACTTACGGCACCCAGACGGCGCGACCATTCGCGGTCAGACCAGCCAAGGTGGTCGAAGAGAATTTCCTTGTAAACGTCCTTACCGAGGAAGGGCAGCTCCAGCTGCCGCGCGAGCTGGCGGCCCAGCGTGGTCTTGCCGCTCGCCGGCGGCCCGGTGATGATCAGCGCCACCGGCACGCGGGCATTCTGGCGATCAGTGCTAGGCGACGTCACCACGGCCTACAGTCACGCGGAATCGTTGGCCCGCACGCCGACTTCGTCGAGGTGACGCAGCAGGTCTGCCGGATCCTCGTAGACGCGATAGGCGCCCGCCGCCTGCAGCTCATCCTGTCCATAGCCGCCTGAGAGCAGACCGACACCAAGCGCTCGCGCGCGGCGGGCCGCCAGCAGGTCCCAGACACTGTCGCCCACAACGATAGAGGTCATGATGTCGGCGCCGAGGCGGTCCGCTGCTGCCAGGAACAGATCCGGGTCGGGTTTGGCGTGGGTCACCTGATCGCGGGTGACCACGGGGACGTTCGGCGGAACATTCAGCAAGTCGAGGCTTGACTGTGCACCTTCGCGGCGTCCACTGGTGGCGATCGCCCACTTCACGTTCAATCGCGTCAGCGTGCCCAGCAACTCGCGCGCGCCAGGCAACGGCCGAACCTGGTCGGCGTACCTGGCGTACGCCTCGGCGTGCAGCCGCTGCAACCGTTCAGCCTGCTCGGCACTGACCGGCTGATTGGTTTCTCGCAGCAGCGCATTCGCAAACAACCCACCGCTCATGCCGATCTTGCGATGGATGCGCCACACCGACAGCTCGATCCCGGCCTGCTCCAGCGCCTGCCGCCAGGCCAGCACATGCTGGTAAACGCTGTCGACGAGCGTCCCGTCGAGATCGAACAGGAACGCGGGCGCCCCTGGGCTTAGCTCGTTGGGAGACTGGCCGGGCATACAGCTCTATTGAACAGCGACGCGCGACTCGCGGCCTGGATCACGACATCTTCCGCTGCAGGTACCACGAAAAGTAACCGTGGTACTTCGCCTGCAACTCGGGCCGCTGCCAGTCTTTGCCGCTGATGCTGCGGCGACAATTGGGCTTGCCGCACTCGCAAACCATCTCGCCTTCGTAATCGTCGAAGAGCGCGTAGTCCGTTGTGAGCTCTTCGCCAGCCACGATTTCGCGCATCGCGACGAACACGACATTCCCCGCCACGCCGACATTCGGCTCGCAACTATGGTTGAGAAACAGCATCACCGACTCGTATTCATCTGGCTCGAGCGCCGCGAGATGGAGTCCGTCGGCGATCTGGATCTCCGAATTGCGCAGGCGCTCGTCGAGCTGCGCGAGCGTCCCTGCATCAACGATGTGCCCGCCTTTGACGGCCACGACCTCGTCCTTAGCGATGGGCGCGATTGCAAACAGGCCGCGGCCATGGATCGAGCTGGGCGGGCCCTTACTGGCTTCCGGCGAGATATACGACGCAACGGCCATGGGCCCAAAAAGTTTCCAGACGGACGTTTAGTACGTCAATGGGGCCGAAGATGACCGGCCCCTTTTTCGGCGCTCTTTCAGGTCGCGCGTGACCTTCTCCGGGAGGTCATCAGCACCCGAAGCGCAGACTGCGCCGGACCCAACTTCGCACCCCAGAGGAGATCGTTCGGCAATGTCCAGAATCGTTGTGCTTGGTGGAGGAATGATCGGACTCGCGACGGCCATGCTGCTTGGCCGGCAGGGCCATGACGTCACGGTGTTCGAAAAAGACGCCACACCACGGCCGGCGTCGCCCGACGCGGCCTGGGAGGACTGGGATCGACGCGGCGTCGTGCAGTTTCGCCAGCCTCATTTCTTACAGCCTGCTGGGCGGTGGCTGCTCGAGGAGCATCTGCCCGAGGTGGCGCAGGCCCTTGCAGCAGCCGGTTGTCTGCCCTTCGACCTGCTCGCGCAGATGCCGAGGTCGATCACCAATCGCGACAAGCGCGCCGGCGACGACCGGTTCGTCACGCTGACTGGGCGCAGAACTACGCTCGAATTCGCCGTTGCCACCGCCGCTGAACGCATGGTTCAGGTTGAACGAGGCGTCACCGTCACTCGACTCGTGACTGGCCGTTCGTTACGAGACGGTGTGCCACACGTTACCGGCGTTTGCACATCCGCCGGCGAGGAAGTCTCCGCCGACCTGGTCGTCGACGCCACGGGCCGCAAGTCGAACCTGGTGGATCAGCTCGTGGCTATCGGCGCTCGCCCTCCCCTGGAGTCGACGGAGGAGTCCGCGTTCTTTTACTACACGCGTTTTTTCCGCGGCAGCAATCCGCCGCAATTTCGCGCAGGATTCCTGGCCAACTTCCATTCATTTTCGCTCCTGACGCTGCCCGGCGATTCCGGCACCTGGTCGGTAACGGTGTTCTTCTTCAGCGGGGATGCGGCATTGAAAGCGCTGCGCGACCCAGCACGCTGGACAAAGCTGATCAGCGCGTGTCCGGCGCACGCGCATTGGCTGGAAGGTGAGCCGATCTCGGATGTGCTCCCGATGGGCGGAGTAACGGACCGCTATCGCCGCTTGATGGTGGACGGAATGCCGGTTGCCACCGGAGTGCTTGCCGTGGGTGACGCGTTGGTATGTACCAATCCGGTCGGCGGTCGCGGGATAAGCATCGGGCTGATGCACGCGGTCGGCACCGCGGAGGTTGTCGGAGAATACCTTGACGACCCAGTCGAGCTGGCGCGCGCGCACGATCGCATGACACAGGCGCGCGTGACACCCTGGTATACGTATACCGTCGGATTCGATCGCGCGCATACTGCGCAGATCAGAGCGGCAACTGAAGGCCGACCGACGCCACTGCCGACCGGCCCCGGCGCGGCATTGGGGGTTGCGATGCTGCACGATGCCACGCTTTTCCGCGCGGCTATGGAGATCATGGGCCTCCTGGCGCTGCCACACGAGGTGTACGCCAGACCAGGTCTGATCGATCGGGCGATGAAGCTCGCCGATGTGCACGCTCCGACCGTACCACCGGGTCCATCCCGCACGGAGCTGCTGCGTATGCTCGCCGCATAGGCCGGCGCACCCACACAGACTCTAGCCGAACCACTCCAGGCGGCGTTCGGTGAACAGCCACTCGCCGTTGGATTGGCGGGCCAGTCGATCATAGTAGCGGCCGGTCTGAACGGTGACGGGTCCGTCACCATAGCGATCGTACATCGCCAGGTCGCTGGTGGCGGTGGCGGTGTCGCCGTCCACCTCGATGATCGAGTTGGTGACGGCGTGCTGGCGGCGCAAGTCCGGCTTGGTCGCCAGCTCGCCGCCCTGAATCATTTTCAGGATCGCTGCTCTGCCGTGAAGCGCATTGAAGGTGCCGTCCTCGGTGAATGTCTCTGTCCACTCGACAAAGCGCCGACTGTCGAGATGCTGACAGAACCGTGCAATGGTATTCCGAATGGCGTCTTCGTCGGTCACGCCTGAACCAGCCTCCTTTCAGCGAATTGCCACCGGCTGCCATCGGCACGCCGCACAACGCGATCTTCATAGCGACCAAATGCCACCGGCCTCCAGGGCGCATCCTCCGGCTCGCGAGCAAGCATCGCGTAATCACTGGTGACGCGCCCCTCGCTTCCGTCGAGCTCAATCAAGATGTTGGTGTTCAGGTGTTTCGTACGCCGCTGAGGCCTATCCCGCAGCAGCTGGTCCATGAATGCCTTCGTCCCGGCCGGACCTCGATGATCATGGCCACCGAGCGACCAGATAGCATCGTCTGCGAAGAGTTGGCTCCACTCCTCGTAGCGACGGTCATCGAGTAGCTGGCAATACAGGGCAAGCAGCTTGCGGACCGACGGAACGTCGTTCATCTGGCGGCGACCGGCGTCTTTGCGCGAGCAGTCGCACGACGGGCACCTTCGGCCATCGACTGAAACTTGGCCCACACCACACTTGGAGCCACATTACTGACACCGGCGAACGTCCCGAAGCCACAGTCGCTGCCACCCATCACGCGGTCGGCGCCGACCACGTTGGCGTAGTTGAGCAGACGCTGCGCAATGAGGTCCGGATGCTCGACAAAGTTGTTCGTGGAATCGATCACGCCTGGAATGACATATTTGTCGTCGGGCAGCGGCGTGTCTTCGAACACCTGCCACTCGTGCGCGTGCCGTGGATTGCAAGCCTCCAGCGAGAGACCAGCGGCATTGGCGCGCAGAATGATGTCGATAATGTCCTTCAACTCCACGTCGTGATTGTGCGGTCCTTCATAGTTGCCCCAGCAGATGTGGATGCGCACCCGATCCGCCGGCAGCCCAGACAGCGCATGGTTCAGCGCATCCATATTGATGTTCATGATGCGACGGAACTCTTCCAGCGACCCGTAGCGATTGCCGACCATCGCCAGGTCCGGGCAGTCAACCTGGAGTGTGAGCCCCGCATCCACGATCGCACGATACTCCGGCCGCATGGCTTCGGCGATCGCACCCACGTAGCGCTCGTGGCTGCCGTAGTGCTTATCAGGAATGAACACCGCCACCACGCCGGGTGACGCCGCGCTCATGAACACCTGCTGGGCGCCGGCGCTCTGGGCAGCAGCCTTCAAATTGGCGATGTCGGTCTGGACCGCTGCGGTATCGCGCGGCTTGATGTCGCCTGTGCACTCGGCGGCGTAGGCATAGCGAATCGACGGTGACACCGGTCTGCGGTAGTCCTGCAGATCCGGGAATTCGGCAACGTCGAAAAGCGGCCGCTGCGGCGGGCTTTGCGCCGCGCGCGAAAAGCCGGTCAGCCGATTGGTGACGTACGTGGAATAGCCAATCTTGCTCATCTCACCGTCGTTGACCATCGTGACGCCGGCCTGGACCTGGCGGTCCACCACCTCGCGCACCGCCTCTGCGATGCGTTGGTCCAGGTTGGGCGGAGTCTGCCCGTCCTCGCGGGCCTGCAGAAGCTCGGTGAGATCTTTTGGTCGCGGCAAGCTGCCCGTATGCGTCGTGGCAAACATGGGCGAATCATATACGATGCTCAAACACGGGGGAGGTTGCCACGTTGAACCGCCGAAGACTCATCTCGCTGGCATTGGCCAGCACGGCAGGCTCACTGCTGGCCGCCTGCGGCGTGGCGCCTCAGGCGCCCGCGCCGACCGCGCAGCTGACCGCGCCGCAACCGACCAGCGCCCAGCCGGCGCAGCCGACCGTGGCGATCGCCGCACAGCCGACCAGCTCGGCGACGCCTCAGCCGAAATCAGGCGGCACGCTCAAGCAGGGCTATCAAGGCGATCCGGTGAGCCTCGATCCGATGCTGAAAGTCCAGAACGATGCGGTGTGGCTCGGGGTCTTCGAACGGCTCACCAGCTATGACGCCAACCTGAAACCACAGCCTATGCTGGCCGAAAGCTGGGAGGTCAGCTCGGACGCACGCTCGACAAAGGTCAACCTGCGAAAAGGCGTGCAGTTCCACACTGGCCGCGAGTTGACCAGCGACGACGTGAAATATAGCTTGCAGCGGGCCGCCAACCCGAAAGTCGCCGCCGCGCAATACACCGGCATGGCGTCGTGGTTCAGCAGCGTCGAGACTCCCGACAAATACACCGCGATCTTCCATTCCGACCAGCCACGGCCAACCATTTTCGATTTGCTGGAGTTTCTGAACATCTGCGACAAGGACACGCTCGAAGGTCCAGATGCGAAGAACACAGCGAATGGCACCGGTCCATTCAAGTTCGTGGAGTGGATCCCCGGCGATCATGTCACGCTGGCCAAGAATCCAAACTACTGGCAAGCTGGCAAGCCATATCTCGACGGCATCGAGATTCCGATCCTGCGCGATCAGCAGGCTATGGTTACCCAGCTGGAGGCCGGCAGTCTCGATATCGCACGCCTCCCAACCCTGACGGACTTCAACCGACTGAAGACCGATCCAGCCTATCAGGCGCTGCAGAATCCGATGACCGGCGCACACTACCTGGCCGGCTTCAACCTGACCATGCCGCCATTCGACAACAAGCTGGTTCGCCAGGCGCTTTGCTTCGCGGTCGACAAAAAACGCTTCGTCGACACGATTCTGGGCGGAGTCGGCGCGCCCGAATCGCTGCCCTGGGCCGCCACGTCACCGGCCTACGAAGCGGCCAAGAATACCTATTACGGCTTCGATCTCGACAAAGCGAAGTCGCTGTTAGCGCAAGCCGGCGTCAGCAACCTCGAGTTCGACTACATGGCCAATCCCGTCAACAGCGAGACCGCGGGTTTCGGCCAGATCTACCAGAGTGACCTCGCCAAGATCGGCGTCACCATGAACATCCAGAACTACGATGGCGCCACCTGGCTGGACCAGGTGAACGGTCGCAAGTTCAATGGTATCTACTTTGCCGCGGGCAACTATTTCAACCTGTCGCCGAGCACTGCCTTTACTAACGGCAAAGCCTTCAATCCGGACCTCAACAACTCCGCGTACAAGAGCGACACCTATGTGCAGCTGATCACCACAGGCGCGACGGAAACGGATCCGGCCAAGTTGAAAACGGCGTATTCCCAGCTGAATGACTTGCTCCTGGACGAGGTGTTCGTGTTCCCCATCTCGATCGCGCCGCCGCTCCTGCTGGCGCGCACAAACGTGCACGGCATCCAGTGGACTGCCCACGAATCACCCTGGTACAGCGATGTCTGGCTAGGATGACCCACGATCCGAGAGGTTCAGGATTTCATTTTGATTTCCGATTTCTGACTTCTGAATTTTGCTTTCTGAGTTGATCTTCCACTGCGAATAGCCATCACGCCGAACGCACCCAGTTCCGACACGCTGTGACATGAAATTATCTCGAGATGAGATTCTGTCGTGAAAGACTGGCTAACAGCAGACGCTATCGCACAGTGTCCCACCGTTTGGCGGATGCGGCCACGATGTGGTCTACGTCCTCGGCGAGGAGGTAGCGCTGCTGCACAAGAGACTCGGCGGATTCTCGCACTCGTTGCAGGAACACGTCCCGCGAAGGGTACCGCTGCGCAATGACGTCGCGGCTGAACGGGATCGTGGAACCGAGGGCTCTCACCCAAGCGTGCGAGTCTTCCACCGTCGGGTTCCATCCGGTATAAGTCGCCAGCGGGACAGCCACGTCCGGATGTCGCAGACCTCCCAGCTCGTTGCCATCACCGTCCGTTGTCGGATGCAAGTCGCCGTCGAGGGTGCCATCCTCGCTGCGCGGATACACGCTCGGAGGCGGAGGGACCGCAGCCGTGATCCAGTGCGTGAGGTTGTCAACCGCCGCCCGAACAAATGGCTTGTAGTCAATGCTGTTAGGCGCATGGACGCCCCGAACATCATGCGCGCCAAGCGGCGCCGGCGCGTGTTGCGTACTGGCACACAAATACATGCGCACGTTTTCTGGTATTTCAACGTTGAGGTGGCACAACGCCGCCGAAATGTGCTCGATTGCCGCGCTACTCCAGTACTCCGATGACGTATTGAGGTGAATGATCTTCGGCACGTTGCCGCGCGCAACCGCCCGCTCCAGGATCTCCGCGTCGGTGAACGGAAACATCGACGACTTCGGCCCATTCGACGACGGCTCGCCGAAACGCACGTTGGCTTCGGTCATGCGCGCACCAGCGGCCACCGCCAGGACGCCATCCAGAACGAGCTGCCCACGTTCATCTTCGCAGGCGCCGAGATACACCATGTGGCGCAACAACCGCCCGGACTGCGAGGCGCCCAGGGCAACCGCAAACTGAAGGTGGTCGGTATCTCGAAGGTACGCGACCAGGTCTCGCAGCGCGAGGAAACCGCATCCGGTGACAGGTGCCCCAACGCTTTCGGCCACTGGCGCGGTGAGACCGAAACTCGCCGTACTGCGTGGTACGTCGTGCTGCCACCCGCACGTGACTACCGTGAACCCACGTCTCAAGAGCAACCCGTCGGACACCGACGTGGTGGGCCCCATCGGACCGGGCTCCAGCATGCGTTCAAAGATCGAGTTGCCACGGTTCACCACGTCCACAAACAGACCGCCGTTACCGCACGACGGATCTGCTGGCTGCAGGATGCGCACATCCGCGGTGAAATGCACGCACCCGTCGGCGTCACGCGGCGCGAGATCCAGGTCGGTGATGACCGCGTTCAGTGGATGACCGGGATCGACCGCGAACTCTGCCTCGCCGCGTGCTTCCTGGTACGCACCAACCTCACCGAACCGACGGCCGTCCTGGAACGGATGCGTCTGCAGGTCCAGGCGGACAAGCGCCATTTCAGGTGAGCGCGCTGAGAACCGAGTGATCCGTGTCGAGCGCGGCTGACTGGACTCGCGGCAGCGCGAACCCTGAGGCGTCGATGCGCCGGATCGTGGCAGGTGTCAGTGCGCGCGTGGAGCGCTGTCCGGCAAGCTTCATGTTGATGACGATGTCGTCCAGCAGCAATCGCAAGACCTTCTGCACTCCATCGGCGCCGCCCACGGCCAGACCCCACAAGGCGGTGCGACCAAACGCCACCAGCGTGGCTCCGAGCGCCAACGCTTTGATCGCATCGGTGCCACGTCGGAACCCGCTGTCGACAACGATCGGGATCCGGCCGCCCACCACGTCGGCGATTTCGGCCAGCGCATCGATGCTGGCGCGCCCGTCATCCAGTTGCCGTCCACCATGATTCGACACCCAGATGAAGTCCACTCCGTGGTCGAGCGCGATCGTGGCGTCCGCCGCGGTCATGATGCCCTTCAACCCAAATGGCAGTGGCAACTGCGTGCGGACCCAGTCCACGTCGTCCCACGTCAGCAAGGATTGCGTATCGGGCAGGGGTGTTGCACGTCTGGGTGACAGGTTGAGCACGATGTCCCGCTCGCGCCGACTGTACGCGGCTGCATCGACGGTCAGACAGAACGCTTTGAAGCGATCCCCCGCATCCGCTACCTGCTGGAGCCGGTTGGTCACCCAGGCCCGATCGCCCAGCCAGTAGAGCTGAAAGATGAGCGGCCCGCTCGCGGCGGCGGCGATCTTGTCGAGTCCGTTCGCGCCACCGGCGACGGTCGTCATGCCGCCATCACGCGTTGCGCCGCGCGCCATTTCGACGTCGCCTTCAGGATGGAAGCGGTACATGCCACCCATCGGGCACACGATGATTGGTGATGGCAGACTAATGCCAAGAAATGACGTTGACGTATCGATGGACTGCACACCCATCAGTACGCGCTGTTCGATGGCCAGATGCTGCAGCGCACGGCGGTTCCGCTCCAGAGTCGCCTCTGTTGCGGATCCGCCGACTGCATAGGCAAGCGCATCGGGTGGGATGACGGCGTGCGCACGCTGCTCGAACATTCCAAGCGTGCGGAACTCCAGCAGCGCGTCAGTCACGCCGAGGCAGCAACCGCGGTGCGCTCAGCGGTGGGGGATTCGGAATCGTCATCGGTAAGGCCATAGACGCGCATCGCGTTGCCCGCGAGAATTGCGTGCTTCACAGCGGGGTTTAGACCCTCCGCCAGATCCGCCAGGACCTGTTGTGTATTGCCGAAGAGGCTGATCTCGTGGGGGTAGTCAATCGAGAACATCGCCCCGCGCGCCACCAGCTCCGAGCCGAGTCGCGCCTGGCGGAAGCCTTCCACGTCATCAAGGCCTGTGACGAACACGTTCCTGCCGACGTATTCACTTGGCTTCCGCTGCATCGGCCAGTCCACCCAGTAGCTGTGCTGGCGCACCACCTGGTCCATGATCTCCGTCCAGAAGCCAAGCCAGCCCCAATCCACCTCGGCATGAACGAATTTCAAATTGGGAAACCGCTCGAACAGGCCGGTGTAGATCATGAGCGTGAGCGGATCGATCGCCGCGAAGTAGCCCATCACGATGTTGGCGCTGCGCACCCAGTTGGCTTTGAGTCCCTCGGGCAGCGGCGGAGCTGGCGGCTGGGTGCCTCCGAACCGCAGATGCACCGAGGCCACCGCGTTCGCGCCGGAGATCATGTCCCACAGCGGATCCCAGACCGGCGAGTAGATCGGCGGGTCCATCTGGTACGGGAAGAAGATCGCCCGGGCACCCTTTTTCAGCACGCGGTCCAATTCGGCCACGGTGACCTCGAGCGGATGCTGCCACGGGATCATGCACATGCCGATCAGCCGCCGTGGATCCACCGAGCAGAAGTCCTCCAGCAGCCAATCGTTAAACGCCTTGAGGCACTCCAGTCCGAGGTCACGATCGGCGAGGCCGGTGTACGCGCGATAGACCATCTGCGGGTACACCACCGCGGCATCGATGCCATCGGAGGCCATGTCTTTGATATGCGCGGCGCCGTCATAGTTGCCTGGTACGAGTTCTTCCCAGCGCAGCCCGCGCGGGGCAATGCGGATGCGCGCGCCCGGGTTCACCGCGCCCAGCCCCCACGGCAAACCGATCGTGCTTTCAGGAATCGAGCCATCCAGGCTCCAGCCGTCACCGCCATCCTTGCCGCGCACCAGCCGCGGCGCCTGGTCACGATAGCGCGCCGGCACCCGATCGATGAACAGGTTGGGCGGCTCGAGAATATGATTGTCGGCAGAGATCACGCGATAACGCATGCCCATATCGTACATCCTATATGATCATGCTGCGCAACTGTCGCACTCTCGTCCCTGACGTCCGTGGGTTGTACCTCCGTGGGGTTCACCTTCGTGGACATACGCGGTGAAATGGACAAGGGTTGCGCTCCCGTGGGGATCACCGCCGTGGGTTCTAACTATCGTGGGGATCACCGCCGTGGGGTTCACCGCTTTGGGCTCCAACGACCGAAGGGTGGCGGCGCGAATCGGCGTACGGGCGCTGGCTAGTAGCCGGCGGTGTAGTCCACCACGTTGGTGAGTGGCTCGCCGCGGGCGTAGCGCTCGAGGTTATCCAGCAGCATCGTCGCGTAACGCTGGTGCGATCGGGGACTGCGCCCCGCCGAATGTCCGGTGATCACCACATTCGGCATCTGCCACAGCGGATGCTCGGCCGGTAGCGGCTCCGGCTCCGTCACATCAAGATACGCGCCGCGTAGTTGCTTCGCCGCCAGCGCATCAGCCAGGGCAACGTGATCCACCAGCCCACCGCGTGAGACGTTGAACAACCACGCCGTCTCGCGCATCGCCGCGAATTCAGCGGCACCCAGCAGGTGGCGGGTCTGCTCGGTGAGCGCCGCTGCCACAAGCACCCAGTCGAATTCCGCGAGGCGCTCGCGCCACGCGTGTGGCCCAATAACGCCCGGTTCCTCAGACGCTTGCCGACGTACCGCGGTCACCTCCACACCAAACGGGCGCAGCCGCTCCGCGATGCCGCGGCCGATTTCCCCGTACCCCAGCACCAGCGCGTGCGAACCGTCGAGCTCCTGTGCCGGCGGGCGCTGCGTCGGCCATTCCTTGCGGTCACTCGAGCGCACAAACAGCGGAAAGGTCTTAGCCGCGCTGAGCAAGCAGAGCACCGCGAACTCGGCGATCGGCGGCGCGTTGATGCCAGCACCGTTGGTCATGACGACGTTGCGCTGCGCCAGGAGATCGATCGGATAGTGGTCGACGCCGGCGGCGTGCGTAGCTACCCAACGCGCGTTCTCGGCCGCCTCAATGGCGTAGCGGATTTCCGCGGCATCGATGAAGCCGATCACCAGGACGTCCGCGCCACGCGCTGCATGCGCCACGTCCGCGGTCCCGGCATACCACTCCGCCCGCACGAACCCGGGCAACCGCCCCTCCAGCTCGGCCCGAAACAACTCCGGCAGCGCAACTTTCACGTCGAAAAGCCTATACGCCAGGCTTGACAGAGCGGCGCAACGGCTATACCGTCACGTCACTGCGGTATGGACCGCGACGGCGCGTCGTCTGAACCTCTGCATGCGCGAGTTGCCGCGCGAGTGCGGCATGACGTGCGCATCGGGCTGTACCAGCCAGGCCAGCGCCTGCCAGCCGAGGTCGACCTCGCCAGAAAACTGGGCGTCAGCCGCGGCACCATCCGCCAGGCCTTGGCTGCGCTGCTCAAAGAAGGCCTGCTCGAAACGGTCCCTGGGCGCGGCACCTTCGTTTCCAACCAGAGCAGCAAGCCACCCGCCGGCCTCATCGGCATGGTCCTGCCCTCCGTCGTGCGCGCCCGCAACCCCGAGCTGATCGCCGGCGCCGAACAGGTCGTGAGCCAGGCCGGCTATTCGCTGCTCCTGGGCATCTCAGGCGATGAGCGCGCACTCGAGACCGCCCAACTGGAACGTCTCTACGCCCAGGGTGCAGCGGGCGCCATCGTGTACCTGGTCGACGGCTCGTTCCAGATACCAGAGCTGCGCGCAATGATCGAGCGTGAGTTCCCGGTAGTGCTCATCGACCGCCACATTCCGGGCCTTCCCGTCGACGTGGTCATGATGGACAACCTGAACGGCGGCTTTCTGGCCACCCAGCATCTCATCGAAGTCGGCTACCGACGCGTCGGCTACATCGGTACAGACAACATCAGTACCTCGAGCATCGTGGAGCGCATGGCCGGCTACCGTTGGGCGCTCACGCAGTATGGACTGGACCCGGACGCCAGTCTGGTCTGCACCGAATTGAGGCGATTGCTCAGCTGGCCGCCCCGTGAGCCCGAGAAAGAGGAGCACAACGAGCAGGTCTTACGCGAGTTTCTGCTCCGCGCAGATCGCCCCGAGGCGGTCTTCGTTTGCAACGATTACGTCGCCTTCCAGGTGGTGCTCATCGCCGAGCGGCTCGGGCTGAAAATTCCCGACGACCTGGCGGTGGTTGGTTTCGACAACGTGGCGTACACGGACTACTTCGGCGTACCGCTCACGACCCTGGAGCAGCCGCGCCACGAGATTGGGGTCACAGCCGCGACATTGCTGCTCGAGCGAATCGCCGGCCGACGCACCCAACAAAGCGAGCGCATCGTGATTCCGACAAAACTTGTGATTCGCCGGTCATCCAGTTGGGCCCATATGCGGGAGCCCGTTCTCAGGTAGCAGGGAGGACAGCGCATGTTATTACGCGGTGTTCACGTCGTACTCGTGGCGGCCGTCCTGATGGCCGCGTGCAGTGCACCGGCGCAGACTGGAGGCACGCAATCGCAACCGGGTGCACAAAACCCGACGGCAGCCGCGCCCGCAAGCACGGGCAGTGGCGGCAACCTGGTCTTCTTCTCCACGCAGTTCTCACCAGTCGAAGAACAGGCGAAAATGCAAAACGTCATCCTCAAGGATGCACCGGTCCAGTCAGACTTCATTCCGTCGGACATCGGACCCTTCAACGACCGCATGAACTCGGAGCAGAAAACGGGCAAGGTAACCGTCAGTCTGATTGGTGGATTGCATGGCGACCTGGATCCGTTCGTGAAGGGCGGCTACCTGGAGGATCTATCGGCGCTGGCGCAAAAGCTGAACGATCGCGGTTTTGCCAAAGCCTTCATGGATCTTGCCCGGATGGGTAGCACCGACAAGACGTACTACATCCCCTGGATGCAAGCCACCTACGTCCTGGCAATCAACAAGAAGGCCTTGCAGTACTTGCCGCAGGGCGCCGATGTCAACGCGTTGACCTACCAGCAACTATCGGACTGGGGCGCGGCAATTCAGAAAGCAACCGGCAAGCGCATGCTGGGTTTCCCGGCCGGTCCGATGGGCCTCATGCACCGCTTCTTCCAGGGGTATCTCTATCCGTCGTACACGGGATCGACTGGCGTCGTCGGATTCAAAAGCCCTGAGGCGGCCACCATGTGGACCGACTTCAAGACCATGTGGCAGTACGTGAACCCGCAGTCCACCAACTACGCATTCATGCAAGAGCCGTTGGCATCGGAAGAGGTGTGGATCGCCTGGGACCACGTCGCGCGGCTGATCAACGTCGCGAATGATCGCCCCAACGACTTCATCCTGGTTCCAGCGCCAGCTGGACCGAAGGGTCGCGGCTTCATGCCGGTCCTGGCGGGCTTCGCCATTCCCAAAGGCGCTCCGAATCGAGCCGGGGCCGAGCAGCTCATCGATTACCTGACGCAGCCGCAACAGCAGACGAATACCGCCCTCCAGCTGGCATTCTTCCCTGTGACCAATGTCCAGCTGCCCGCGGAACAGAGCGCTGGCGTCAAGCTGGAGTCCGACGCGGTCCAGAAGCAATCCGCCTCGAATGACGCACTGGTGTCGTTGTTGCCAATCGGGCTCGGCGCCAAGGGCGGCGATTTCAACAATGTCTTTCTCGACACCTTCCAGCGCATCGTGCTCAAAAACGAAGACTTGCAGACGGTGCTCTCTTCCGAAGCGACGACCTTGCAAGGAATCATGAATGACAGCGGAGCCGCCTGCTGGGCGCCGGACCCACCGAGCAACGGACCATGTCAAGTGAAGTAAGCCACCGCGTCATGACGTCCAGTACTCCTGGAGCTGCATTAGCACCGGTCGCAACCGGTTCGACGGTTCCAGCGACTGCAACTCCGCCGCGCGGAAGAACGATCGGCCGGACCTCCCGAGTTCGAACCCTTACGCCGTACGCGCTTCTGGCGCCGACGGGCTTATTCCTCGCCGTCTTCTTCGTTTGGCCCATGGTGCAGGCGCTGGTCCTTGCGTTTCAGGACGCAAATGGCGCCTGGAGCCTGGCGCCAATCCAGCGCATGACCGCGGACTTGAATTTTGGAGACTCCATCAAAATCACGCTCGTGTTTGCAGCAGTGGTGATCCCGCTGCAAACACTGCTTGCCCTGGGAATGGCGCTCCTGCTCATGTCACGCCTCCGAGGCGCCGGCTTCTTTCTCTACCTGTGGGCAATCCCACTGGGCATCAGTGATCTCGCCTCCGGGGTTGTCTGGCTCAGCATTTTCACCGACCGCGGCTATATCAATTCGGTGGTGGGAGCTCTCGGATTCGGCGACGGGTTCGCCTTCTTGAGCTACGAAAACCCGGTTAGCCTCTTCGTGTGCGCCGCCATCGCCGAGTTGTGGCGAGCCACGTCGATCGTCATGGTCATTCTTCTTTCTGGACTCCAGGTCATTCCGAAGGATTATGGCGAAGCGGCCGAAGTCTTCGGAGCGACAACCTGGCAGCGGTTCCGTCACGTTACCCTGCCGCTCCTGCGTCCGAGCCTCCAGGTCGCGTTGATCCTGCGCACGATTCTGGCGTTCCAGGTGTTCGCGGTCGTCATTGCGCTGGCTGGGCGTCAGCTGCCGGTGCTGGCAGAGGAGGCCTATCACTTCTACTACGACATTCGCAGTCCGAATGTCGCAGCGGCGTACTCGCTGTTGATCATGATCCTGTCGCTGGTGTTCACCATCCTGTACCTCCGCTTGCTGCGCACCCGCGATGCGGAACTGGGGAGGGGGTAGGAATGGCCGCGGCATCACTCTCCAAGCCGCGTACGCAGCCCACGCGTTGGCGGCTGTACGTGGCGGCCATCGCGCTGAGTCTGTTCATCATCATTCCGCTGTACCTGATCGCAGTGGCGGCCTTCACGCCACGCGCGGTGCTCAACGGCTTTCCTAAGCCGCTTTTGCCCCTAGTCGTTTCGACAGACACCATGCAGGCATTTCTCGCTTCGCGTGGAGTCGGCCAGTCGGTGATCAATAGCGTGATCGTCGGCGCCATGACACTGGTTCTGTCACTGCTGCTAGGTGCGCCGGCGGGCTATGCACTCGCGCGGTACGCCTTTCGTGGACGTGACAGTTTTCAGATGCTGATCCTGATGACGCGCGCGTTTCCCATCGCCATCCTGGCGGTGCCGCTGACCGTCACGTTCATCAACTGGAATCTGTACGACACGTTGTGGGCGGTTGCGCTCGTCCACACTGCGCTTGCTCTGCCAACGACCGTCCTCATCACGGCGAGCGTGTTCGTGGCCGTGCCGATTGACCTGGAGGAGGCCGCGCTGACCTTGGGGTGTACGCCACTCGGCGCATTCATGCGCGTGGCGATGCCGTTGGCGCTGCCCGGCCTGGCGGCGGCGAGCATCTTCACGTTCGTGCTCTCCTGGAACGAAGTCTTCGCCTCGGTCATCCTGACGGTCCAGAACCGAACGTTGCCAGCGCAAGTCCTGACGCAGCTGGACAATTCGCCGTTGCCCTACAAGTTCGCCGGTGGGTTCGCGCTCATCGTACCGGCGCTCGTATTCATCTTCTTCATCCGACGCTACCTGTTCAACATGTGGGGGAGAGTGGTGCGGTAATGGCTGACATTCGGATTGAAGGCGTCGGCAAAACGTACCCGGGCGGGAAAACGCCTGCCGTTGAAAACATCAATCTGACCATCCACGATGGCGAGTTCATGGTGCTGCTTGGCCCCAGCGGCTGTGGCAAAACTACCCTGTTACGCATGCTCGCTGGTCTCGAATATCCGGACGCGGGTCGCATCAGTATCGGCGATCGCGACGTGACCGACCTGCCTCCACGCAAACGCGGCCTTGCGATGGTTTTCCAGAGCTACGCGGTCTTCCCACACTTGACCGTCTTCGAGAACATCGCGTTTGGCCTGCGGATGCAAAAACGCCCGGCGATAGAGGTTCGCGGACGGGTCGAGAACGCCGCCGGGCTACTCCAGCTGGAGCCGTACTTGCAACGTTATCCAGCGCAGCTGTCAGGCGGCCAGCGCCAGCGAGTCGCCGTCGCTCGGGCGATCGTGATGGAGCCATCGGTATTGCTGATGGACGAACCGCTGTCGAATCTCGATGCGTTGTTGCGACTCCAGTTCCGTGCCGAACTCAAGAAACTCGTCAGCGAGGTAAAAACCACCACCGTGTACGTGACCCACGACCAGGTGGAGGCGCTGAGTCTGGGTGATCGAATTGCCGTGATGCGTAGCGGTCAGATTCTGCAAGTCGCCCAGCCGATGCAGGTCTATGACGAGCCCGCAACAGAATTCGTTGGCAGTTTCATTGGCAATCCACCCATGAATTTTCTTCACGCTTCCAGCAGCGGAGCCTCCATGGTGACGATTGGCGAGCAGTCGCTGGCAGCGCCCGCAGCACTACCCGACGGAGACGTGCTCGTCGGAATCCGCGCGGAAAACCTTCAGGCGTTCACGTCGCCACCAGCAGGCGAGGGCGCCCTGAAGGCCGAGACCGTTGTCGTGGAACCGCTTGGTTCACACAACCTGGTTACCGCAACGGTGGAGGGCCAGGTTCTCAAGGTGGTCACGCGGACGGACTTCGCGGTTCAACCCGGTGCGCCCATCTGGCTGGAACCGGAACCCGACAAGCTGCGCTGGCTGCGTGCGGCGGACGGTACACGCCTTGAAGGCTGAGGTCCTGCGCGCGCGAGCGGTCGAGGTCTTGCGCAAGAACGATCTCGGCGGTTGGACGAAGCCGGCGCCGCGACTGTATCCGCACCAATGGAGCTGGGACAGCGCATTGATCGCTATCGGCCTGGCCCACGTTGATCTGGAGCGTGCCATTCGCGAGCTGGAGTCCTTGTTCGGGGCGCAGTGGAGCGACGGTCGCATACCGCACATCGTGTTCAATCCAACCGCCCGGGACTACTTCCCTGGCGCGGAGTGGTGGGCCAGCGCGACAACCAGCACATCCGCTCCGCGCGAGCCTGCAACCAGCGGCCTCATTCAGCCACCGGTGCACGCCATCGCGCTGCACCACCTTCTGCGCACGGCCCGCAATTCAGAGCCCATGCTCGCGCGTATTGCAGCGCTGTATCCGCGGATGCTGGCGTGGCACCACTACCTGGCCCGGTTCCGCGATCCGCAAGAGACCGGGCTCCTGGTCATCTACCACCCCTGGGAAAGTGGGACCGACAACTCACCGCGATGGGACACCGCATTGCGCAGCATAGACGTGGGTGTCTTGCCGCGGTACCAACGTCACGATCTGAAACACGTCGAAGATCCATCGGAACGTCCTACGCACGCAGAGTACGACCGTTACCTTTGGCTCGTGCATCTGCTGAAAAACGCCCACTACTCGGATGAGGTGATCCAGCGCGACTTTCCGTTTCAAATTCGCGATGTGCTGATGAGCGCGATCTTCGCGGCTGCCAATCACAGTCTGGCAGAGCTTGGCTCAGCACTCGGCCGTCCAACTGCCGAGATCGATGACCTGCGGAGGTTGTGCGAACGTTTCGCTGGAGGTGTCGTGCGCTCATGGGACGAGCACCTCCAGCTCGCGCTGGATTGCAACGCCCTTACTGATGAACACGTGCGCGTGGAGACGTGCGCCGGTCTCGCACCACTCCTGTTGCCAGACCTCCCACGGAAGGTCCGCGACCAGGTGGTGGCACGCCTCACCGGACCTGGTTTCGCCGGAGGAGACGGCATGGCCTACCCGGTTGTGCCGAGCACCGTCCCAGGTTCGTCTGGCTTTCAGGCGAAGTCCTA
>JAFAZN010000135.1 GCA_019239775.1 Chloroflexota bacterium
CTCAAGCTTTCGACCGACGAGTCAGATCTGGTCGATAGCGTCGTCACCAAGCCGTTTGACATCGACATCATGTTGAACGCCGTGCGCAAGGCATTGGGCGACCCACTCGTCGAAGTGCAGCCGCGACAGTACGACGCCCAGGACTATTTTCTCCATGGCTACTGACGCCGCCCAGTAGCCTGCCAGCCCGACCCCGTTCATAGGTGCGTCCCCAAGGTCGCGTTCTGTTAAGCGCGCGACCGGGACTTTGGTCTTGGGCACTTTGCCCGACACCCGTCGGGCGAAACTGGCCTCCAGACCAATGCGCGGCGGCCACTATCTTTGGTTTAGTAACAAACTGTTGGTACATGTTTTCTTCTAGATCGCAAACTTCGAGCAAGTCGCGGCCGTTGCTGCCGCGATTGCTCACGCTGCGCAAGAACTTTACCGCGGAGGAGGTGCGCATGCGGCTGCGGCTCGACAGCGCTTGCGACACGCGGACAGCGGCGGTCCACGCGGCGGCCTCGCTGTCGGGTGTCTGGGCCAGCCTGCTGACTGACCGTGTCGCGTTCGATCTCGGGCGTTCGGCCAACCGGCTGCCGACGGTGGTGTTCTGGTATCGCCAGGGACTATCGCCGCACGAGATTGGTAGACGGCTGTCGCCGTTTGGCACCTGCTGGGACGCCGAACGCGCCCTGACCGCCGCTGCCGAGCTCATCGCGCAAGCGCTCAACCGCGGAGACGTGGCCGAACTCGTGGCCTAACGCCAGCGCGGAACGTGCGCGGCACGCGGCGTGCGTTTCTGGCAATCGGTGTTCGTCAGTATCAAGCTCCCGCCGGCGGAGGTTGCGCGGGCCGCGCTGGTGGTGATCGGCGTCGGCTTTGCCTCCTACCTGCTGTGGCAGGTCCAGGAGGTGCTGTTCCTGCTGGTGCTGGCCATCCTGCTGGCGACCGCCATCGAGCCACTGGTCAAGCAGCTGCGTCGTGGTCCGTTTACGCGCGGCAGCGGCGTATTGGCGGTGTACACGCTGATCATCGTGGCGATCGGCCTCCCAGCCTACGTGGCGATCCCGAACGTTGTGAGTCAGGCCGCGGCGTTCATGACCGCGCTCCCTGACCGACTCGAACAACTGCGGCCGTACGCCGAGAGCCTCAAGCCCCAGACGATGGCCACGTTGGCGAGCGGCGTCCTCGACAACGCTACGAGCCTTCTGCAAAAGCCCCAGCAGCCCGCCCAGGACCAGATCGTCCAGGCAGGCACCACGGCAGCGCACACCCTGTTCAGCTTCGTCACCGTCTTCGTGCTGGCCTTCTACTGGCTGGTGGAGCGCGCATCGATCAAGCGTGTGGTCCTGCGCACAGTGCCGCTACGGCACGCGCGGGGCGTGAACACGGTGTGGATGGAAGTGGAGGACAAGCTCGGCGGCTGGGTGCGCGGTCAGCTCATCCTGATGCTGGCCATTGGCGCCGCGGCCACGCTCGGTTATGTGCTGCTCGGGCTGCCGAACCCTGCGCTGCTCGGCGTGGTGGCCGGCCTCTGCGAGATCATCCCGATGGTCGGGCCGTTCCTTGCCTTTGCGCCGGCCGTCCTGGTGGCGCTTGCCACAGTCGATGGCACTCGCGCGCTGATGGTGGTCGCGTACGCACTGGTGATCCAACAGATCGAGAGCAACGTGCTCGTACCGCGGATCATGGGCAGCACGGTCGGGATCAGTCCGCTGACGGTGATGCTCGGGATTCTGATCGGCGGGGCGCTCGCCGGACTGCCCGGCGCCTTCCTGGCGGTGCCAATCGCGGGAGCATTGCAGGTGATTCTGGCGCATACGCTGCGCAGCGAGGATCCCTCACAGTCAGAAGAGCACATGGATCCAACCGATCGCGCCGAGCACGAGGGCGCAACAACCGCTTCCGAGCAGGTACGCGCTGCCTAAAATCTCTCTCGATACCTATGGACGACGAAACGCCCGAGATGGAGAAGCTCACCCAGGAGATGCGCGTGGTCATGGCGCAGTGGGTGGCGGAGCCCGACAACGCGCTGCTCAAGCAGCAATATCGTGACTTGCAGCGGCGCTACCAGCGACTGTTCCTGGACCATAAGCGAGGCCAGCGCAACGGCGCACTCACGTAATCCCCGCACGTTTGAGGAGCGCTTCGCGCTGTTTGGCGGCCGCGGCGACGGCATCTGATTCGCTGAATGCCAAAAGGCGCCCGTCCTGAACCAGGATGCGCCCGCCAACCAGCACGTGGCGTACATCTGAGGCGCGGGCCGAATACACGAGTTGGGTATAGACGTCTTCAGGCCCAACGACGTGGGCGCGTTGCAGATCCAACACGCACAGGTCGGCGTATTTGCCCACCTCGATGCTGCCGATGTCCGCATCGAGACCCAGCGCGCGCGCACCAGCAATAGTGGCCATCTCGAACAGCTGCTGCGCGGAAACCCCGGGCGGCCCGTCGCGAAAGCGCGAGAGGAGTCCAGCCAGGCGGATCTCCTCGAACGCGTCGAGCCGATTGTTCGAGGCTGCTCCGTCCGCGCCCAACGCGACGTTCACGCCACGGTCGAGGTACTCGGCGATCGGAGCCACCCCCGAGCCAAGCTTCATGTTGCAGGACGGGCAGTGCACCACCGTCGCCCCGCCGCTGGCGAGCACGTCGAACTCCTCAGGTTCCGGCCAGACGCAATGCGCGAAGCACGCGTTGATATCGGCCAGCCCGAGATTGGCCAACAAACGAATGTTGGTCACGCCGAAGCGCTGGCGCACAATGTCGGTCTCCTCGCGCTGCTCACTGGCGTGGGTGTGGACCAGAAGGCTATTGGCGCGCGCACGGGCACCGATGCTGCGCAGCAGGTCGTGCGTCGCGGTCAACACGAAGCGCGGCGAATACGCATAGCGCAAACGGCCATCATGGCTGCCATGCCATCTGTCGGCGAGACGATCGTTATCGCGCAGCGCTTGGGCGGTCGGCTCGAGCAGACCTGACGGCACGCCGTCGCCCGCATCCATCAGCGCCTTGCCGCCGGTGTACCGGATGCCGCTCTCTGCGGCGGCCTCGAACACGGCGTCGGTGTGGTGGACAGTGCCCATGTCGAGGATCGCGGTGGTGCCGCCGAGCAGGAGGTCCGCGATGCCGAGACTCGCGGATGCGTGCAGCGAAGCTGGATCGTGCGCGGCCTCCAGCGGCCAGATGCGTTCGCGCAGCCACTCCAGCAGCGTCTGTTCTTCTGCGAGGCCGCGAAAAAGGGTCTGGCAGAGGTGAATGTGGGCTTGCACCAGGCCTGGCACAACCACGTGGCCGCTCACGTCAATGGACTGATCCGCGGACACGTTCGAGGCAGGCTCCGCCAGTGCGGCAACGCGTCCGTCTGCGCCAACCAGGACGTCGGCATCAATGAGCGTGCGCAGCGGGTCCATCGTGACCACGTGCGCCCCGCGGAGCGCGAGCGCGGCGTGTGGCTGTGCGTTAGCTGCCGCGGTAGGAGGTGCAGGCATATGCGGTCATGAGCAGCGGGACGTGATAGTGCGGCTGGCGGCCATCCAGGTTGAACTCGATCGTGACGCGTCGAAGGAACGGTGCGGCGCGCCCCTGCGCTTCGAGGTACGCCGCGACCTCGAACACCAGACGGTACGCACCCTCCTGCAGCGCGCCGCCGCCAAGGTCCGCGATGCGACCTGAAGAGTCGGTCACCGCCTGTGCCACGCGGTCATCGTCGCGGTACAGAGCGACTGACATACCGATGGCAGGCGCACCGACCTCGGTATCCAGCACGTGTGTAGACATGCGGGTCATACGCGCGCTGGTTGGCCGAAACCGGGCTCAACGCACAATCGACCGTCAGCCCAGACCTCGGTGCCTCGAACGAAGGTCGCTACCACCTGACCGCGGAACGTGCGGCCCAGGAGGGGGTGGATCGGCCAACGCGTGCGCAGGTCACTGGCCTGGAGGGTCCACGCGCGGTCCAGGTCGATTAGCACCAGGTCGGCGTCCGAGCCTGGATCGAGCACACCCTTCTTGGGATACAGCCCAAGACGGCGCGACGGCGTGCCCGAGGTCAAGCTCACCAGTTTTGGCAGGCTCATCCCGCGCGCGAGAAAAGCTTCGGACAACAGCGCGGGCAGCAACGTCTGGACGCCTGCGAGGCCACCCCAGGCGGACCAGATGTCGTCGGTTTGCTTCATGTCAGGCGGGCAGGGCGAGTGATCGGAAGCAACCCAGTCAATGGTGCCGTCGAGCAACGCCTCCCACAGCTGGTCGACTTCGCTTCGAGCGCGGAGAGGGGGCGCACATTTGCCGAAGGAACCCAGGCGGGCGAGGTCGGCATCGTCGAGAAGCAGGTAGTGCGGACACGTCTCCACGCTGACGTCCTGGCCCTCAGCGCGCGCAGCGGCGATCAGCCGCGCGGCGGCAGCCGTGCTGATGTGCACGAAGTGCAGCCGTGCGCCGGTCTCGGCCGCGGCAGTAAGTGCGGCGTCAACAGCGTCGACTTCGGTTTGCGGCGGGCGTGACGCTGCCCAGTCGAGGGCACTGCGGCGCCCTGAAGCACGCGCCGCCTGGCCGAGGTGTTGGGTCTGCGCGGCATCCTCCGCATGCAGCGCAAGCAGCAATGGAGACTCGAGCGCGGCGCAGCGCTGCATCGCTTCAACGAGGCCGAATTCGTCAAGGTGCGGGAAATCGGCCAGGCCGCTGTCGCACAGAAACGCCTTCACGCCCACGACGCCGCCTTGCTGTAATTCGGCCAGGTGCTCGAGCGAGCCCGGCACGAGACCGCCCCACAACGCATAGTCGATGACCGCGTGGTCGGAGATGGCTGCGCGTTTGAGGCTCAGGGATCGACTGTCTAGGGTGGGTGGGTGGCAGTTCAGCGGCATATCGCACACCGTCGTGACGCCGCCAGCCGCGGCAGCCGTTGTACCTGTGAGAAAGCCTTCCCATTCGGTGCGGCCTGGCTCGTTGAAGTGCACGTGCGCATCGACCACACCCGGGAGAACGTGCAAGCCTGAGGCGTCAACCACCCGGTCAGCCGGCCGATCGTGCTCAGGTGGCAGGATGGCGGCCACGCGACCGTCCTCGATGAGCAGGTCCGCGCGCCGCACCGACAGTTCATCGACGAGCTGCCCGCCCTTCACGAGCAGTGTTGTCACTCCGACCCGAGCGCTTTCTGCATGCCGCTGAGCACGTGGTGGACGGCGTCCATTCGGGCGTCGGCGCCGAGCAGCCCAAGACGCCACTTGTCCGGTTGAAGGCGTGTGACATACACGCCGAAGTCCTCGAGCAGGCGACGCCAGCTGTGCTCTGCATCCACGCCCGCGGGAAGTTGCACAATCGCGTAGGGTCCCTCACCGCCTGGCTCCAGGCCGAGCGCGCTGAGACCTCGACGCAGCGCCTCTCCGACCTCGGCATGGCGTCGCCAGCGGGTTTCCAGAGTCTCGAGCTGCAGCAAGCGCAGCGCTTCGCGCAGTCCATACACCAGGCTCGTCGGCGCGGTGTGGTGATTCAGCCGTTCGGGACTCCAGTACGCCTGCAGCTGCAGCAAATCGAGGTAACTGGTGCGCGGCGGCTGTGCACGCTGATGCATGCGCGCGCTGATCTCAGGCGAGTAGGTCACCAGGGACATGCCCGATGGGGCGCCAATCGCGTGATCCACCCCGGCGACGCACACATCGATTCCCCAATCATCCACGCCAAGCTCGCAGGCGCCCAGGCCCATCGTCGCGTCTACGATGAGCCGCGCGTCCAACGCATGGGCGCGCGCTGCCAGCGACCGGACGTCAACGCGTGTTCCCGTGAACGGGTCAATCAGTGGCGCGACCACGTAGGCCGCATGGGCCTCCGGCGTTACGGGTTGGGCGCCGAGGCGTGCGACGATCTCAGCGGTGGAACGCGCAAACTCAGGACTTCCCGCTATAGCCACTGCAGCGCGTGCATCCAGAAGCGTGTTCAGGACCGCCTCCAGGCCGCCACTGGCGAGCGCGGAAATCGCAAAGCAATGCGGGCTGCTGGTCAGGAACGTCGCCCGAGCCAGCTGGACGACGTCGTCCATGATCGTCGTGAAGTCGGGGTCGAACTGGCCGATGAGCGGCGTCGTGAGCGCGCGCAGCACCCGCGGATCGGGGGTGCTCGGCCCGCCGCCAGCCAACAGACGGGCCGGCAGCTGCAGCTCGGCAATGGGCATGCGTTACGAGTCATGGTAGGCGCCAGGACTTCGGTTGAAGCGCCGTGCGCTCAGAATGCGACCGAGGGCACGAATCGCTGGATGCGCGCGTTATCGGCGTCCACGACCACCAGACTGCCTGTTTCGTCGACAAGCAACGCTTCCGGCCGGCGGAACTGGCCTGGCCGACCACCCCGCTCACCGTACTCGGCGCGCGGCACGCCAAACGGCGACAGTACCTGGATACGGTGGTTATAGGTATCCGAGACGTAGATGTCGCCATGGCCGTCGATGGCGAGCCAGCGTGGGTAGTTGAACTCGCCAGGTTCGGCGCCGTACGTCCCCCAGTCGGCCGCCACGACGCCGTTGCTCATCAGCTTCTGGATGCGGTGATTGCCTGTGTCGGCCACGAGAATCGCACCATCGCTGTCCAGCGCCAGGCCGAACGGTTGACGAAATTCCCCAGCAGCTTGACCAGACTGGCCCCAGATGGCCATGACATGCCCTAGCGGCGACAGTTTTTGAATACGGTCGTTGCCGGTATCGGCCACGTAGATGTTCGTCTCGTAGTCGACAGCTACGCCTTTTGGTCCGCTGAACTGACCAGGACCACTTCCCTGCGAACCCCACGCTTCCAGGAACACGCCGGTCGAGGACAGCTTCTGAATGCGATTGTTGGCGGTATCGGCGACATACATGTTGCCAATCGGATCGAGCGCAATCGCGCTGGGGTGGTCGAACTGGCCTGGACCGGCGCCATGCGAGCCATACGTCGCCAGCAACGCGCCGCCGGGCGACAGCTTGTACACGTGATAGTTCGCCGAATCCACGACGTAGAGGTTGCGCTGCTGATCCTCGGCGACGCCCACCGGACTGTTGAGCTGCGCCTGGGTACGACCTTCGCCAATGACTTGCCACGAACCTGCCTGCGACGTGTTGGCGACGATCGTGGTCGTGGCGAACTGCCGCAGCAGCAGCACGGTCGTTGCGAGGCCCATGAGAGCGACGGCGACCGGCCACATGACATAGCCGCGGGAGCGCGGGCGGCGACGCAGTACCCCAGCGCGCGCGGAAAGCAGCACACGAACGCGCGCTCGGCACGCAGGGCACAGCGCAGCGCTAGCCTCCGAGCCAAGTGGCTCCGCGCAGCGCACGCACTCCGTGCCCAACGTGGTTGCGAGCGTACCACCGCGCCACGCGCGCTCACCCAGTTTTCATCCTGGATCCACCCTTGAGAGAGCCCGCGTCAAGGTAGCCGCGCGCGCGGAGACGGAGTGGCGAGTCAGCCCCGGCGCAGGAGGGCGGCCAGGCGCGTGGGCGTCAGCGGCGTGCGGTCGATACGGACTCCGGCGCTGTGGAGGGCGTCTTCGACCGCGTTCGCGATGGCCGCCGGCGGGGCCATCGCGCCGCCCTCGCCGAGTCCCTTCACGCCGAGCGGGTTCAGCGGCGACGGCGTGTACACGTGCGCCACCGCGATCGGCGGGATCTGCCCAGCCGACGGCATGCAATAGTCCATCAACGATTGCGACAGGAAGTTGGCCTGCTCGTCGTAGGTCAGTTCTTCGTAGAGCGCGCCGCCAATGCCCTGGGCCACGCCGCCTACGATCTGGCCGTCGACGATGACCGGGTTGATCAGCGGCCCGGCGTCCGAAACGACGGCGTACTCGAGAATGCGGACGGCCAGGGTCTCGCGGTCGACCTCCACGACGGCCAGGTGCACGCCGCTGGCGAAGGTTGCCCTAGGTGCCAGGAAGTAATGCGTTGCCTCGAGGCCCGGCGGCATACCTTCCGGCAGCGGCTTTCCCGGAGCCGCCGCGGCCGAGAGTTGACCCAGTGTGATACGCCGGTGTGGCGCACCACGAACGTGGATGCCACCCTCTGAGAGCTCCAGGTCTGCCTGTTCAACCTCCAGCAGATGCGCTGCAAGCGCGAACGCCTTGGCGCGGACCGCACGCGCAGCGGCGTGCGCGGCGTTGCCGGCCACGACCGCGTTGCGACTGGCGTAGGTACCAACTCCGAACGGGATGGCATCGGTATCGCCGTGCAACACCGTCACCGCCGACGGCGCAATATCCAGTTGTGAGGCGACGATTTGCGCCAGCGCGGTCGCCGTGCCCTGACCGTGCGGCGAGGCGCCCGTCACCAGCAGCAGCTCGCCGCTCGGGTCCACCCGCAGCAGGCTGCTCTCGTGCGGCCCCAGGCCCGTGAGCATGACGTAGGCGCCGAGGCCAATGCCCAGCCAGCGCTCCGGTTCTGCCTTCTGGCGCTTGCGCCAGTCTGCGTAGTGCCCTAGATCGAGAACGCGATCCAGGCCCTCCGCGTAGTTGCCGCTGTCGTACACGACCGGCGTCTGGGCCGACTCCGTGCCCACTTCCCAGGGAAACTCCTCGGGCGAGATGAAGTTCCTACGGCGCACATCAGCCGGGTCCAGCCCGAGCTCCTGGGCGACGCGGTCGACGACGCGTTCGGTGGCAAAGACCGCTTCGGGCTGGCCCGCTCCTCGATAGGCGGCCGCCGGGGCTTTGTTGGTGAGCGCCACGCGCACGTGACACTGATAGTTGTGGAAGCGATACGGCCCGGGCAGACCGGCAGCGGTCAGGGACGGGCACAGGATGCCGAGGCTCCGTGTATAGGCGCCCTGATCCGACAGGACGTCGGCGCGCATGCCGAGGATCGTTCCGTCGTTGCGAACAGCGAGTTGCATGTCGTGCCATTGCTCTCGCGCATGCACCGCCGTGCACAGGTGCTCGCGACGACTCTCTACCCACTTGACTGGTCGACCGAGTCGGCGCGCAAGCAGGGCGATCACAACCTCTTCGGGGTAGACGTCCTGCTTGATCCCGAAGCCGCCGCCAACGTCGGGCGCGATGACGCGGATGGCCTGCTCGGGCAATTCCAGCAACTTTGCCAGCGCCTCACGCACCGTGTGCGGCCACTGGGTGGACGTCCACAGCGTGAGTCGATTGCGGCCAGCGTCCCAGACGGCCGCCACGCCGCGAGCCTCGAGTGGCATTCCGCTGTAGCGCTGGACATAGAACCGACCACGCACCACCCGATCGGCGGCGGCGAACGCCCCTTCTGGATCGCCAACGCGAACATCGAAGCTACCCGCCAGGTTGTCGCCGAGCTGTTGGTGAAGGACTGGCGCGCTGAATTCGACGGCCGCTTCTGCACTGGGCACGGGCTGCAGCGGCTCGTAGTCGACCTGGACGGCTGCCGCCCCGTCCTCGGCAGTCGCGCGGGTTTCGGCGGCGACGACTGCAATCGGCTCGCCGACATAGCGCACCGCGCCGTCGGCCAGAATCGGCTGGCCGCACGGACGTAGCGCCGGGTGCGGCACAACCGCGGGGATCCGCCGGGCGCCGAGGTCGTACGCGGTTGCGACGGACACGACACCGGCAACTTGAAGCGCGTCGGCAACGCGGATGGTGCGCAATCGGGCGTGCGGATACTCGCCGCGCGCGAACGCTACATGAAGCTGACGCGGGAGCTCCAGGTCCTCGATGAAGGTGGCTTGCCCGCGCAGCAGGCGCGGGTCCTCCAGTCGCCGCATCGCGGCGCCCATGCCTTGTAAGGGCATTTAGTAGCCGAGTGTAAGCTCACGCCAACGCTTTCTGCCTTCGGGGGTGCGTGTGCGCCATGACGCTGTTTGATGGCAAGGTCGCCCTGGTGACGGGCGCAGCTTCGGGTATTGGCCGGGCGTCTGCTCTCGCGTTCGCGCGAGCTGGTGCTCGCGTGATCGCGGCCGACCTCGACGCCAAAGGCGCTGCGGAAACGGTGCGGCTGATCGAAGAGGCTGAGGGCGAGGCGCACTTCGTTCGCGTCGACGTTAGCGATGAACGCGACGTGGAGCGGCTGGTCGCCGAAAGCGTGCAGACCTTTGGTCGGCTCGACTTCGCGCACAATAACGCGGGCATTGGCGCGCCACCGGCGCCTTTGCACGAGGCTGATCGGCGCGCTTTCGAGCGTGTACTGGCGGTCAACGTGACCGGTGTGTGGCTGTGCTTGAAGCACGAGGCGCGGCACATGCTGGCCGCTGGACATCCTGGCGGGGCGATTGTCAACACTGCATCGTTGGCTGGGCTCATCGGATTTCCCAGCAACGTCGCCTATTCGGCCAGTAAGCACGCGGTCATTGGCATCACGCGCACCGCTGCGCTCGAGTACGCGCGCCGCGGCATCCGCGTCAATGCCGTCTGCCCGGCCTTCGTGCACACGCCGATGGTCGACAGCTTCGTCAACGCCGATCCCTTGCACTTCAGCCTCGACCGACTCGCTGGCATGCAGCCCATGGGGCGCATGGGCACGCCCGAGGAGGTGGCCGAGGCCGTCGTGTGGCTCTGCAGCGACGCCGCGGCGTTTATCACCGGAATCGCGCTGCCGCTCGACGGCGGCACCTCCGCCCGCTAGAGAGCCAGGGCTACTCCGTCACCGCGCGGGTCGGTGGCGGCGATGGCGCAGCCGCGGGCTTGGTCCAACTGGATCATCTGGGCTGTGCCCATCACAGGGTCGACGGCTTCCGCCATTACCACCTCATGCCCGCGCGCACTCAGTTCTTCAGCGACGCGGGCGTCAAAGCGCGCCTCGAGGACGAGCGCGGACTCCGGGAACTTTCCTCCTGGCGCGCTATGCACCCAACGTGGTCGCTCCATAGCGGCCTGCAGCTCTAGGTCAGAATCCAGAAGCCCGAGGAGCAGTTGCAAGGCAGTCTGCGGCTGCCCGTCCGCCCCGCGGGTGCCAAACGCCAGCCACGGCTTGCCCGAGCGCAGCGCGAAGCCTGGCATCAAGGTGTGCATCGGCCGCTTGCCAGGTGCCAGCTCGTTGGGATGCCCGGCCACCAGGTTGAAGCCGAACCCACGGTTGTGCAGCGTGACGCCGGTGCCAGGCACGTGCACGCCCGAGCCGAAGGCGGCGTACAGGCTCTGGATCAGGCTGACGACGTTGCCATCGCGGTCAGCAGCGCACAGGTAGATGGTGTCACCATCGACCGAGCGACCCACCGTGCGCGTGCGCTCCGCAGCCGCCGTCGGCCCGACATGAGCAGCCCGCTCGCGCGAGCGGCGCGCGTCTAAGAGGAGGTCGATCGGCACCTCCACGCAGGCGGGGTCGGCCACGTAAGCATCGCGATCTGCGAAGGCGAGCTTCTTACGTTCCACGAGCTGGTGCACCAGGTCGGGCGAAGGACCCTCACCAGGCGAGAGGCCGTCGAGCATGTTCAACATCGCGAGCAATGCCACGCCCTGGCTATTTGGCGGCAGCTCGCACACCTGCACACCCCGGTAGGTCGTCGAGACGGGCTCGACCCACTCGGAACGCTGCGCGGCGAAGTCCAAGGACTCCAGGCGACCGCCGTTGCTGGCAAGAAACTCCTGGATACGCGCGCCGAGCGTACCCCGGTACATCGCGTCGCGGCCCTCCCGCGCCAGGTGCTCCAACGTGTCTGCCAGATCGGCCTCGACCAGGGCGTCACCAGCGCTTGGCAACCTGCCGTCGGGGGTGAAGACGGCCTGACCGCCGCCGATGCGCCCGAGGAGGTCGACATTTGCGTGGATCGCGCCGGCCGCGGCGGCGGTCAGGCGGAATCCTTCACGCGCGTGCCGTATGGCCTCACGCGCGACCTGCAAAAACGGCAGCTTGCCGAACCGCTCGTGCAGGGTGAACCAACCGTCGACTGCGCCAGGGACAGTAATGGCGAGAACACCCCGCTGCGGCATGCTCGTGTGGCCCAGCGCGCGATAGGCCTCGCCGCTCATCCCCGTACCCGCGCGCCCGCTGGCGTTCAGTCCGAAGAGCCTGCGATCGGTCGCGCTCCAGACCTGCGCGAACAGGTCACCGCCAGGACCGCACATGTGCGGCCACACCACGGCCATGACCAGATTGGCGGCCAGCGCCGCATCGACCGCGCTTCCGCCTTCGCGCAGCGCGTGGATGCCGGCTTGCGAAGCCAGGTAGTGCGGCGCAGCCACCACGCCGTTTGCGCCATAGGCGGGCGTTCCGAACGTCTCAGCCATTGCTCTGTACCGAAGCGTACCCTCAATTGGTCATGGAGCTGGAGGAGCTGCGCCACGATGTGGCGCTTGCCAATCGCATCGTCCACGCGGCGGGATTGGTAACCGCGTTTGGGCACATCAGCGCGCGGGTGCCAGACGCACCCGAGACGTTCCTGTTCCCCACGCGTGCCAGTCCCGCGCTCGCGGATGAAGGACGGTTGCTGGTGCTCGACGTCGACGGCAAGCGTCGGGCAGGCGAGGGTGAGCCAAACACCGAGTTCTGGATCCACGCGCGCATCTACGCGGCGCGGCCGGATGTGCAGGCGGTGGCGCACGTCCACTCGCCAGCGTGCGTCGTCCTGGGTCAGACCGGCCAGGCGCTGCTGCCGATCCACAATCAGGGGGGCATGTTCGCGGATGGCGTGCCGCTCTTCGAGCGCATCGGCCTGATTCGCAGCCGCGAGCTTGGCGATCAGGTGGCGGCCACGCTCGGTCGGCACCGAGCCATGTTCCTGCGCGGACACGGCGCCAACGTGGCCGAAATCAACGTGCGTCGCGCCGCGATCGTCGCCTGCTTCCTCGAAGAGGCGGCGGAACTCCAGCTTCGTGCGTTGGCCGCGGCTGGCGGTCGTCCCGACGCGCTACGCGGCTTTACGCCTGAGGAAAACGAGCGACTCCACGAGCAGCTCGATTCGAGCGGCCCGATGAACCGCGCCTGGGAGTACTACGCGGCGCTCGCCGACGGTCGCATCAAGCGCTGAACGCGTCTGTGGCCAGTGCGCCGCAACCGGCGCCGCGCATCTCATCGGTCAGCGTGTGATCCGTGTTGGGGAAAACCGTCAGCGAGACATTGGCGCCCAGGGACTGCAACACCTGCGCAAAGCGCTGCGCACGTGCAACGCGCGTGGTGCCGAGATAGGGTGACCAGGCGCTGGGTACGTCGGCGGTGTTGTTGTCGGCGCCACCGACCCCAATCCAGATCGGCACAACGTCGAAGCCGCTCGCGTTGAATGCCTGGCCGCCGTCAGTCTGAGCCAGGTCGGCCACGCCGTACGGGAAGTCCAGCGTCTGGCCTGTCTGGATGTCGGTTGACTGCGGCAGCGTGTAGGTTCCGGCTGAGACGGCTGCCACGCCGGCCACCTGGTCCGGGTGAACTTCGGTGAAACGCAGCGCCAGCTGCGCGCCTCGCGAGTGGCCGAAAAGCAGGACTTTGGGTTGAACGGGGAGACCCGTGCGTTGACTCAGGCTGGCGATGTAGTCGGACAGCCAGGCGATCAGCGACGGATCTTCATGGGTGATCTGGTCAGGGTTGGTCCAGTCGCCATACTTGATCGTCGGTGCGACGAGCAGCCAGTTGTTGGCGTCGGCCTGCGCAGCAAGCGCATTGCCAAAATCGGTGCCATTGCCGCCCATGCCGTGGAGGGCGACGAGCACCTGGAGCGGCTGCGCTACGGCGTCGCTGGCTTGAGTAGCTGGGAGGCGGACGTAAACGTCCTGGACTTCGGCGGCGCCGGCCTGACGCAGGCTCGCCATCGAGGGACCTGGGGCAGCGAAGGCGCTGGCCCCACCTGGGGCAAGCACGGCGAGCGCGGCGATGACCGCCAGCGCGCGGATGTTCGTAAGGAATGTCGTGCGGGGCATACGGATACGGGCGGGTTATAGCCGGCGCACGCCGGCAACCCAATTACACGCCCCATCTTAGCGCAAATGTCCGTACATTACCTAGATATCACGACCGCGCCTGCGGCAGCAAGTTCCGGTTGTGGTCTAGCCCCAGGGTCGCGGTTCGGTGGGCGGCGAGCCTGGCTCTTGCGGCGTCGGGCTTGCCCACGGCGGCGGTGGCGGCGCCGGCGGCGGCTCTGGGTTGGACCATGGCGGTGGCCCTGGGGCGGCTGCGGCGGCGGGTGCCGGCTTCTCGGCGAGGCTGTCCATCTCGGGCGGCTCGACGCCGTGGATCACCGCGTCGAGGTAGTCATACGCGGTGCGGAAGCGGCGCAGCATTCCACCCAGCGAGTCGCCCTCGCCCGCGTACGCCTCAGCCCAGCGTGCAGCGAGCTGAATGCGTGAGACGGAATCGTCTCCGCCACCTACGCCAATGCGCTCGCCGCGGTGCCTGCTGTCATCTGGCTGCGATTGCCCGTCGCGAGGTGCGCTGTCGCCCTCACCTGTCGTCATGTTGCCTTCAACTGTAGCCGACGTGGAGTAGATTTGGCCTGTATGGAAGCACCCCCGGATTCGGCCTCGTGCCGAATCCGATCAAAGGATCTGCGCCTCCTGGTGCGGCAGTCACGCGCGCCATGGATCCCGAATGGGTAGCTCGGCCGCGGCAGGAGGCGCTTTCAGCTGGAACTCGGAGCTGCCAAGCGGACGCAACCCGTACTGGATTCGCGACGAAGCGCTCGCAGGCCTCGGCCTGCACGTCGGTGACGCCGTCAGCGTGGATACCCGCGCGGAGCCGCGCGATGGCGACCTGGTGGTGGCCGAAGTGGAGCTCGAAGACGATTCGTTGCGAACGGCGCGGCGCTACTTCGGGGCCGCTGCGGGTGCGGTTCGCCTCGAGGCAGTCGCAGAAGGCATTGCGCCCATCGAGGTGCCCAGCGAGCAGGTCATGGTGATGGGCGTTGTGGTTGCACGGCTTCGCTTCGCGGCTGACGGCGGCGCACCCGCGGAAGAGCCACTCGCGTAGTGCGCCCGTCCCACGTCGACTCCGGCGCGCGTTATTTCACGCACGATGATGTCCACCCTCAGCTCTGGTCGGCGCACACGGCGCCATGCGGTACGTTTTAATCGACCCCACGTGGACATCGGTTCCGCTACCGACGTTGGTCGTGTTCGCGAGATCAACGAAGACGCCCTGCTCGTGCTCGAGTTGCGCGCGCCGCGCCAGGGTCAGGTGGTGCTGGCCGTGGCCGACGGCATGGGTGGCCACAAGGCGGGCGAGGTCGCCAGCGCGTTGGCAGTAGAGGCGCTGAGCCGCTCGGTGCAGTCCGCGGGCGACGCAGACGCCTACGATGAGCTGCTCGTACGCGCGGCAACCCTCGGCAACGAAACGATCTGGAACGCCGCGGCCGAAGACGCCGCCAAAGACGGCATGGGCACCACCCTGGTGTGCGCCCTGGTCGACGCCGAGGGCCACGTGGTGATCGCCAATGTCGGCGACAGTCGCGCGTACGCCTACGTCGGCGGCGACGTGTACCTCGTCACGGCCGATCACACCTGGGTGAACGAGCAAGTGCTGGCGGGCGTCATGAGTCAACGCGAAGCGCGAGTGAGCCCGTTTCGGAACCTCCTGACGCGCACCCTGGGCAACTCGCCGTCAGTTGAGGTGGACATCTTTTCAAGCTTGCAGCTGGATGCCGGCGACGGCCTCGTGCTGGTGTCCGACGGGGTGACTGGCTATCTCGACGAGAGCGACATCGCCAGCATCCTCACCGAGACTGGCTCAGCGCAGGAAGCCGCCGATCGCCTGGTGGCAGAAGCGGTCGAGCGGGGTGGGGCCGACAACGCCACCGCCATCGTCGTCCGCCGCTAACTGACGCCATGCGCGCGGCGCGCGCTAATGTACGTGTGTGACTGTCGCCTGGCGGAGTGTCCGAACAGACTTCCAGGACATCAAGTACGAGCGTGGCGAGGGCATCGCCAAGATCACCATCAACCGTCCTGAGGTGCGCAACGCGTTTCGGCCGGAGACCATCTTCGAGTTGCAAGAGGCCTTCGCCCACGTGCGCGAGGATCCAGAGACCGGCGTAGCGATCCTCACCGGCGAGGGCAAGGACGCGTTCTGCTCGGGCGGCGACCAGCGCATCCGTGGCGACGGCGGCTACGTGGATCCGAAAGGCGTGGCCCGCCTGAACGTGCTGGACTTGCAGCGTCAGATCCGTTTGCTGCCCAAACCCGTGATCGCGATGGTGGCGGGCTATGCCATCGGCGGCGGCCACGTCCTGCACGTCGTATGTGACCTGACCATCGCCGCGGACAACGCGCGTTTTGGCCAAACCGGCCCGAGAGTGGGCTCGTTCGACGCCGGCTACGGCTCGACGCTTTTAGCCAGATTGGTCGGCGACAAGAAAGCCAAAGAAATCTGGTTCTTGTGTCGCCAGTATTCGGCGCAAGAAGCCCTGGACATGGGCCTTATCAACGCGGTTGTTCCACTGGACCAACTCGAAGACACTACGGTCCAGTGGGCCAAGGAGATTCTCGAAAAGAGCCCGACAGCAATTCGCTTCATCAAAGGCGCCTTCAATGCGGCAACCGAAGGGCTGGCCGGCCTGCAGCAATTCGCGGGCGATGCCACGTTGCTGTACTACCTGACCGACGAAGCCAAAGAGGGGAAAAACGCGTTCTTGGAAAAACGCAAACCCGATTTTTCGAAGTATCCGCGCTTTCCATGACGGCGGCGGTCGCGGCGCCGAGGCCGACCGGCGCCCGGGTGTGGCTGCTGGCGGCGCGACCAGCCACGTTACCCGCCGCGATCGTGCCAGTCCTGGTCGGCACCGGCGCCGCCCTGCACGGCCGACACGAGCTCCACGAGCACATCTTCCTGCCGATCCTGTTCGCGTCGATCCTGATCCAGGTTGGCACGAACTTCGCGAACGACGTATTCGATTTTCGCCGCGGCGCCGACACCGAACGGCTCGGCCCGATGCGCGTGACGCAGAGTGGCCTGGTGACGCCACGCCAGGTGCTCATCGCCACATGTGTGACCTTCGGCCTGGCAACGCTATTGGGCGTGTATCTGGTGGCAATTGGTGGTTGGCCCATCCTGGCCATTGGAGTGGTGTGCGTCCTCGCCGGTGTGCTCTACACGGGCGGCCCGTGGCCTTTCGGCTACCACGGGCTCGGCGACCTGGTGTGCTTCCTGACTTTTGGCGTGCTGGCGGTCGTTGGCACCGCCTATCTGCAAATGACGGCAGTCAACGCGCTCGTGCTGTGGGCATCGATTCCAGTCGGCTGCCTGGTCACAGCGATCTTGATCGTGAACAACCTGCGCGACATCGACACTGACCGGCGCGTCGGAAAGCACACGCTCGGCGTCATCCTGGGTCGGACGGGCACGCGCATCGAGTACGCCATCTGCGTTGGAGTGGCCTATGCCGTAGTTGTTGGGCTTGGACTCGCCAGCATGGCCGGTGCGTGGTGGTGGCTGCCGCTGCTCAGCTTGCCCCTGGCGGTGTGGCTGGTGCGCTACGTGAGCCGCACCGACGGCCGGCCGCTGAACCAGGCGCTGAAGCGCACCGGCCAGTTGCACTTGCTCTTTGGGGTGCTGTTCGCCGTAGCGCTGTGGCTGGGCTGAGTACCCCGGACTGGCTCCGTCAGCGCGCGGCCACTACACCGCGTCGCAACGCGCTGCGCGGAGCCTCGGAGGCCTGGTCTTTCGCGGAACTCGATGCGCGCGTCGATCGTGCCGCCGCGCTGCTCCTCTCTTGGAAGGTTCGCAGCGGTGACCGCGTCGGGATCCGCGCGCAGAACAGCGCAGGATACGTAGTGGCAGTCCATGCACTGATGCGTCTTGGCGCGGTCCTGGTGCCGATCAACACGCGTTTGACCGACGCCGAAGTCGAATGGCAGGCGCACGACGCACGACTCGCGCGCATCCTCACCGACGTGGACCTTGCCGCGCTTCTCGAGTCGCCAGCCGCGAAGTCTCACCCGCGCGAGTTCGCGTTCGAGGAGTACCACTCCGTGCTCTATACGTCGGGCACGACCGGCAAGCCCAAAGGCGCCATCCTCACCTACGGCAACCACTGGTGGAGTGCGACTGCCTCCGCGCTCAATCTGGGGCTGCTCCCCGACGACAGCTGGCTGGTGTGCCTGCCGCTCTTCCACGTTGGCGGCCTGTCCATCCTGCTTCGCAGCGTGATTTGCGGCATCACGGCCCTGGTGCAACCACGCTTCGACGCCGCCGAGGTCAACCGCGCGATCGATGAGCAGGGTCTCTCGATCGTCTCGCTGGTGAGCACGATGCTGGATCGGATGCTGAGTCTGCGCGACGGCCGCCACTATCCGTCGACGTTGCGCTGCGTGCTTCTGGGCGGAGGGCCCGCACCACTTCCACTGTTGGAACGCGCCGCCGCTCTGGGTATACCCGTCGTCCAGACCTACGGACTCACCGAAACGGCGTCGCAGCTCACCACGCTTGCGCCTGAAGACGCCATTACGAAACTGGGTTCGGCTGGTAAACCGCTGATGGGCTCCCAGCTTCGTCTCGGACCCGAAGGCGAGATTCTCGTTCGCGGACCGAGCGTGAGTCCCGGTTACCTCAACGGCACGACCGCGGTTGATGCCGATGGCTGGCTGCACACGGGCGACCTCGGCCGACTCGACGAGGACGGCTACCTGTACGTGCTCGATCGCCGTGATGACCTGATCGTTTCCGGCGGCGAAAACGTCTATCCGGCCGAGGTCGAGGCTGCGCTGCTGGCACACGCCGCGGTAGCCGACGCTGGCGTTATTGGCGTTCCCGACGCGGAATGGGGCCGAACGGTAGCTGCCTTCGTGGTCCTCGCCAATGGCAGCGCAGTCACCTCTCAGGAATTGCGTGCGTTCTGCGGGGAACGGCTGGCCGCGTACAAGGTGCCCCGCAGCATCGAGTTCCGCGAGTCACTGCCGCGCAACGCCGCCGGCAAGCTGCTGAGGCGCGAGCTGCGCCTCAGCGCATGAACAGCCCCATGATCTCGGCTTTGTCCAGAGTGTTGAAGTACAGCTGGAAGCCGCACAGAGCGGGCGTCGTCTGCTCGTTGACCTGTAGCTCGGCGCCGACGGCGAAGACGGTGAACAGGTAGCGGTGCGGGTGCGAGCCCTCGGGTGAGCACGGGCCGACGTACTCGTTGGAACCGACGTCGTTGCGCATCGTGACGGCTCCCGCTGGCAGCTTGCCTGAGGCAGGGTTGCCGGCGTCGAGCGCAAGCTCGGTCACGTTTGCGGGAATGTTCGCCACGACCCAGTGCCAGAACCCGCTGCCGGTCGGCGCGTCAGGGTCGAAGCAGGTCACCGCGTACGTGCGCGTGCCGTCGGGTGCACCTGACCAGGCCAGTTGCGGCGATTGATTGCCGCCGCTGCAGCCGAAGCCGTACTTCGCCGAAAGGACGTGGTCCATCGGCAGGTTGTCGCCATCCTTGAAGCTCGTGCTTGTGACCTGCATCTAACCGAACTGAGCCTCCTCTGTACGTACCGAATACCTCACCACGCAAGTCCCACGGTCGTCCAGTAGCAGTGCGTTCTCATGACCTTTGAGGTTCCTCACCCCCGAGGTCCATCACCCCCGAGGTTCCTCACCTCCGAGGTTCCATCACCTCCAAGATTCCTCACTTTCTGAGGTCCACCACCCCCGAGGTTCCATCACCTTTGAGGTCCATCACGTCTGAGGTCCATCACGTCTGAGGTTCATCACCCGTGAGGTTCATTACCCACGAGGTCATCACGTCTGAGGTCCATCACCCGTGAGGTCCATCACCTCCGAGGTCCATCACCCATGTAGCGCGAACCGCCGTGACCTCAGACGGCGCGAGCGGCGGAGAGTTGCGCGCTGGACGCAGAAGTTGGGTCGTAAGCGGCGACGGTGTTGCGCAAGACGCCGATTCTTTCGACCTCCGCCTCCATGACGTCGCCGACCTTGAGGAACTCGCGCGGCTTGCGTGCAAAACCAACGCCGCTCGGCGTACCGGTCAGGATCACGTCGCCTGGCTCGAGCCGAAGTCCCGTCGAAACCTCCTTGATGATGCGCGGAATGCGGAAGGCCATGTAGCTCGTGTTCGAATCCTGCTTGGTCGCGCCGTTCACGCGCAGGGTGATGCGCAGCGCGTGCGGATCGCCGATCTCATCGGAGGTCACGATCCATGGCCCGAGCGGGCAGTGCGAGTCGAAGTTCTTACCCTTGAACCATTGGCCGCCGTGGCGTCGCTGGACGTCTCTGACGGAGACGTCGTTGGCGACCGTGTAGCCGAAGATGTGCTCGTAGGCACGCTCTTCCGGGATGTCGCGGCCGGCCGTGCCGATCACGATCGTTAGCTCCACTTCCCAGTCCAGCTGATCCGAGATTGGCGCGGGGTGCCAGACCGGTGCCTCGGGCCCGACGACGCAATTCGGCTGCTTGCTGAACAGGGCGGGGAAATCTGGAATCTGCTGGGCATCGTCATTAGGCCCGCGCATGCCCTGGCCTTCGGCAAAGTGCTCGAGGTAGTTCCAGCCGACACAGAACAGATTCCTTCGGACCGTCGGGATGGGTGCAGCCAGCTTGGCGCCGTTGAGCGGCTGACCGTCGCGGGCCGCGCTCGCTTTTGAAGCAAGCTGTTGCCACAGCGGCTTACCGGCCACGAGGATGTCGAGAACCTGGTCAGGTGCGCCTGTGACGAGCTCATCGACGGGCACCAGCGTTTGATCGGGGGCGAGGATGGCCGCGCGCGGCCGCCCATCGACCAGCAGTGTGGCAAGACGCATACGCGTTTCATGCTAGCCGTCCACCCGTGGGTGGAGATCCCGCCGCGCGAAGATCCATCTGGCCGCCGATGTGGCAGGCAGCCTCCTGGCGGCATGCTACGTGGCGAAGGGACAACGAACTCAGATGACAAACAACTTCGCGGATAGCTTCTCGGGACCGCAGGGTCTGCTCCTTGGCGCAGCGCTCATTCTGTTCTTCATCGTCCGGCAGTTCGGCACGCGCCGCGTCTTGAATCTCTGGAACGTGCTTCTGCCAGCTGCGCTGCTGTACTTCGGCCTGCAGGGGCTGGGTGACCTCGACTCGATTGGTTGGCTGCTGCTCGGGCTCAGCATCTCGTTGGCGATCGCCTTCGGCGTCGCGCGCGGGCTGACCTTCCGCGTGTGGACCGACGCGAGCGGCCAGGCATTGATGCGCGGCGGCGTGCTCACGCTGGTCCTGTGGGTAGCCACGATTGGGGTCAAGGTTGGGCTCACCTTCGCGGAAATCAAGCTCGGCCTGGCCGCCGAGAGCACCTCAACGGCCGCGTCGCTGATCCCAGGCGCGGTGACCATCGGCGCTCAGCTGCTGGTCGTCTACCTGCGGGCGCAGGACGCCCGGGTTGCCAACTACCAGCTCAACTGACAATTCTGCTTCTCTTCAGAGAAGGTTTGGCGCATCTGCGTTGGGGCGCTCGGGGCGTATAGTGCCGAGCGTCTACACCTCGCGAGGTAAGACCAGCATGAGTCCGCTGCGCATGGTCGAAAATCTTCGGGCTCCAGGATCCGCACGGATCACTGGATCCCAGTGGCGCGGTCTGGCGGGCCTGGGCATCGTGCTGGTGGCGATCGCGCAATCAGCGGTCAACGTCCAGGACCCGACTCGGTTGGAGATTGTGATCGGGCTCACGCTGATCATGACCGCGGGTTGGATCCTCCAGCTGGGACCGTGGAAGGTTGTCGGCGTTTGGATGCTTGGCAGCGCCGCTTGCGCGTTGATGCTGGTGATGCCTGGCAGCGGCGCGGTCATTGGCCTCATCGGGGCGCTGGTGACTGCTGGCTTGCGGCTGCCCGCTGGCACAGGTGCCCTGGCGGCAGGCATTCTCGGACCACTGTTTGTCATGATCGACCTCTGGCAAACCCGCGCGGCGCCCAATCCCGTGGCGACCGCGCTAAGCGCGACCGGACTCGCCTTCGCGTACGTAGCAGCCATCTCGGTGCGACGTATCCGCGAGGAGCGTGAGCGTGCCGAGGCACTGCTGGAGGAGCTGCAGCGCACCCGCGCAGCCGAGATCGAGCGCGCCGCATTGACGGAGCGCACGCGCATTGCGCGGGAGATCCACGACGTGCTGGCACACACGCTCTCGTCCCTGGCGGTACAGCTCGAAGGGACGCGGATGCTCGTCGAGCAGCGGCCAGGCGACCCGGCAGCGGTGGCCGCTGTAGAACGTGCGCACCGACTCGCCAGCGAAGGTCTGGCCGAGGCGCGGCGGGCGATTGGCGCGCTGCGCGGCGACAACCTGCCCGGTCCTGAGGGCTTGCAGAAGCTCGTTCAAGAATTTAGCGAGGCAACCAGCACCCCAAGCCAGTTCGAGGTTTCGGGCGAACCGATAGCGCTGGGTGCCGAAGCGCAGCTGGCGCTGTATCGCACCGCGCAAGAGGCGCTGACCAATGTACGCAAGCATGCACAGGCCGCAAGCGCTGTTGAGGTGAGGCTGCGTTACGCAGACGATGGTGCCGAGCTGCTGGTCGTCGATGCTGCACCTCCAGGACGATCGACGAATGGCTCCACCAAAGGCGGTTACGGTCTGGTGGGCATGCGCGAGCGCGCGGAGCTGGTTGGCGGCACGCTCGAAGCCGGCCCGCTTCCAACCGGTTTTCGGGTCAGGTTGTGGCTGCCGCGCGGCTGATGCGCGACGTGACGCTTTTTGTGACATTGCCGCCGTCACATACGGCCTTTGGCGTGACGCTCCACCCCACATACTGGAGGGCGGCGGGAGGGGGGCGGCGGTGTTCGGGCGCGGGCGGCGGAGGATGCCATGGCCATTGACGGCGCCGACACCAGGAGTGTGCGGGTGTTGGTGGCTGATGACCAGACCGTCGTACGCGAAGGGCTGGTGATGCTGCTCGGACTCTCGCCCGGGATCGAGGTCGTTGGCGCAGCTGCCGACGGGGAGGAAGCCGTCCAGCTCGCGCAGCGACACACGCCCGACGTTGTGCTGATGGACTTGCGCATGCCGCGCACCGACGGCGTGGCCGCGACACGTCGGATTCTGGAGATATTGCCGAACGCACGCGTGATCGTGCTCACCACCTATGCCGACGACGAATCGGTGTTCGCCGCGCTGGAAGCCGGCGCGCGCGGCTACTTGACCAAGGACGCGACCGCGTCTGAGATCCAGCGCGCCATCCGCACCGTGCACGCCGGCGAGGCTTTGCTGGATCCGTCGGTGCAGCGGCGACTGATCGAGCGTGCGTTGAGCGCGACGTCGGCGCCGGAGACCGCTGCGCCAGCGCTCGCCGCGTACCCTGATGGGCTCACCCAGCGCGAAGCAGAAGTGCTGCGCGAGATCGCTGCCGGCCGCAGTAATCGCGAGATCGCCGAGCGGCTCGTGATCAGCGAAGCCACCGTCAAGACGCATGTCAACAACATTTTTTCGAAGGCCAATCTGCGCGATCGCGCACAGGCGGTCGTCTATGCGCTTCACCACGGACTGGCTCAGTCCTGATTGATGGACTTTCAGACAGTCGTTCGCAAGCGTCGAATGCTGCGCAGCTTCGAGCCGCGACCGCTTGCGCCCGAGATGGTGGAACGCATCCTGGCGAATGCGCAGCGCGCTCCATCGGCTGGGTTCAGTCAGGGCTGGGCCTTCTTGGTTTTGGAAGGCGACACGGAGACACGGCGTTACTGGGATGCTGTCGGGCCTGCAGATGCCGATGCGTTTCGATGGCAGGACCTCTACAAGGCGCCCCTACTGATCGTTTGCCTTTCGCACAAGGCCGCGTACCTGGACCGCTATGCCGAAACCGATAAAGGCTGGACGGACCGGTCCGAGGCGCACTGGCCGGCGCCCTACTGGGATATCGATACGGGGATGGCCGCGATGCTCATGCTGCTGACCGCGGTGGACCTGGGCCTCGGAGCGCTCTTTTTCGGCATCCCGGTGGGCAAAATCGCCGCGTTCCGCACCGCCTTCGGCGTGCCCGAAGCGTACTCGCCCATCGGGACCGTCGCGATCGGCTATCCAAAACCGCACGACCCACCGTCGCCGTCGCTGAAACGCGGCCACCGCCCACCAGCCGAAGTCATCCACCGCGGCCGCTGGTAGGGGCCCCGCCGCACGCCACGGAGGTGAATGTCTCTCACGGAGGTGAATGTCCCACGGACGTCAGGCACCCGCAGAGGTGATGTGCTCGCGCAGGTGGAAGTCCCACGGAGGTGAATGTCTCTCACGGAGGTGAATGTCCCACGGACGTGGTGCCACCTACGGAGTGAATGTCCCACACGGAGGTGGAAGTCCCTTCCGGAGGTAGTTGAGCCCCAGGGCGCAGCGCCGCGACCCGGATGTGCGGAGGACGATGGGCCTGGTCACGGTTCCGTTACGTAGGCCTCTGCCGCAGGTGAGCGAAGGTTAGACTCGCTCTGCGTGCCGCTGGCAACCACTCGTCGACGGCCTGGTCGTCCGATCCCTCGGCCGCGCCGCACCTCGCGCTCCTCGCGCGATTCGACGAGCGCGCTGGAGCGCATCGGCGAGTTCTTGGACCGCTGGGCGCCGCCAGGCGGTTGGCTGCTGGCAGCCTTGATACTGCTCACGCTCTCGACGGCAGCGGGCGTGATCTTCCCGCTGAGCCCGGCCGGCATCGCGCTGCAAATCAGTGTGGGCAGCCTCGGCGCACCACTGGTGCCGGCATGGTCCGCCTGGCTGACGTGGCTGCTGGCGCGGCACCAGCGCCCAACGGTCCTGCGGGTCCTCAGCCTGCTGATCCTGTCGGCCACCTGGCTCCTTGCGCTGGCACTGCGCGAGCCCCAGGCCGGTGGACTGCTCGGCGATCAACTCCTGGCGTGGCTCTATGCGGGCTTTGGGCATGCCGCGGGCCTGGCCTTGGTGTCGGTCGCCTCGGCCGCTTCGGTGGTCTACCTGGTCGGCCTCGACCGAATCCTTACCGCACTTGGTTACGCATGGCGATTCGCTCAGACAGCATGGGGTGCCCGTCCAAGTGCATTGCGCGCCGCCGTGGTGCGCGTCCCGCGCGTTCGGCATGGCACGCTGACAGCTCCTGAGGAGATCGAGCCAGTCATCCTCGGACCCTCGTCACCCTCCGTTGAGCCGTCACGCGCCAGAAATGCAGAGCCGCCCAGCGGTGAGGCGCAGCGCCGGCCGCGTCATGTCGAAACCCCCGAGCACGGCGGCACTGCCTGGCGGCGGCCCGATCCCGGTATTCTCGGCCGCGCAACTGACGGGGGCTCCTTCTCTCCGGCAGAGCTCAAGGCCCGGGCGCGCATCATCGAAGAAACCCTCGAGTCGTTCAACATCCAGGCGCGTGTTGTGGAGGTCCAGCAAGGCCCCGCCATCACCCAGTTCGGCGTCGACCCTGCGCCAGGTGTGGCGGTGAACCGCATCGTGCAGCGGCAGAACGACCTTGCGCTGCGGCTCGGTGCGCCAACTCTGCGCGTGCTGGCACCCGTGCCCGGTCGACCCATGGTCGGCATCGAGGTGCCCAATACATCGGTTGCGACGGTGAAGCTTGGCGACCTGATCGCTTCGTCCCAATTCACGCGTGCGCGGCTGCCGATCGGCGTCGGTATGGACGTTGCGGGCAAGCCGGTGGTGGCCGATCTCACGCGGATGCCGCACCTGCTTGTCGCAGGCGCCACAGGGTCAGGCAAAAGCGTGTGCATCAACAGTCTGATCACCTCGCTGCTCGTCACGCGCACGCCGGACGAAGTCCAGTTCGTGATGATCGATCCAAAGCAGGTCGAGTTGAGCCAGTACCGCGGCTTGCCACATTTGCGGCTGCCCGTAGTCACCGACATGGAAAAAGTGGTGGCGGCGCTGCGCTGGACAGTCCTCGAAATGGAACGCCGTTACGGCCTGTTCGCAGATGTCGGGGCGCGCAACATCCACGCCTTCAACGAGCGCTTTCCGGACGAGCGGCTGGTCTATCTCGTGCTGGTCATCGACGAGCTCGCGGACATGATGATGACGGCCGCCGAGGACGTGGAGCGGCTGATCTGTCGACTGGCGCAGCTTGGCCGGGCGGCCGGCGTGCACCTCGTGGTCGCCACGCAGCGGCCGAGTGTGGACGTGCTGACGGGGTTGATCAAGGCGAACCTGCCGACGCGGATCGCCTTCGCCGTTTCCTCCCAGATCGACTCGCGCGTGATCCTCGACCGAACGGGGGCCGAGCGGCTGCTCGGCCGCGGCGACGCGTTGTACCAGGCGGGCGATGAGATGAACCCGCGTCGCGTGCAGGGCGCCCTGGTGTCCGATGACGAGATCGAAGCGGTCTGCGCGTGGTGGCGCGACCAGGGCGAGGCGCAGCACACCGCCGACGACGAGGCCGAGCTCGAAAAGCTGGCGCGGCAGGAGGATCCCGAGGAGCGGCTGCTGGCCCAGGCGCGCGAGATCCTGCTGTCGCACGAGGGGGAGATCACCCCCGGGTACCTGGCGCGCAAGCTGAAGATTGGCATCCAGAAGGCCAATCGCATTCACCAGACGCTAGTCGCCGACGAGGCCGCGGCCTACCTCGTCGCCGACGACACGGCAGGTTCACGCGACTAACGTGCGAGCAGCTTGCCACGGTGAGCTGGAACACTGAGCACCACGCGCACGCCGCCTTCAGGCATAAGCCCCAGGCTCAGGGTTCCACCGTGCTCCTCGAGGATGTGCTGGTTGATGAACCACCCGCGATCGCTGCCTAACCGTTCACGCTCCCGAGCTGTCAGTCGGCGGCCGTAGTCGCGGACCTCGATTTGTGCCACGCCGGCCAGCGGCCGCCGCAGGTCGATGTCGATCCAGCAGCCGCGCGGGTTCCTGCGAACGGCGCGTTGGATCACATCTGCCACCACTGCCTCGACGCGCGCAGCATCACAGATCGCGGTCAAGCCCTGCGGGGCGCCGAGCTTTATGCGGTGGGCGGGAGCAAGCGTGCGGAAGTCTCCCACGATCCGCGTGATCAGCGGCACAAGGTTTACGCGGTCCGCCTCAAGCGTGAACGTGCCGTTCTGGATGGCGACCGTCGTGGTGATGCGCTCGAGGGTCTGCTCCACGTCGCGCGTGCGCGCCTCGACGACCTGCGCGAGTCGCGTTACGCGTTCCGTTTCGGCTGAGCCTGCCTCGCAGGCCAGCCTGGCCAGGTGCGCCGCCGCGCGACGTACCCGCGCTACAGGCTCGGCGATGTCACGAGTGGTCTCGGCCAGCAGCCGCTCGCATTCGTGCAATTGCGCCTGGAGCTCGTGATGGGCGGCATCCGCGCGCGCGGTGGCAAGCGACGAAACCTCGGCCTGCTGCTGGCAACTTGCGTCGCGAAACGTGAGGAGCACGAGGCTGCGCGTGCCATCGGCCGGCTCCAGCGGCGTCGCGCTGAGCTCCACGCGAAGCTCCGCGCCCGACCGATGCGTCGCCGGCACGCTGAGCGGGCGATCGCCAAATACCTCCGCCTCGCCGCTACGCCGATAGTGGGCGATTCGCTCGCGGTGCACGCGAGCCAGAGGAGGCGGCATGAGCATGTGCGCGCTCTTGCCCAACACCTCGTGCGCCGCGTAGCCAAAGAGCTGCTCGGCCGCGGTGTTCCAGCGCAGGATGCGATCCGAGGCGGTCTCGATGAGCACCAGCGCATCCCGGGAAAGCGCGAAGAGATGTTCGAGGCCGGGCGCGGTTCCCGGCGCGTCGGCCTGTACGACAGTTGACTTGGACGAAGGGGTGGATCGGAGCAGGCGCCTTCGAAGTAGAGCGCCACGCGGCGCACGCCGGCTCCTGACCGTGAGCAGGTTGAACAACTTGAGCCTCCTGGCGGACGCGCCGGCGCATGCGGCTGCATGGCAGCGGCGCGACGAAAAATCGACGACGGACGGATCGGGGGTCGCTAAGAGTCCGTCGTCGACTTAGCCAGGAGGTGCGAGCTCGGGGAGTGTGATGCTGCCTGGTCGCCGCCGCGAGTTGGCGACGAGCGCACGCCAGGCAGCGGCAAGCGCAAGCAGGCCAAGCGGCAAGGCGGCAGCAGCGGAGGGCGAGCTTGGCGCGCCCAGTGAGCCGCTCACGGGCGGTGGCATGCCGGCGGCCGCGGGCGGCGGCGCCGGCCCGCCGCGTTGGTCGGTGTCATGGGTGGGCGCACCCAGTTCGAAAGCTGGCGTCGGCGGCGCAAACATCACCTGGGTGGCGCGCGGTATGACAGCGGTCACCATGGGCCGGATGGGCGCGGCCGTAGTTTCGAACTGAACCTCCCGCTCCAGAAGGGACCGGTCCGCACCGTGCGCGGCAGCGGGCGCCGGCGCGATGGGCGTCCACGCCGCAGGGTCTCTTGCGGCACTCGGCTGAAGCGTTCCGGCGGTTGCACTCACCGTTCGGGCCCGTGCACTCACCACGGCGGGCGTCCGCAGGCTGCTGTCTCGCTGTGCGGTGAGCGGCACAACTGGTTCATCGCGAGGTGCCATGCGCGCGGGCGCGCTAGCACGGGACGCCTGGAGAGCCGCGTCTGCTTCGCTCGCGGGAGCGTGCGTCATGGCGAGTGGCGCCGCAGGTGCAGCCACCTCCCTTCCGCTTACGGCCGGCGAGGCTGGCAGCGATGGCGCCGTTGCCGTTGGTGCCGAAGGCGCGGCGGGCGGCAGAACCTGCTGGACGACGGGTCCGACGGCGCCCGGGTCAGCCGGCGGCGGCGTGGCCTGGTCCACGACAGGCGCAACCACCTGGTCGGTCGTGGCGGCAACCGTCGCGACAACCTCGTGGGTGACAGGTGCCACCGAGTCAGTCGTCGCGTCCACAGTCGCCACAAGGTCATCGGTCACCGGCGCCACCAACTGGTCGGTCGTGGCCGCAACCGTTGCGACAACGTCGTGGGTGACGGGCGTCTCAACCGACTGTGCGGTTTCAGCTACTGGCTCCACGACCTGTTGCACCACGGCGGATTCAGGTTTCGCGACGGACTCCGCCGTGGAGCTCACTGGTTTGGCCGCGTTCTGTACGAGGTCGGTAGCCGTGCGTGCTTCGGGCTGCGCAACCGCGGTGACGGCCTTCGCAGCGGACTGCACCACGCTACTGGCGGGCTTCTCCACGGATTGCGCCGCATTGGCAACCGGCTTCACAACGGTCTGTGCCGCAGTTTCAACTGGCTTTGTCGCCGCTGGCACGGCAGGACTCACGGGCTGCGCCGCAGTTTCATCGGGCTTTGTCGCCGCTGGCACGGCAGGACTCACAGGCTGCACGGCTGGCTGAACGGCATCGCTCACAGGCTTGACCGCCGGTGGTGCAGCACTGCTCACAGCCTTGACGGCCGGCTGGACGGCGCTGCTCATAGGCTGAACGGCCAGCTGGACGGCGCTGCTCATAGGCTGAACGGCCGGCTGGACGGCGCTGCTCACAGGCTGAACGACCGCGCCCGTGCTCTTGGGGACCGTCTGCGTCACCGGTGCGACGCCACCCGGCAGTGGTCCGGCCGCCTGCACGTCAGCCACGCTGACGCCAAGCCACAGCCCAGCGGCCGCCAGGCCGATGGACACACCGAACAGCCCGCCGTAGTTGGGCAGTCGCATGCGAAGTGGCTCCGTGAGCCGCAAGCTTTGTGCCAGCTTGTCACTCGGCCGACACCCTCGCGCGCTCGTGCCGTTACCTTCCCGACGGTCTGATATAGTCGCAGGACCCGACGACGGATCAGCGCCATAGACGGTGTTGATTGGATTGGTTAGATCCGGAGCAACGATGCTGTTCGGCCAGGTTCAGGCATTCATCGAGGTGGCGCGCACCGGCAATGTCAGCCGGGCTGCCGAAGCGCTGTACGTCACCCAACCCGCGTTGACCGCGCGCATTCAAGCGCTCGAAAAAGAGCTGGGGGAAGCCCTGTTCGTGCGTACCGGCCGCGGTGTGCGGCTGACCGATGCCGGGCGTGTATTCATGCCGTGCGCCGAGCGCGCCATTCAGGCGATGGAGGACGGTCGTCAGGCGCTCTCCGACCTTCGCTCAGCCAGCGCTGGTCGGCTGGCGCTGGGTGCGGCGCCCGCCGTCAGTACGTACGTCTTGCCGCCCGTGCTCAAGCGCTTTGCCAATCTGCATCCGCGCGTGGATGTGGCGGTGCGCACGGGCCACTCAGAAGAGATCCTGGCGATGGTGCTGAACGACGACGTCCAGGTCGGTCTGGTGCGCACGCTGCGCCACCCCGACATCGACGCCATCCCGCTGTACGAAGACGAGCTGGTGCTGGTCTGCAATACGCAGCATCGCTTCGCGCGGCGGGGCACCGTCGAGCTGGCTGAAGTTGGCCGCGAGCGCCTCGTCATGTTCGACCGAACTTCCAGCTACTTTGAGCTGACGCAGTCGCTGTTCTTGCGCGGAGGTGTTGTCGCGCACACTGTGATGGAGCTCGACAACATCGAAGCGGCCAAAAAGATGGTCGAAGAGGGGCTCGGCGTGGCGTTGCTGCCGCGGGTATCGGTCGCCCGCGAGGTCGGTGCGGGGCAGCTCTCCGAAATCGAGGTCGTCGATGCGCCGCCTGTTCGGCGCGGCGTGGAAGCCATCCGCCGCAAGGACGCCGGCTCCCCTGGAGGTGTGGTGCACGCGTTCCTGCAAGAGCTCGAAGCCACCCTGCGGTTGCGCGAACGCCGCTCCGTTCAACTCGTGGTGTGAGCGCACGGCCTCAGCGTGCCTCGTAACGCGCGCGTACACGGTCCGTTGCACGTCGCCTTCTGGAGCTCACCCACCTGGAGGGTCAAACCACCCGGAGGGTCCACCCCAGGAGTCAACCCTCCGGAGGTCAACAACCCGGAGGGATCAATCACCCGCAGGGTTCGGTTCCAACGGTTTGAGCCCCGGGAGCCTGCGCGGCGCGGCTCAGCACGTAAGCGAGCGACTATGCCTTCTCAATCGTGGCCGTCAGGCCGAAGGATTCGAGCCGCTCGCGGTACAGCTCCGCGAGCTCCAGTGGACAGGTGGTGACCACCGCCTTGCCGTGGTTGTGCGCCTCGAACATGATCTGCGTCGCGCGCCGCGGGCCTATGTTGGGTACCGACTTCATCAGGCAGCGCACCACGTAGACCATGTCATTGTGGTCGTCGTTGTGCAGAATGACCGACCACGGCCGCAACAGACCCTCTTTGCGTTCCTCGCGCGGCGGAGTCTCGATATCCGGCCGCGTCGGCACTTCCGTCGGGCTCATCCGACCTCGAATCGAACCCCCTGCGCGAGCGGCAGGCCCGAGCCGTAGTTGACCGTGCACGTCTGCCGCCGCATGTAGGCCTTCCAGGCATCGGAGCCAGCCTGGCGACCGCCGCCGGTGGCTTTCTCCCCGCCAAAGGCACCGCCAATTTCCGCTCCCGAGGTGCCCACGTTGACGTTGGCAATGCCGCAATCGGAGCCGCGGGCGGATAACCACTCCGAAGCAGCGCGCAAGTCACGCGTGAACAAGCTGCTCGAAAGTCCCTGCGGTACCGCGTTGTTCAGCTCGACGGCCTCGTCCAGCGAGGCGACCTCGAACGCATGGAGGATCGGCGCGAAGATCTCTTCGGCACAGACGGGCATACTCGCGTGTGATCGCACAATCGTCGGCTCGACGAAGTAGCCACCCGGTTGCAAGTCAAGAACGCGGCCGCCGTAGAGCACGTTGCCGCCCTGTCGGCGGATCTCGTCCATGCCGTCGCGGAAGCCGTCCACGGCGCGGGCTGAGATCAGCGGCCCCATGAGCGTGCGTCCGTCCAGTGGATCGCCGATGCTCACGCTGCCGTACGCGTGCACCAGACGATCGACGAAAGTCGGCGCAATGCCGCGCTGCAAGATGAGGCGGCGCGTGCTCGTGCACCGCTGCCCGGCCGTGCCAACCGCGCCAAAGACCACCGCGCGTAGCGCCAGGTCCAGGTCAGCATCGTCGAGCACGATGACAGCGTTGTTGCCGCCCAACTCCAGGATGGCTCGGCCGGTCCGTTTGCCGACCACTTCGGCAACGCGCTGTCCCATTCGACACGAGCCCGTGGCCTGGATCAACGGAATGCGCGGATCATTGATGAGCGCTTCACCGGTGGTCGCGCCGGGTCCGACGACCAGGCTGAAAATGCCCTCGGCCTCCGTCCCGTTGGTCACCTGCTGAAACACCCGCTGCGCCGCAATCGAGATCAACGGCGTGAGCTCGGATGGCTTCCAGAGGATGCTGTCGCCGCAGGTAAGGGCAATCGCCCAGCCCCAGCCGGGTACCGCGACAGGAAAGTTGAAGGCGGAGATGATGCCGACCACGCCGAGTGGGTGCCACTGCTCGAAGAGCCGATGCTCCGCTCGCTCGGAGTGCATCTCGCGGCCGTAGAGCTGCCGCGAGAGTCCAACGGCGAAGTCACAAACGTCGATAACTTCCTGGACCTCGCCGCGGGCTTCGCTCAGGATCTTGCCGTTTTCCAGCGAGATCAGCCGCGCCAGGTCCTCTTTGCGCTCGCGGAACAGGTTGCCGAGCTGGCGCACGATTTCGCCACGTCGCGGCGCGGGCACCGTGCGCCACCTCACGAAGGCCTCTCGCGCAGCTTCAACCGCGCGGTCATAGTCAGCCTGGTTCGGCGTCTGCACGCATGCGAGCAGCTGGCCCGTGGTCGGGTCGAACGTTTCCAGGATCTCGCCATGGCCTTCTTCGAACGCGCCAGCGTACGCGACGCCGCTCACGCTGCCGCCCACTTCGATCCCAAGCGTGGAAAGGATGTCGGCGCGGCGCTGCGTTTCGACGGCCACCATGGCAGTTTTGTCCAGCCGGGTAATGCTACTGTTTGGCCGCGATGCGCAAGCGAATGCTGGCAGTCGCTTTCGGTCCGCCGACGATGGCCGCGGCACACGCTGGGTTGGCTCGGATTCGCGACGTGGCCGATTGCGTCGAGTTGCGCCTGGACCTGTTTGAGAAGCCATTCGACCTTGACGCGCTCCTCCGTGAACGCGGGACGCTACAGGTCGTGGCGACCTTGCGTTCGCGCTCCGAAGGCGGACGCAGTCCACTGCACAGTGATGACCGCCTGAGGATCCTGCTGCGCGCAGCCGAACTCGGCGTTGACTACGTGGACGTGGAATGGGATGCCGTCACGCCCGAAGCGCTAGCAGCCCTGCGCAGCGCTGGCGCCCAGGTGATTATTTCGCGCCACGACTTCAATCTGATGCCGCCCGGCTTGGCCGATGAATGGTGGCCGCAACTGGCGGAGCTCGGCGCTGATGTCGTCAAAGTTGTTGGCACCGCCCTGAATGCGCGCGATTGCCTGCCCGTCCTGCGTGCGCTGCAGCAGGCGTCCCGCCCAACGATCGCTATGGCCATGGGCGAACCGGGCGTTTGTACCCGCGTGCTCGCGCTTCGTTCGGACCAGTGCCTTCTCACGTATGCCGCCCTTGAGGACGGGACGGGCACCGCACAAGGTCAGATCAGCATCCGGGACATGCGCGAGGTGTACGGTGCGCAGCGCATCGGCTCGAACACGCGCGTGTACGGTCTGCTTGGTCCACATCTCGAACGCGACCGCCTGCGCGAATACAACGCTTGGTTCGCTTCCGACAGCGTCGACGCGGTTGCGGTGCCCGTGATTGCTTCGAGCGACGCGGCCGCTCTCGTCAGCGGCTTTCGTGCGTTGCCGGTGAGCGGTTGGCATGTGCATGGCTCGGAGCTGCAGCACGACCTCGTGCGCGCACTCGACGACCTTGGGCCCGTCGCGCGGCGTCAGGGCAAAGCCAACGCCATTGTGCGCAGCGCGGATGGCGCGCTGGTTGGGCACTGGGTCGAATCGCCGCGCGAGCAGTACGAGCTCTGGTGCGCGGAGCGCTAACTGCTTTCTTTTCTTTTTCGGCCCTTCTGCAGGATCCCGCCGACGGCGCCAATCGACAGGATGCTGCCCGCGCTGCCGATGCACAGGATGCTGCCAGCACTCCCGATGCTCAAAATGCTGCCGTTGGAGCCAATGCTCAGGATGCTGCCCGAGCTACCAATGCTCGCGATGCAGGCGAAGCTGAACAGGCTCAGCGCGCTCAGCGCACTGAAGTAGCTGTTCCAGCTGGCGATGCTTCTGCGTTCAGAGTCGACCGGCAAGCGGGCCAGGGGTCCGCGGCGCGCGTTCGCCATAACACCTCAAAGTTACACTGGCGCGGGTGAGCCTCGATATTGACTCGCGTGTCCAGACCCAGCTCGATAGCCTCGGCCTGGCGTACGAGCTGTTCCCGTGCGACCCTGCCTTGGCCGATACCGCGAACTTCTGCGCCGCCTTTGGCTTCAAGCCCGAAGATTCCGCCAACACGATCCTGGTCATTGGTAAGTCCGATCCGCCCGTCTATGCCGCCTGCGTGGTGCTGGCGACCTCGCGGCTCGACGTCAATAAGGCAGTTCGCCAGCGCCTGGGCACGCGCAAAGCCTCATTTGCGCCTGCTGAGGACACGCGCGCAATTACCGGCATGGAAATCGGCGGAGTTACCGTTTTCGGTCTCCCGCCGGGTCTGCCGATCTGGGTTGACGCGCGCGTGATGGCTCGCGAGCGCGTGGTGCTGGGCGGCGGGAGTAGATCCTTCAAGGTGATCGCCGCGCCAGAGATCCTGCTGCGCCTGCCGCACGCCGAAGTCGTCGACGATCTGGCGCTTTCATCCTGAGCGCACCTTTTGGTCGAAAGAAGACGGAGTGATGTTCCCCTCAACGAGTGATGTTCCCCTCAACGAGTGATGTTCTCCTCACGGAGTGATGTTCTCCTCAACGGGTGATGTTCTCCTCAGGGAGTGATGTTCTCCTCAGGGAGTGATGTTCTCCTCACGGAGTGATGTTTCCCTCACGGAGTGATGTACCCCTCACGGAGTGATGTTCTCCTGGCGGAGTGGTGTTTCCCTCACGGAGTGATGTGCTCCTGGCGGAGTGATGTTCTCCTCAACGAGTGATGTTCTCCTCAACGAGTGATGTTCCCCTCACGGAGTGATGTTCTCCTCACGGAGTGAATTTCACTTCGTTTCTGATTCGAGCCTCCGAACGTTTGCGGCCATGGCGCTGGGCGCCCGCGCGGTCAACGCTTCGAGCGCTTAGAACCTTGGAAATCAACCAGGGAGGACCCTGGACCTGGAGGTGGTGAGTCTCGACGCGCGTCGCCTCTAGCCGGCGATGCCGAGGGCTTCGAACCAGGCTGGCTGCGTTTCTGTCCGCCGCCAGGGTTTTGGCGGCCTTCCGCGCCGCGGTCGATCCTCGAGCTCATCGTCGATGTCGGTGTAGGTCGAGAACGTCTCTAGCTCGTCCATGATGACGGCGCCACCGCAGGTCGTGCAGCGAAACTGCTCGCCGCCGCTGAGGCGGACTGCGGGCATGTGACCGTCGGCCGGCCGGAACGCGGCAAATTGCGGCAACCGACCGGCCAGCGAGCGCTGGGCGGGATCGCCTGCCGGTAGCGGCCCAACCAGTCGGCCGATGACGCGCCCACACATGATGCAGCGCAGGTCCGCCTGGACCCAGTCCTTGCGACCAGCCATGGCCATGTGACGTTGTTCCTCCGATTTGCTCGGCGATCCCTGCACGCGGAGCTGCCCTTGCTCATGGATACATACGTACCGGGTGCCTCGTCCGGTTCCATCGCTTTACCTGCGCTATGCTGCGGGGCATGGCCACCGCGGATATCCGAACGAGCAGCGAGCCGCGGACGAACGGCCACGCCCCGGCGGTCATGCCCGAGGCGCGCCGCAACGCAGGTATCCCGCTCGACCTGGCCTGGGTCCGCGAAGCCCGCTTCACAAATCGATCCGCGGCCGAGCGCCGCGCCGCAACCCTTCCAGCCCGACGCAGTGTTAAGAAGGCATGGCAAGCCGCCTGGCTCCTACGAGCGGTCACCTGTCTGGACCTGACGACGCTTCAGGGCGACGACACACCGGGCAACGTCAGCCGCTTGTGCGCCAAAGCCCGTCAGCCTGTCCGCCGCGACATCCTCGAGCGGCTCGGGGCCGAGCAGCTACCGATCACTGTTGGAGCGGTCTGTGTGTATCACAACCTGATCGAGCCGGCGGTCGAGGCCCTGGCAGGCTCGGGCATCCCGGTCGCGGCGGTCTCGACTGGTTTTCCGGCAGGTCAAACACCGTTGGAGACCAAGCTCTCGGAGATTCGCGCTTCACTGCTGGCCGGCGCCAGTGAGATCGACATTGTCATCTCGAGGGCGCACGTGCTGACCGGCAACTTTCGCGCGCTCTTCGACGAGGTGCGGGCGTTCCGCGAGGTGTGCGGCGATGCGCACATGAAAACCATCATCGCCACCGGCGAGCTCGGCACCCTGCGCAACGTGCGCGCCGCCAGCCTCGTATGCATGATGGCGGGCGCCGATTTCATCAAGACCTCGACCGGTAAGGAGCCAACCAATGCCACCCTGCCGGGTAGTCTGATCATGCTGCGCGCGGCGCGCGACTACTTCGAGCGCACCGGCTACGTCGTTGGGTTCAAGCCAGCGGGCGGCATCAGAACGGCCAAGCAGTCGCTGGACTGGCTAGCATTGATGAAAGAAGAGCTGGGCGATAGCTGGCTCCGACCGAGTCTGTTCCGCATCGGCGCGAGCGGGCTCCTGACCGATATCGAACGCCAGTTGTGGCACACCGCCACCGGCCGTTACTCGGCTGCGCATCATCACCCGATGCCGTGAGCGCAATACGCTATTCGATCGCACCTTCACCACTTGGCGACCTGATCCTGTCGGGTGCCGAGCACCTCAGCGGTGTCGCCTTCACGGACTCGCGCAAGGCCACGCGTGTGGATGCGGACTGCAGGCGCGACGATGGTGCGTTCGCGGAGGCCGCCAGCCAGTTGCGCGCATATTTCGCGGGTGAGCTCACACGGTTCGAGCTGGAGCTGGACCTTCAGGGGACGGACTTCCAACGGCGCGTCTGGGCGGCTTTGCTGCAAATCCCGTACGGCAAGACCACGACCTATGGGCAGTTGGCGTCTGAGCTCGGCGATCCGAAGGCGATGCGCGCGGTGGGTCTGGCTAATGGCCGCAATCCCATCTCGATCATTGTTCCGTGCCACCGCGTGATCGGTTCCAATGGCAGCCTGACCGGCTACGGCGGCGGTCTACCGCGCAAGCAGTGGCTCCTCGCGCATGAGCGGGGTGAGGTGCCGTTGGCGTGGTGACCGTCGCCGAAATCTTCGACTCGATGGCCTGGGGTCCGGCGCCCGAAGCCGCGGAGCCGGCATTGGCCTGGCTCGATCAACACAGCCGCGAGTTCGGCCACCTGGTTGCAGGCGAGTGGCGTACGCCAGCCTCGCGCTTTGAGGTCTTCAATCCCGCCAGCCGTCAGGTCCTCGCGCGTGTGGGGCAGGGCACACCTGAGGACATTGAGGCCGCCGTCACTGCGGCGCGTGCGGCATTCCAGACTTGGAGCACAACACCTGGGCACATCCGCGCGCGCTACCTCTACGCGCTTGCGCGGCAGGTCCAGAAACACAGCCGACTGTTCGCGGTGTTGGAGTCGCTGGACAACGGCAAGCCGATCCGTGAATCGCGCGATCTCGACATACCCCTGGTCGCCCGACACTTCGCGTACCACGCTGGTTGGGCGCAGCTCATGGCCGAGGAGCTGCCGGACTACGCGCCCGTTGGGGTGGTCGGTCAGATCATTCCGTGGAACTTCCCACTGTTGATGCTCGCCTGGAAGGTCGCGCCGGCATTGGCGATGGTCAACACGGTGGTGCTCAAGCCCGCCGAATTCACGCCGCTGAGCGCCTTGTTGTTTGCCGAAATTAGCCGCAACGTCGGCCTGCCGCCTGGGGTGCTCAACGTCATCACGGGCGACGGCGAGACAGGTGCCGCGCTGGTGGCTCACGCGAGTGTGGACAAGATCGCATTCACCGGCTCGACCGACGTTGGCCGACTCATTCGCCAGGCGACCGCAGGTTCGGGCAAGCGACTCTCGCTGGAGCTCGGCGGTAAATCGCCGTTTGTGGTGTTCGATGATGCGGACCTGGACGGCGCCGTCGAGGGGCTGGTCGATGCGATCTGGTTCAACCAGGGCCAGGTGTGCTGCGCCGGGTCGCGATTGCTCGTGCAGGAGTCCATCGAGGCAGCATTCCTGGACAAGGTGCGCAGGCGCATGTCGCTTCTGCGCGTTGGCGATCCACTGGATAAAGCGATCGACATCGGCGCGATCGTGGCGCCTTCGCAACTCGAGCGGATCAACTCGCTCGTTGAGTCTGGCCGCGCTGATGGAGCAGAAGTATGGCAGCCCGAGGGCGCGTGCCCAGTCGACGGCTGGTTCTATCCACCGACTCTGGTCACGCGGGTCGGGCCGGCCAGCGAGCTGGCGCAAGTGGAGATCTTTGGACCGGTGCTGGTCTCGATGTCGTTTCGCACGCCGTCCGAGGCGGTGACGCTGGCCAACAACACGCGCTATGGCCTGGCGGCCAGCATCTGGAGCCAGGACATCGACCAGGCGCTGGACGTGGCCCGCGGCATCCAGGCGGGGACGGTCTGGATCAATTCGACCAACCTGTTCGATGCCAGCAGCGGGTTCGGCGGCTATCGCGAGAGTGGCTACGGTCGCGAGGGTGGCCGCGAAGGGCTGTTCGAGTACGTGAAACGTCGCCCCGCCGCCCACACGCGCGCGCGCCCGCCCGCCCCCCTCCCGCCCGCCTCAAGCATACGGATGGGCCGTCACGGGAAGCGTCACGCGAGATTGAAAATCCTCCGATTGATCGGACGCCGAAGCTGTACATCGGCGGCAAGCAAACACGCCCTGATAGTGGCTACAGCCGCTTTGTCGAAGGTGGAGAAGTCGGCGAGGGCAATCGCAAGGACATCCGCAACGCGGTGGAGGCGGCGCATGCCGCGCTTGCCGGCTGGTCGGGCACGACGGCCTACAACCGCGCCCAGGTGCTGTACTACGTCGCCGAAAACCTCTCCGCGCGGGCGGCCGAGTTCGCGCTGCGGGTTGGTGATCCGCAGGAGGTGGAACGCGCGGTCGAAGCGCTCTTCACCTGGGCCGCGTTCGCTGACAAGTTCGAAGGACGCGTGCACATGCCTCCGCTGCGCGGCGCGGCCCTCGCGATTCCAGAACCGATCGGCGTCGTGGGCGTGGCCTGTCCGAACGAATGGCCGCTGGTCGGGTTCGTCAACCTGGTGGGGCCGCTGGTGAGCATGGGCAACACGGTCGTGGCGATTCCGTCTGAGGCAAATCCGCTGGCCGCGACGGACCTGTACCAGGTGTTCGACACCAGCGACGTGCCAGGCGGGGTTATCAACATCGTCACCGGCGCCCGTGATGCGCTGGCGCAAGTGCTGGCCGAGCACGACGACGTCGACGCTATCTGGTACATCGGCTCGGCTGAAGGTCGTCAGACGGTGGAGATGGCCTCGGTGGGCAATATGAAACGGACCTGGGCGCATACTGAGGCAGATTTAGACGTCGCCACGCTCGCCGCCGACGAGGCCCTGCGCGAAGCGGTGCAGATCAAAAACATCTGGATCCCCTACGGCGCCTGAACCGGCCCACGCACCGATGGGTTCGTGCTGCGAGACTGCCTGTGGCGCGTCGGTGGGCACGCGCTGTGCGGTACCGCCGGGTATGGCACATAAGACAACCTGGAAAGCACACACCACCCATGGCGAACTGGATACGGCCGATCGCGACCGACTCCCTGACAGCGCCTACGCCTTTCCCAAGCAGCGCAAAGAGCCGCTGACCGACGCCTCGCACGTGCGCAACGCTATTGCACGCTTCGACCAGGTGGAGGACGTCTCCGACACCGACCGCGAGCTCGCGTTCGCGAATATCAAGAAGGCCGCCGGCCACTACGGCGTGGAGGTGGAGGAGCGCAGTTGGCACGACCTCGGCAAGCGCCCGCACACACGCAACCCTTCGCAGTAGCTAGCGATTCGGCAGCAGCGGGAGCAGCCGCTCGCGCAGGACGGTGGCGCCTGCGAGGCCCGCGAAGGCGGCCCACAGTAGGGTGACCCCGAGATCGATACCGAGATCCGTGAGTTGCGGGCGCTGGTTGGTGCGCAGGTAGGCGACCTCCCAGCGCCCGGGCGTGGCGAGAATCGCCGTTACGATCGCCAGCCCGATCGCCCACCTCAGGCCGCGCGAGCTCATGGCCGCGGCGACGAACGCCAGCACGATGCCTTCTGCTAGTGCGAAGAACACCGAGGCGGCGGCGAAGATCTCGGGCGTGGACTGCTCCAATGAGGCAGCCCACGCGAGCGTCACGATAATCGTCGTGCCGAGTAGCGGCCCGATGAACAGGCCTGGGCTGAGGCCGCGCTGACCGGGTGGCTTGCGACGCAGCGGCGCGCCGTTGCGCCGCGAGCGTGAAAGCCGTGGGCGGGCGCTCATGCTTTAGCGGCCACGGACAGCAGGCCAGCGCGCACGCTGCTCATGCCTCAGCGGCTAGCGCTAGCAGGGCGGCGTTCACCACGTGGCCGGCGTCGATCCCGGCGTAGCCGTACAGGTCGGCCCGCCCGCCAGATTGGCCGAAACGGTCCATGCCCAGCGGCACGGTCGGCTGGCCGAAGACTGCACCCAGAAATGCCAGCGCGTGGCTGGCTCCGTCGAGCACCGTGACGAGCGGGGCGCGCCGCTCCTCGGCAAGGATCAAGGTGCCAAGGTGCCCAGCAGTCGGCGGCGCCGTTGAAGAGCGAACCGCGCACAGTCGCGACGTTTGCCATTCGGCGTAGAGGCGGTCTCCACTGGTGATGTTGAGGACGGTTGCCGCCACGCCTTCGGAGGACAGCTCGGCTGCCGCATCCAGCACGTCGGGCACGATCGGCCCACAGGCCGCCAGCACCACCCGCGGTGCGCCCGAAGCCACGAGGTCGGGATCCGGCTCCAGGAGACGGTACCCGCCGCGCAGGACGTGCTCGCGCAGGGCGGCCTCACCAAGGCGGGACAGCGCTGCATCGAAGGGCGCCTGGGCGATTGCTCGCGTGCTGAGCCGCAGGTAGGTGCTCACGCCGTTTTCACGATCGAGGCATTGGCGAAGCCCTTCCAGGACAGCCCATTCGGTTTCGCGCGCGAAGCACGGCTCGTACGCGCGTACGTTCGGCAGCTCCATTCCGAGCGATGCGGTCACTGCGCTCTGGTGGGCGCCGCCCTCGGGGCTGAGCGTGACTCCGGCAGGTGTACCGGCGAAGATGAACTTCGCGCCCGAGTACACGCTGTAAATCAGCGCATCCAGGCCGCGGCAGACGAACGGGTCATAGACGGTGCCGACGGGCAGCAGCAGCTCCCCGTTCACCTCGTGGCTGAGACCGAGTTGACCGAGCAGCATGAACAGATTCATCTCGCTGATGCCGAGCTCGATGTGCTGTCCACTCGGCCCGGGCTCCCAGCGCAAGAGGCGAGGAACGGCGGTAGCGGGCGCCTGCCAGGGGTTTTCAGCCCACACACCAGTTCGGTTCACCCAGCCGCCGAGGTTCGTCGAGATGGTGACATCTGGACTGGCCGTGACGATGCGCTCGGCCAGCGGCCCACCCATGCGCGCCAACTCAACCAGTGCATTGCCGAAGACTTCCTGGGTCGCGACGGTGGCTGGCACCCGGGTGCCAAGCGAGTCCGGCACGTCCGAGACGCGCACCGGCGGCGCATCGACAGGAGGTCGCGCACCGCGTGGGTACAGCCGCGCTGCAGTTTCGCGGCACAGTGCACCTTCGGGCGTTTCCTCTGAAAAACATGCCCACTCGTCGTCAGGTGGAACGCACAACTCCTGACGCAGACCGGCGATTTGAGGCTCGGTGAGGAGGGCCGAGTGGTTCAGCGGATCGCCGGCGAATGGCAAGCCCCAACCCTTCATCGTGTAGGCGAACAGCACCGTCGGTTGACCCGGTGTGCGGTCAGCCCGGGAAAAGGCGTCGAGCAGCTCGGCGAGATCGTGACCGCCCAGATCGCTGAGAAGGTGCGGCAGGTCTGCGTCGGACGTGTCGCGCAGGCATTGCTCCAGGTTCTCGCGATCAGTGGATGGAGCGCTGTCGATCAGGCGGGCGCGTGCCGCGGCACCGTCGAGCCGGACGAGCTCCTGGTACTCCTCGTTTGGCATGTCGTCGATGCGACGCCTCAACGCGATGCCGCCGTTCTGTTTGAAGGCGGATTGCAGTCGGCGACCGTACTTCGCCTCGATCACCTGCCAGCCGATGCCGCGAAACAGCGCCTCCATTTCCTGCACCTTGATGCCAGGGATCACTCGATCAAGGCTCTGGCGGTTCAGGTCCACGATCCAGAGCACATTGCCCAGTCGCGTGCCGCGGATGGTCTCGTCGCCGATGGCTTCCCAGACGTTGCCCTCGTCGAGCTCGGCGTCGCCGACGATGCCGATGAAACGGCGGGTGGGGTGCGCCTGGTCCGGGTGGAAATGGGCGGCCGCGTAGCGATCCGCGAGAGCGGCAAAGAGCGGCGCCGCGGCGCCAAGGCCGACGGAGCCCGTGCTGAAGTCCACCGGGTCTGGATCTTTGGTGCGGCTCGGATACGCCTGCAGGCCGCCGAAGGCCCGGAGCTGTGTGAGATAACGGCGATCCAGGTTGCCGAGCAGGTACTGGATGGCGTGCAGCACCGGGCTGGCGTGCGGCTTCACGCTGACGCGATCGCCCGCGTGCAGCCAGCCGCCGAAGTACAGGGCGGTCATGATCGACACGACCGAAGCGCTACTCGCCTGATGGCCGCCGACCTTGGTGCTGTCCGGATTCGGGCGTACATGATTCGCCTCGTGCACCATGCGCGTGGCCAACCACAGGACGCGGCGCTGGATGTGATCGAGGACGTCCAGGTCCGGCGCCATAGACGTGAGGCTATAGCTTTAGCAGGCGGCGGGCGTTGCCGTTGAGCATTTTCTCTCGGTCCTCGGCGGAGAGCGGGATCGTTTGCATCCAGTCCATCCCTGGCTGGTTCTCCACGTACGGCCAATCCACCGAGAAGAGGATGCGATCGATGCCCAATTCCATCAGCGCACACATGAGGGCTGGCGTGGAGAAGTGCCCACTCGTCGTCACCCAGAAGTGATTGGAGAAGATGCTCTTAAACGCGATGGGCTTGCCACCTGGGCGGTTCAAGGATACGTCGATGCGATCGACCAGGTACGGAATGCCCTCGCCGAGGTGGCCGACGATGACTTTTAGCCGAGGGTAGGCGTCGAACAGGCCGCTCAGGATCATGCGCACCACCTGCGTCGCCGTATCGATGGTGAAGCCCCAGGCGGCGCTGCTGAGGAACGGATGGTCCTGAAGGTAGTCGTTGTAGTACGCCGCGGCCATCGCGGGGTGGGGTGGGCCGGGATGAATGTAGATAGGCACGTCCAGGTGCTGCGCACGCTCGTAGATCGGCCAGAACTTCCTGAGGTCGTGAAATTCCTCGCCGCGCGAGCGACCGTGGATCATCGCGCCTTTGAAGCCGAGTTGGCTGACGGTACGTTCGAGCTCATCGGCGGCTGCTTGTGGGTCGGTCGTAGGCAGGGCGGCGAAGGCAGCAAAGCGCTCGGGATTGCGATCGACGGCGTCGTGTAGACGGTCATTGGCGTCCCTGGCGAGCTGGCGCGATTCGGTCGCATCAAGCTGCTGGATTGCCGAGGGCGCGTGCGAGAGCACCTGGAAGTCGATGCCGGCGGCATCCATCTCGCCGAGCCGCACATCGCCGAGGTCGGTCAGTCGATCGAGTAGAGCGCCCATACGGCCGCGTCCGCCGCCCTCGGTGCGAGCAAGAACGGCGGGGTCGGCGTAGTGCTCTTCGAGCGCAATCACATACGGCTTGGTTGCAGTTGCGGCGGGCATAGCGAGAGCGTACGAGGTCCAGGAACCTGCCCGGGTAAAGCTGTTTCCTCGAACTGCCGATATTCACCAGGTAGTGCATCGCGGGGGCATCCAGGATTCAAACAGCGCCGTTGCGCCTAGCGGCTGGTATCGGCCTCCCCGAGGCGTACTGGCGCGCGTGCGCTGGTGCTTCCTGCTGACCGCGTTTTTCAACGCGGCGATCACCCTGGCGATGATCGCCGCGTCGGATGCCGACTTGCCCATTCGCGGCCTGGGCGTCGTCGCCACCCTGTTCATGTGTTGGCGCTGGAAGCGCGGCTACGTGCGCGGCGAATTCGCAATGGTGGGCGACCTCCTGGCCGGCGTTGCGTTATTGGCCGTCGGCTTTGGCGCTGGCGACCCCATTCGCTGCGCGATGGTGCTGTACATGGGCCTGTTCCTCGAGGCGATGTTCGGCACGCGACGACGCCTCGCGATTGCCACGTGCATTCAACTAGGGGCCTATGGCGTCGCGGTCGGCCTCTCACCCTCGCGTGAGCTCCTGACGGTCTGGTCACCCGAAGTCGTGATGCAGCCACCTGGTGCGGCCTTGGTTGCGGTCATGTACGTGCTCGGCAGCACCCTGGCGCGGCACGAGCGTGCCGCTGCGCGCGAGCACGCGCTGGCCCGCGTCGGCTCGGAATTGGTTGCCAGCGCCGATCGCGATGCGGTGTTCAACGCAGCGCTGCTCGGCGTCGAAGCCATTGTCTCGCCGCATACCACCTACGACGCTCTGCTGGCCTTTGGTGACGCGGATCGACTCAAAGTAGTCGACACCACAAGCGAAAATGCGGCTCGGCTACGTGGGCTTACGCTCGACCTGACCACATGGCCGACCGCCGTGCGAGAACGCCTCCTCCAGGGTCACGCATACGAGGTCGACAACGCAGAGCGCCTCAGGTCGCGACGGCATCTGCAGCTCGCGGGCCGCGACGGTACGGCCTTTGTCGCTCCGCTTATGGCCAGTGAGAGTCTCTGTGGTGCGCTGGCCGTGATGACGCCTGCGAGCCTGCCTGCTGAATGCAAGGACGGGCTGCAAGCCCTGGCCATGGAGGTGGCGTTAGCGCTGCACAACGTCGAGCTGCGCGAAAAGCTCGCGCATCAGGCGCTGCACGACCCGCTGACCGACCTGGCGAACCGCTCGCTACTGTTGAATCGGTCGGAGCATGCGCTCAGCCGGTTGCCGCGCTCGGGCGGATCGGTTGCCGTACTGTTGCTCGACGTCGACGGCTTCAAAACCGTCAACGACAGCCTCGGGCATCCGGCCGGCGACCGCGTGCTGGTCGAAGTCGCGTCGAGGCTGCGGACGTGTTTGCGCGAGTCGGACACCGCTGCTCGTCTCGGCGGCGATGAGTTCGCCATCCTGGTCGAGGACCTGGACGAACAGGCGCTCTTCACGGTAGAAAGCGTCGCCCAGCGCGTGATGGATGCGCTGCAGGCGCCCATTCTGCTGCCCTCGACCGAAGTCTTCGTAAGCGCAAGCATCGGGATCGCGATTGCGTCGGGCCTCGAGGACGTGGATGAGCTGCTGAGCCGTGCGGACGTCGCCATGTACGCGGCCAAACGTGGCGGCAAGGCGCGATACAGCGTATTCGAGCCAAGCCTTCGCGCGGATGCCGTTCGGAAGCTGGAGCTGGAAACCGACTTGCGACGCGCCGTCGAGGCTGGTCAGTTCGTCCTGCACTACCAGCCGATTGTCGAACTGAGTACGCGGGCGCCGGTCGGTTTCGAAGCGCTGGCGCGCTGGAATCACCCGCGCCGGGGCTGGGTGCAGCCCGACCAGTTCATCGGGCTGGCCGAGGAGTCGGGACTGATCGTCCCCGTTGGCAGATGGGTCCTTGACGAAGCCTGCCAACAACTGCGCCGCTGGCAGGTGGCCTATCCCGAGCACGCCAATTTGCGAATGAACGTGAACGTGGCCGCGCGACAACTGCGCGAGGCGAGCTTCCTCGACGACGTTCAGGCCGCCCTCGTGCGTGCGAACCTGAGTCCTGATGCGCTCGTGCTCGAAGTCACCGAAACGGCATTTCTGGATCGCTCCGATGACGTGTTGCGTCGGCTCGAACGGCTGCGGGGACTGGGTGTGCACCTTGCCCTGGACGACTTCGGCACGGGCTATTCATCGCTGGCCTACCTGCGCGACCTTCCATTTGATAGCGTCAAGACAGATAAGTCATTTGTGGATGGCGTTGAACACCGACCCTCCCAGGCGGCATTGATTCGGGCCATCGTGAGCCTGGGCGCAGCACTCGAACTCGCCATTGTCGCTGAGGGCGTTGAGACCGCGGCTCAGGCGACGTTGCTCGCGCACCTGGGATGTGACATGGCGCAGGGCTTCCTGTTCGCTCGACCCGCGGAGGCTCGTCTCGCCGAAGGCATCCTGTTGGATGATCGGGCCGAAAGCGCGCACGCGGCATGATTCCCGAGTGGGTCGGCTGGCTCGCACTGGGCAGCCTGGTCGTGGCTTTCAGCGCGCTGGCCTGGTGGCTGCTGTGGAGTCCGCTGCCCTCCGCACCGCCGCCGCGTTACGGACCGAAAGCGCGTCGCACGCGCTACGTCGTTGCATGGCTGGTCCTGTTGAGCGGCGTCCTGTTCAGTGCGGGCGCGCGATGGGATGAGCTCTGGCATCGAGCGTATGGCGGCTTTGGCGACGATTTCCTGTGGCCGCCGCACATGCTGATCTATGGCGGCCTCGCATTGAACGCGGGCTTCGCCGGCTGGGGCCTCGCGCGCACGCTGCGCGGTCGCGGTGGTCTGCGCGAACGGTTTCGGGCGGAGCCGCTGCTCGGGCTACTCGGGCTGATCGCCGCGTACCAGATGGCGTCGATCCCCAGCGATCTGATCTGGCACGTGATCATCGGCCCCGACATAACCGCATGGAGCCTGCCGCACGTATTGCTGGCGGTCACCACGACCGGCGTTTGGATCGCCGGTGCCGGCCTCGCGCTGTCGTCGAGTGCGGCACCTCGCTGGCGACTCACCTTCTGGCCTGGACGTCGGTCACTGCTGGTGGTTGGTCTGGCTGCCATCGCGCTGCTTGCGCTGCTGCAGATCGGCGTTACCGAGTGGGAATGGCCTGACGGGGATACGGCCGCCATTCTCCAACGACCCGCGTGGTCGTACGCGGTCGTGGTGCTGGCTGCGGGCGTCGTGCTGGCGCACACCGCCGTGTTTGCGACGCGCTGGCCTGGTGCTGCAACGCTGACTGCGCTGCTGGCGGTCGCTGGCCAGGTTGTGACGATTGTGATTGACCGTGCGACTTTGGGCAGCGGTCCGATGCTGAGCTCGTACCTGCTGGTGCTGCCACCCGCGATTGCCCTGGACGTCCTGTACGCCATGTCCATCATCCGGCGCGCGCGACCCGCATCGCGCGTGTTTGGGGCGCTGCTTTACGCCCTGGTGTTCCTGATCGGTGTTGGCGCGATGCAGCTCGATCGCGCGCTGCCGCCACTGCAACCGGGTCTGACGATCTCAGTGGTCATCATCGGCGTGCTGACCGCCGTAGCGCTCGGCCCCGCGCTGTCCCGCTTCGCGACCTGGCTCTCAGTGCGCCAGGCCGCTTGAATCACGCGGTTTCGCGTTTGCGGGCTTTGGCGCGCTCCTCGGCCGTGAGCAGCCGCTTGCGCAGGCGGAAACCCAGCGGCGTCACCTCGACCAGCTCGTCGCCTTCGATGAAGTCCATCGCCTGCTCCAGGCTGAGGCGCAGCGGCGGCGACAGCCGCACAGCGATATCCGAAGTGGAAGAGCGGATATTCGTCTGCTTCTTCTCTTTGACAATGTTGAACGGCATGTCCTCAGGCCGTGAGTTCAGGCCAATCAGCATGCCCTCATAGACAGGGGTCTGCGGCTCCACGAACGTCTGGGCGCGTTCCTGCGCATTTCCAATGGCGTACGACGTCGCAACCCCAGGCTCAGAGGCCACCAGCACGCCATTGCGACTGACACCGATGGGGCCAAGCCACGCTTCGTAACCAATCAAGCGCGAAGCCATCACACTGTGGCCGCGCGTGGCCGTCAACAGTTGACTGCGCAGCCCAATGAGCCCGCGCGTAGGTACGCGGAACTCCATGCGCACGCCGCCATGGCCGTCATGGCTCATGTGCTCCAGCTTCGCGAGGCGCTTGCCCAGCAGCTCGGCGACCGCGCCAAGGTGCTCCTCGATGGTGTCGACCACCAGGTGCTCGACTGGCTCGAACGTCTGGCCGTCGGTCTCACGCGTGATGACCTCGGGCCGCGAGACAGCGAATTCGTATCCCTCGCGCCGCAACGTCTCGACCAGAATGGCCAGGTGCAGTTCGCCGCGGCCTGAGACGAGGAACTCGTCAGCACTGTCGGTGTCCTCAACCCGTAGGCTGACATTGGTCTCGAGCTCGCGCAGCAGGCGTGCGCGCAGCTGCCGTGACGTGCTCGACAACTTGCCTTCGCGGCCGGCAAAAGGCGAGGTGTTCACGCCGAACGTCATGCGCACGGTCGGTTCCTCGATGGCCTGAGCTGGCAGCGCCTCAGGCTCCCGCGGATCCGCAATGGTGTCGCTGATCGCGACGTCGGCTACGCCAGTCAAGGCGACGATGTCCCCAACTGTGGCGCAATCCACCGCCTCACGCGACAGGCCGGTATAGGTGTAGACCCCCACCACCTTGAACGGCCCAGTTTGCTGGCCCGTCCGCGCGAGGCGAACCACACCATCAGACGGCCTCACCGTGCCGCGCCTCACGCGGCCAATGGCGATGCGACCCAGGTGGTTGTCGTAGTCCAGCGTGGTGACCTGGACCTGCAGCGGCGCCTCGGCATTGCCCTCGGGTGGCGGGACGTGGTCGAGGATGGTGTCGAACAACGGCAGCAGGTCTTGTTCCAGGTCGGCTGGTGCGAGGCCGGCCTTGCCCTCGCGGGCAATCGCGTACAGCACGGGGAATTCGAGCTGGGCCGCGTCCGTCGCCAGGTCGAGGAACAGGTCGGAGGTGGCTTCGAGCACCCACTCCGCGCGCGCATCGCGACGATCCACCTTGTTGATCACCACGATCGGTCGTAGCCCGAGCTGAAAAGCCTTCTGCAGCACGAAGCGCGTCTGCGGCATCGGACCTTCCGCCGCGTCCACGATCAGTAACGCGCCGTCGGCCATCCCCAGGACACGTTCCACTTCCCCACCAAAATCGGCGTGCCCCGGCGTGTCGATGATGTTCAGACGAACCTCGGCGTCGGTGCGGCGGTCGCGATAGGGGATGCCGATGATCTTCGACAGGATGGTGACGCCCTTTTCGCGCTCCAGGGGGTTGCCGGTCATGCTGTCGAGCGTGAAGCCGCTCTCGCCGAACTTGACGTGCACGAGCCCCGCCTGGGCGAGCATCGAGTTCACCAGGCTGGTTTTGCCGTGGTCGACGTGCGCAATGACGGCGACGTTACGGATGTTGGCGCGGGTGGCGCCTTCGGAAACGCCGTCGCAAAAGCGCACGTCACGGTTATAGCTGAATTGCCTTACGCTTCGGCTGTGACGGCTCCAGCCGAGCGCGACCGCCTGGTCATCATGGGCGGTCGCTCGCACCCGCGCTTCGTGGAGGCCATTGCTCGCACGCTGGGCCATCCAGTGGGGGCAACGCGGCTACGCACCTTCTCGGACGGCGCGATCGAGGTAAAGCTCGACGAAAACGTGCGCGGCCGCGACGTGTTCATGGTGCAGTCAGGTCAGGAGCGGCCGAACGACCATGTGATGGAGCTGCTGTTCCTGTTGGACGCGGCGCGGCGGGCCAGTGCGCGCAGCGTAACGGCGGTCCTGCCGTACTTTCCGTACGGCAAGGGGGACAAGAAGGATGAGCCTCGGGTTTCAATCCGCGCCCGGGTAGTTGCGGACGCCATTCAGATCGCCGGTGCCGGCCGGGTGCTCACGATGGATCTGCACGCGGGCCAGATCCAGGGCTTTTTCCATGTGCCGGTGGACAACCTGTACGCGCTGCCGGTGCTGGTCGGGCAAATCCAGGAATGGGTTGCGAGAGGCGTGGTCGAGCGGCCGGTGATCGTCGCGCCCGACGCAGGTGCCGGCGCGTTGGTGCGCGATTACGTGCGCCGGCTAACCGGCATCGGGGCTGAGATGGCCATGGGTGACAAGGTGCGCGCGTTCCACGACGAGCGGTCGGAGGTTGCCGCGCTGCTGGGCGAGGTGCGTGGACGTGACGCGATCCTGGCTGACGACATCCTGTTCACAGGCGGCAGCCTGGCCAATATGGCGCACGCCGTGGCAGCGGCTGGCGCACGCTCGGTGCGCGCGGTGGTCACCCATGGCCTGTTCACGGGTGACGCGGTTTCACTCCTGGGCGGCTCACCCCTGGAGGAAATTGTGGTGACTGACACCGTCCCGCTGCCGCCGGCGGCCGAGGCAGATCCGCACATCTGCCAGGTCTCGGTCGCGCCCCTGTTCGCGGAAGCAATCCGCAGCATCTACGAGGAGACGTCCATCTCACGCCTCTTCGCGTGACACGCCTGCCATCCCGCCGGTCTTGTGATGCTGGCGCCAGTCGTGGCGGGCGTCGAGGCGTCCGGGGTTGTGGTGGCACTGTCGTCGTCGGTTTCGGCGTGGCGGTCTTCGGCGCGGTCGTGCGCGGCTTGCGAGACCCACTCGCCCAGTCCGTGGTGGCCGTCGTCGCTGAGTTCGGTGCGCAGCGCGGCCATGCAGTCGCTCAGCTCGTGATCGAAGGCGCCATTCCCATCGCCGTCCGTGGCCGTGGACGCGGTCGTGAGCGACTGCTCCTGCCCAGGGGTAGAATTCGGATTGCGCCGCACGGGTAGCGGCCTCCAAAAAGCGCGTACCAAGGAGGTCACTGAACCTATGAGCATCGACGTGCGGCCATTTCGTCGTGGTGATCGCGATCAGCTCACGCTGCTCGTGAATGCGCACGCTTCCGCGGTCATGCCGGGTGCCTCGGCCTCGGTTAACACCGTGCTGAACCAACTGGAGCGCGAGCCGTCCGAGTTCATCGTCGACCCGTGGGTCATCGACCGTCTGACGTTGGTCGCGCAGCAGCGCGAGCGCATCGTCGCCGCGGCGTATCTGCATCGCTACGCCGACGACGACTGCGTGAACGCCTCACTGCGCAACGCCGGCCTCATCCACTGGTTTGTGTTCTGGCCCGACGCCGAGGCAGCCGCCGAACTGCTGATGCGAGCGTGCCTCGCCACACTCGACGGCTGGCATGTGGCGATGCAGGGTGCCGATGGTTCACTTCCCGTGCCGGGGGTGTACGGCATCCCCGAGCAGTGGCCACATATCCAGGCCCTGTTTGAGCGCGTTGGATTTACACACGGAGGTCGCATCGAGATCGTGCACCTCGCCAATGTCGCAGGTCTGCCAACCAATGGCGATTCACCAATCCAGGGGTTGATCGTCCAGAGGTCAGTAGGCGCAAGTGGCACGCGCTTTTCGGCAGTCGTGCGCGACGATGTCGTCGGCTTCATAGAAGTGGAGTCACGTGAGGAACCCGGGCGCACGCCACTCCACGCAGGTCTCGCCGACATCGGAAATCTCTGCGTGATGGAAGGCTGGCGGCGCCGCGGCCTCGGGCGGTGGCTCATTGCACAAGCCGCGGACAGGCTGCGTCTCGGTCGCTTCGATCGGCTGTCGGATTACGCCTGGCCTGAAGAAGAGGACCGCCGTGCGTTCCTACGCGCGGTTGGCTTTCGCGAGATCACGCGCACACGGCGAGGCTGGCGTCGGCAGATCCACGAAGTAGCCTGAACCTTGTATGAGCCAGTCTGAGGAGGACGTTCGCCGCGACCTGGTGCTTGCCAACCGCCTCGAAGACATCGCCGACGAGTCTGGCCCCAACACCAACCTCCTGGTCGTGAACATGCAGCAGGGGTTATTGGCCCAGCGTAAGCTCGGTTGCTTTCACGTAGACCGACACGTGGCCGCCGGACTCCAGGCCAAGCCGGTCGACTGACGAGCGCGTGACGGCCGCGATGAGCTGCTGTCCTTCGCGCAGGTCGATCGTGACTTCGGCGAGCAGTTCGCCGGCACGAATGGCGGCCACACGACCGCGCACGCGATTGCGCGCGGAGAGCAGCGGCGCCTCCTGTTGGCCAAGCGTTTCGGGCACCCGCGCACCTGAGACCGGCCGGCCGTGCGCGGCGAGCTCGGCGCGCAGCGCTTCCGCGATTTCATCCGGTTCCAGGCCCATCGCCAGCCCACGAACAGCCGTTTGCCGCGCGAGCAGACGTAACCGATCGAGCCGCTGACGCTGCAGCGCTGGCTGGTCCAGCCGTTCGCGCGCAGCAATCTCCGAGCCGCCGCCGGCTCGCGCTTTAATGGTGCCCTCGCGCGAGAGGTCGGCGTACGCGCGCCCGACAGTGTTCGGGGAGAGTCCAAGCTTCCGCGCCAGGTCACGCACCGACGGCAGATGGTCGCCTGGCTGCAGTGTTCCATCGGCAACGCCCATCCGAATGCGCCGCTCGATCTGGATGTACACCGGTGCTGGATCGTCCTGATGCAGCGTCCGCAACGACTCGACCAGGGTGTCGGCGACGAGGGTGTCGTCGGTCATTGTCCGAGGAGATGTTTTACCGTCCGCAGATCCTCGACGAAAGCACGTTGTTCTGATTCGCGCGTTTCGGGGTCCGGTGCGCGAAGGATGCTGGCCGGGTGGACCGTTGCCAAGACGAAGGGCGCCAGCCCGGTGTTTTCGATCGCGCGACCACGTTGCTGGGTGACGCGGAAGGATGCCCCGAGCAGCGCCTGGGCAGCCGTTGCGCCGAGCACCACGATCACGCGCGGGGCGACATCCTCCAGTTCGGCATCCAACCAGGGGCGACAGGCCCGAATTTCGCGCGCATTTGGTTTGCTGTGAATGCGGCGCTTGCCTTTGCCCGCGGTCCACTTGAAGTGCTTGACCGCGTTGGTCACATACACCCGCGTACGGTCGATGCCTGCTTCATCGAGCGCTTCATCCAGCAGCCTTCCCGCCGGTCCCACGAACGGCCGACCCGCACGGTCCTCCTGGTCGCCCGGTTGTTCGCCGATGAACATCACCTCGGCGCGAGGTGGCCCCTCACCAAACACCGTCTGCGTCCCCAGTGCGTAGAGGTCACATCCATGGCAGGTTGCCGCGGCGTCCTTGAGTCGTTCGAGCGTGGGTTCGGCTTCGTGAGGGAGGAACTGCGTGGCGTCCCAAGGCACGTCTTCGGTGGTAGTCACGGTATACCCTGTACCACGTGGCGAATCGCCTGGCCAACGAGACCAGTCCCTACCTCCTGCAGCATGCGCACAATCCGGTGGACTGGTATCCGTGGGGACCTGAGGCGCTCGAGCGAGCGAAAAGCGAAAACAGGCCGATTCTGCTGTCAATCGGCTACTCAGCCTGCCGCTGGTGCCACGTCATGGAGCGCGAGTCGTTCGAAAATCCCCAGATCGCCGCGATCATGAACGCCTCGTTCGTGTGCATCAAAGTGGACCGTGAGGAGCGGCCGGACCTCGACGGCATCTACATGCAAGCTGTGCAGGCGATGACCGGCTCGGGCGGCTGGCCGATGACCGTGTTTCTGGCGCCCGATGGCACGCCGTTTTACGGTGGTACGTACTATCCGCCGGCCGATCGCGCCAACATGCCCGGATTTCCACGCGTGTTGCTCGCAATTTCGGACGCGTGGCAAAACCGACGTGCGGATGTCCTGCAGAGCGGGGCTCGCCTCCGCGAGGCATTGCAGCAAGTCACGCAACTGGGGACGCCGACCTCGCTCCTGGATACCGCGCTGCTGGACGAAGCCGCAAAGGGATTGATCACGCAGCACGATCCGGAGGATGGCGGATTCGGGCGGGCGCCGAAGTTTCCACAGCCGATGGCGCTGGAGTTTCTCCTCCGCTATTGGCGCCGTTCGCAGAATCCAGAGGCGCTGCAGGTCGTCACGCACACCCTGGATCGGATGGCGCGTGGCGGCATTTACGATCACCTCGGCGGCGGATTTGCGCGCTACAGCACCGACTCAGAATGGCTGGCGCCACACTTTGAAAAGATGCTGTACGACAACGCGCAGCTTGCGCGGGCGTACCTGATGGCCTATCAGGTGACAGGCAACGCGTTTTTCAAAGACGTCACGGACGAAGTGATCGCCTACGTCCTGCGCGATATGACCGACCAATCCGGCGGGTTCTATTCGACGGAGGACGCCGACTCCGAAGGCGAAGAAGGCAAGTTCTATCTCTGGACGCCCTCGGAGTTAGAAACGTTACTCGGTCCGCAGGACGCCCGATTGTTTGGCGCGTTTTACGACGTCCGGACGCCCGGGAACTTCGAGGGTCGCGCCAGCATCCTGCGTGCGCTGCATACGCCGTTGGAGACTGCGCAACGGCTCGGCGTGACGGAAGCGGAGTTGCTCGCAGCCTTGGAGCGTGGGCGCACAATCCTGTTCGAGGCGCGCAGTAAACGCGTCCGCCCTGCGCGTGATGAAAAAGTTCTGGCGGCCTGGAACGGCTTGATGCTGCGCGCCCTCGCGGAGGCAGGTGCTGTCCTGGAACGTGCCGACTTCGTCGCGGCGGCAGAGCGCAATGCCACGTTTCTGCTGGAGCACATGCGTACCGCGGATGGGCACCTCCACCGCACCTGGAAGCCCGGACACGCCGCCAGGCTCAACGCCTACCTGGAGGATTACGCCAACGTCGCCGACGGACTACTGGCGTTGTATGAAGCGACCTTCAATGCGCGCTGGCTGACCGCGGCCATGGATTTGGCTGACATCATCCTGCACGAGTTCGCGGATCCCGAAAATGGCGGATTCTTCGACACCTCCATTCAACACGAGACGTTGATCACTCGGCCCAAAGACGTGTTCGACAACGCAACGCCGTCGGGCAATTCGGTTGCGGCGGATGTGCTCCTCCGGTTGGCGCTTCTTACCGACCGAACGGATTACCGCGACGCAGCTGAAGGTGTGCTCCACCTCCTGCGCGAGGCCATAGTGCGCTATCCGCTCGGTTTCGCACGGGCGTTGAATGCGCTGGACTTCTTCCTGGACGCACCACGTGAAGTGGCCATCGTCGGTCCGGCCGACTCGGCGCAGGGTTTACGGCAGGTGGTATTCGAACCGTTCGTGCCCAATAAGGTCGTTGCCGGCGGCGGTGCAGACATTGCCCTTCTGCATGGAAAAGAGGTCCACAACGGTCACGCAGTGGCCTATGTTTGCCAGCACTACGTGTGTAAGGCGCCGACCAGCGATCCAGTGGAGCTGCGTAAGCAAGTTGTGGGGGAGGTCTAGTGCAGTCACGAACGTTGGACTTGCGGAGCAACCACAACCAGGTCGTCTACCAGGTCGGTGACGGACCGCCACTGGTCTGGTTGCACGGTCTGTACGGGGCCGAAGCGGACGTACGCATCATCGAGGCGTTAGGGCGCGACTTCTCGGTGTACGCGCCACTCGCGCCAGGATTCGCTGACCTCGCCGAGTTAGACTCGATCCGTGACATCCACGACCTGGCACTCCACTACGACGACCTGCTCGAGGCGCTCCAGTTGGAGAGTCCGGTCGTCGCAGGACACTCGCTCGGCGCCATGATCGCCGCGGAGCTTGCCGCGCACGTTCCGAAACGTGTTTCACGGCTGGTGCTGGCCTCACCACTCGGGCTGTGGAATGACGCGTACCCGGTCGCCGATCTCTTCGCGGTTCCAGCGGCCGAGATGCCAACCCTCCTGTATACGGACGCGTCGGCTGTGGGCGGTGCTCCGGGTGGTCCGCCGGACGTGGAGCGGGTGGTGGCGCTGGCGCGCGGCATGGCCACCGTCGCGCGGTTCCTGTGGCCGATCCCGGATCGAGGTTTATCGCGGCGACTGCATCGTGTGCAGTCACCAACGCTCATCATTCACGGCGCCGTTGACCGCTTCGTGCCCGCGGAGTACGCCGACGAGTTCGTCGCCCGATTGCCGCATGCGTCCCGCGAGATCATCCCCGGTGTAGGGCATATGTTGTTCGCCGAAGCGTTCGAGTCGACCGTATGGTCTATCACGAACTTTCTCACCAGGGTGGAGGTCTTAGCAGACGCGTGAAGTGTCATTTCTTTCACCTGATGCCATATCCGCAGCTGCCGGATGATTTCCGCGAACGCTATCACGGAGTCTGGGTCGACCTACCCTCAGCTGAGCTGTTCGATCCCCGGGTCGGACACCAGGCGTATAACGATTACCTGGATGAACTGGAGTACGCTGACCAGGTCGGTTTCGACGGCATTTGCGTCAACGAGCACCACCAGAACGCTTATGGTCTGATGCCTTCGCCGAACCTCATGGTTGCAGCGCTGGCGCGACGCACGAGCCAGGCCCGCCTGGTGGTGATGGGAAATTCCGTCGCGCTGTACAACCCGCCAACGCGTGTGGCCGAGGAGATGGCCATGCTCGACGTGTTATCTGACGGGCGTCTGGTGGCAGGTTTTCCAGTTGGCACACCCATGGATACCACCTACTGCTATGGCGAAAATCCCACGACGCTGCGTGACAAATACCGTGAAGGCGTTGGACTGATCCTGCGCGCCTGGCAAGCTACCGAGCCATTTGCCTTCAATGGGCGCTACACGCAGCTGCGCTACGTCAACCTCTGGCCGCGACCGATGCAGCAGCCGCATCCACCGGTCTGGATTCCTGGTAGTGGCAGCGTCGAAACGTGGGAATGGTGTGCCGACAACCACTTCCTGTACGCCTATCTTTCGTATTTTGGGTATTTGCTCGGGAAGAAAGTGATGGAGGGCTACTGGGAGACCATCGCCAAACGCGGACTGGAGCCAAATCCGTACCGCGCTGGCTTCCTCCAGTTCGTGGCAGTGGCCGAAAATGATGCGGAGGCGGAGCGGCTCTATTCGCGCCACGCGCGGTATTTCTACAACCGCTGTTTGCACCTTTACCCGGGCTTTGCCAATCCGCCCGGCTACACCAGTATCGCCACAATCCGACGCGGCATTGAAGGGCAGGTGAATCTGGCCGCCGAGCGCAGCAAGGCGCGCGAGTCTGACCTTACCTGGTCCCAGATCCTGGAGCGCGGATATGTCGTGGCGGGCTCGCCAGATTCAGTCGTGCAGCAATTGATGGAGATGGAGCAGACGATGCGGGTTGGCCATCTCATGGTGCTGCTGCATTTTGGAGACATGCCGAAAGACACGGTGCAATACAACACCCGTCGGTTTGCGGAGGAAGTGATGCCGCGGCTCCGGCCGGTATGGGACGAGTGGACCGACGAATGGTGGACCCACGCTCCAGCCGTGTCCGCCAACGGCGCCGTGGCGGCTCAGCCCGCCACGCGCTGAAGGCGCTTCACCGCGTTTTCATGCGCCTCGGTCAACAACGGCACGATCGACTGGAACGTTGCGTCACTGGGGTTCAAGACGGAAACCCACGATTGTGGCGCATACACCGGGTGCGGTAGGAGCGTGTCCAGCGCGGTGTAATCGTAGACTGCGTCAGAGATCGGGAATAACCGGCGAAACGTGTCGCGGCTGACGCCGATGTTCAGCCGGAACACGCCCGGGCGGTCCAGGTCCGAGAGGTTATCGAAATCGCCATAGTCCTTGGTCACGATCGTGGCGAACGGAAACTGCTGGTTGCCTTCCAGGATGCCTTGCGGATCGTAGAGAAAAAACGTGTCATCGGCCGCGACCGGTCCCGAACCAAAGATGACGCGTACTCCCTCGAAGTGCTCGCTGATGTAGTCGACGATTCCCTGTTGATCCACGGCTCAGTCTAGCTGTGCAATCTTTCCGCCAGCACACTTGTCTGACGGAACCAGTCGCCAGCCGCAACGCTGAAGACCAACCGTTGCACCCCCGCTGCCGCGTCTGCGCTGATGACCTCACCCAGTGCGGAGGTCCCGCCGCGCCAGACCACGTTGTCGGCCTGATCAGCCGGAATGCCGAACATGCCGTCCGGGTCCGTGAGCCGAACCTATGTCGAGTGACTTCACCCTCGATATTGTGGTTTCAGCACGTCGAGCCCGAGGTAGTTATGCGGCGCCCTCGACGGCTTCGGCGAGTTCCGCCCACCGCGCGGTGAGATGCTGCACCTCGGCCAGTAGCCTGGAGTGCTCCACGGCGAGGGCGCCGAGGTCACCGTCGTAACTGGCGGGATCGCTCAGCGCGGCCTCGACGGTGCGAAGCCGTTCTTCAGCCTGGGTGACCGCACGCTCCGCCTCGCGCAGATCCGCGGCGAGTCGACGACGTGCGGCCGGGTCCGTTTCGGCTGGCGACGGGATGCGCGCCCGAGGCGGTGGTGATGCTTCTGGCGGCGCGGCAGCCGAGGCTTTGGCACGCTGGTAATCAGCATAGGTGCCGGGGTACACGCGGATGCCGCCGTCGGCCACCTCGATGACCTTCGTCGCCAACTGGTTCACCAGGTAGCGATCGTGCGTGGCCACGATGAGTGTGCCCGTATACGCCGAAAGCGTGTCCTCGAGACGTTCGCGGGTGGCGATGTCCAGGTGGTTCGTCGGCTCGTCCAGCAGCAGCAGGTTGTTTGGACGCAGGAGCAGCTTGGCCAGCGCGACCCGGCTGCGCTCGCCACCCGAAAGCGTGGCGACGGATTTGAACTGGTCGTCGCCACTGAACAGGAACCGGCCGAGCAGGTCGCGAACGGCCTGTATATCCCAGCTGGCGGGGGCGGCCTGGTAGACCTCGTCGAAGACGGTGTTAGCGGGATCCAGGTGCTCGGCCTGGTCCTGGGCGAAGTACGCCGGCCGCACACCGATGCCAAACGCCGCGGACCCTCGGGTTGGGCGGTCCTTTCCGGCCAGCAGCCGCAACAGCGTGGATTTCCCGGCGCCATTGGGTCCGATCAGCGCCACACGCTCGCCACGCTCCAATACGAGGTTGACCTCGTCCAGAACGATGCGTTCGCCATAGGCGCGCCGCACCCGGCCCAGGGTCACCACCTCGCGCCCAGACGGTGGGCAGGCGGGAAACGTGAACTTCACCACGCGATCGGCGCGCGGGGCCGTCACGCGTTGGGCTTCGAGCCGCGCGAGCATCTTCTCGCGGCTCTTGGCCATCGTCGCGCGGTTGCCTTCCTTGTACCGCCGGATGTACGCCTCAACGCGTTCGATTTCCTCCTGCTGGCGTTGGGCGATGTCCTGCTGCGCTTCGTCGCGGCGCGCGCGTTCAGCGCGATACGCCGAGTAGTTGCCCGGCGGGAAGGTCTCGATACCACCCTGGCGCAGCTCGAAGACGCGTTGGACCACCGCATCCAGGAAGTACCGATCGTGGCTCACGATAAGAAGGGTCTGGCGCGAGGCTTTCACATAGTCTTCCAGCCATTCGGTCGCAGCCAGGTCCAGGTGATTGGTCGGCTCGTCCAGCAAGAGCACATCGGGACGACCGAGCAGCAGTCGAGCCAGGGCGATGCGCATTTGCCAGCCGCCGGAGAACTCTTGCGTTTGCCGCTTCCGATCCTCCTCGCTAAAGCCCAAACCGTTGAGGACGCGTCCAACTTCCGCTTCGATTGCATACCCGCCGCGCCGCTCGAACTCCTCCTGCAGGTTCGAGTGCTCGTGCACCAACGTGTCCACGTCACCCTGGCTAGCCGAGATTCGCTCCTCGAGTGTGCGCATGGAGTCTTCGAGGGCCAGCAGGTCGCTGACCGCCGACAGCACTTCATCGTGCAACGTGCGGCCCGCCGCGACGCCCGCGTCCTGCGCCAGGTAGCCCACGATCAGTCCCGACGGGACAAGCACACGCCCAGCATCGGCTTCCTCGAGGCCAGTGATAATTTTGAGCAGCGTCGACTTCCCCGCGCCATTGGGTGCCACCAGCGCGGCACGCTCGCCAGGCTTGATCGCCAACGTCGCGTCGTCAAGCACGCGCTGGCCGCCGTAGTCTTTCCGCAGATGCTCGATGCGCAGCACAGCCGCGACATACTAACGGTGGGCTGCCGCACTCGGCACCTCACGTGGCTCGGTCTGCTTTGGGGATTACCCAACACCGTTATCGGCTTGGCCTTCGCCGCCTTCTCGCTGGCAGTACCACACCTGTGCGAAGGGTTGTTAGTGGCGCCGTCCAACCGTGGTCTGGCGGACTGGTTCCTGACTCGGCGCGGTTTTGGCGCGATCACGTTTGGACGGGTCGTGATCTCAGCAGTGCCCGTCACGCCGCGGCTGCTCGTGCACGAAAGCCACCATGCGCGCCAGTACGAAATCCTGGGACCGTTCTTCCTCCCGATCTATCTCACAATGCACGCCTGGCGTGGCTACGCCGACAATCCGCTGGAGCGCGAGGCTGAGGCATGTGGCGCGTCCGCGAGGTAACCGACCCGAACGACGCCGCCATTGCGGGCTTCGGCCGAATGCAGACGGCCGCGTACTTCGCGCCCGAGACGTTAATCCCGGCGAGCTACGTGCCGCGCATGCTCGAGGGTGAAACGGGTGCCCGACCCAACTTCCTGGTTGTGGCAGAAACCGACGACCACGTTGTGGGAGGAGCGTTGTTCCATTGGCTGGCCGACGCGGGCAGTGGGTTCTCCAGTTTTTTGGGCGTGGAGCGTTCATGGCGTGGCAAGGGCGTCGCGCGGGCACTGCACCAGGAACGCTTCCGCATCCTGGACCGCGCCGCGGGCGGCCACGCCGTTGGCGTGTTCATCGACGTGGTGAACCCGACCCGCCTGTCGATCGAAGACGTGGCGCGTGAACGCCAGGCCGGCAGCGATCCGTGGGACCGCCGTCGCGCGTTCGAACGGCTCGGCTTCCGCCAGGTCGATATTCGGTACGAGCAGCCCGTCGGCGGACCGAATGGCGGGCCCGTCACGATTCTCGATCTGCTGTACTGCCCGCACGAGCCGGCCGAGACGGTGGCGACGGCGTTGGTTGTGGCGACGATGCGGGCGTACTGGTCGCCCTGGCTCGGGCGTGATGCCGCGCGGCACGCTGGCACGCTTGAGTCGCGCGCAAACGGCGCCGCATGGTTGGCGCTGCTGTCGCCCGTGCCGCCGCGCACGACCGATCAGTCATACTAACGGCGGATTGAAGGAATGCTTGCAAGATTACGCCTGATCCCTCAGGACGATCGCTTCTTCGACCTGTTCAATCGTGGCGCCGAAAACACCCTTGAAGGCGCGCGGCTCTTGCACGATCTGCTCAACAACTACGTTGATGTCGACCGCAAAGCGCGCCATTTGAAGGACATCGAGCACACCGGTGACGAGATTACCCATGAAGTCTTCGGTGCGCTGCATCGCACGTTTGTTACGCCAATCGATCGAGAGGACATTTCAAACCTGGCTTCGTCGCTCGATGATGTGATCGACTGGATTGAGGAGGTTGGTCGACGCATTCGGCTGTACCGAATCGACAAGCCGACGGCGATTGCCTGTCAGTTCTCAAAAGTGATCCTGGAGCAAGCCGAGCAGATTGCCCGAGCTGTGCCGCTGCTCGAGCAGCGCAGCCAGTCGGATGTGCTGCAGCGTGCAACCCAGGAGATTCATCGGCTCGAAAACGAAGGCGACGACCTGTTGGCCGATGCCATCGCCACGCTGTACGACGGCGTCACCGAGGTGCCGCAGTTGATCTACGCGATGCGCTGGAATGACCTCTATCAGCTGCTCGAGGACACCACCGACAAGGCCGAGACGGTGGCGACAGTGCTGAACAACATCGCCCTCAAAAACGCTTGACATTGCCAACGCCGAGTGTGGAGCTGGCAGTTCTGCTGCTGATCCTCATCTTGGGCCTGACGTTCGACTTCATCAATGGCTTTCACGACACCGCCAATGCCATCGCGACGGTGGTGGCCACACGAGTGCTTTCGCCTGGCAGGGCCGTCCTCATGGCCGGCGTGCTGAACTTCGTCGGTGCCCTCTCAGGCACGGCCGTGGCGACCACCGTCGGCAAGGGCATCATCCCGCCGGAGCTGTCGACGCAAACGCTGGTCGTCTCAGCCCTCGTGGCGGCTATCGTGTGGAACCTGGTGACGTGGTATTTCGGCCTGCCGTCCAGTTCCAGCCACGCACTGATCTTCAGCCTGACCGGCGCTGGTGTCGCCAGCGCGGGCTGGGGCGCGATCCAGTTCGAAGGGCTCGAGAAAACCTTTCAGGGACTGGTTTTTTCGCCCGTCCTGGGCTTTCTGGCCGCGTTTCTGGTGATGCTGCTGCTGCTCAACCTGTTCCAGCGCGCATTCCCGGCGACCGTTACGCGCATCTTCGGCCGTGCCCAACTGCTGTCCGCGGCGTATATGGCTTTCTCGCATGGCTCCAATGACGCCCAGAAGACGATGGGTGTGATGACCATGGCTCTGGCGAGCTATCTCCACTGGGGCGGCACCGACTGGCAAGTCCCGCTGTGGATCATCGTCGGTGCGGCCATCGCCATGGGCCTGGGTACGTCGGTGGGCGGTTGGCGCATCATCCGCACCATGGGCTTGCGGGTGGTCCAGTTGCGACCGATCCACGGCTTCGCGGCTGAAACCGCGGCCGCCACGGTGATCGAAGCGGCGAGTCGGCTCGGCATCCCGGTTTCGACGACGCATACGATTGGCTCCGCCATCATGGGTGTGGGGGCGACGCGGCGCCTCTCCGCGGTGCGCTGGGGCATCGCCGGCCAGATCGTGCTTGGCTGGGTGTTCACGATTCCGGCGTGCTTTTTGCTGGCGTGGCTGATTCGCAGCCTGTTGGGCCTGGCTGGAGCCTGAGTTCGATGTCACCCCGTCCGCGCGAGTTCATCGCCCGACTCGACCCCTATGAATGGGAAGCCATGGCCAGCGACGTCGCCGCCGCGGCCGGCATCGCCGAGTCCGATGTGGTGCGCTTCGACACCAACACCTCCGCCTGGCCGCCAGTGGCCTGGGAACGGACGGTGCTGGACGTGGCGCGGCTTCCCGCCAACGAGTATCCACATCCTTCGAACGAGCCACTGCGGTCCGCCCTGGCCACCCGCTTCAACGTGCCCTCTGACCACGTTGTTGTCACCTGCGGCGCAGATGAAGCGCTGTTCCTCTTGGCGAGTGCCTATCTCGGACCGAGTCGCGTCGCCGTGACGTCCGACCCGTGTTTCTCGATGTTCCGTGTGGTGACCGAGTCGGTTGGCGCCACGCTCCGCACCGTCCCGGTCGGCCTGGATTGGCGCCTCCCACTGGAGCCGCTACTCGCCGAGATTCGTCAACCAAACGTCAGTGTGGTATGGCTGTGCAGTCCTAACAACCCAACCGGTTTGACGCTGAGTGAGGATTTCGTCCGGACGGTCTTGCGGTCTGTGCCCGACTCGCTCGTCGCCCTGGATGAAGCGTACGCCGAGATTGCCGGCCACTCACTGGCTGAAGTCGTGCTCCAGGAGCCGAACGGCGTGTTAGTGCGCACCTTCTCAAAGGGCTATGGACTCGCGGGCGCCAGAGTCGGCTACCTCGTTGCACATCGCGACGTGGCGCAAATCGTGGAGACCATCCGACTGCCGCAGAACATGACCGCCTTCGGCATCGCTGCCGCGTGCCGCGCGTTGGACGACCAGGAAGGCCTGCACGAGCGCGTTGCGCAGATTGTCTCCGAACGTCAGCGTCTGAGCGGTGCGCTGTCCGCGCGCGGCTGGGACCTGTTGCCATCCGAAGGCAACTTCGTCCTGGGCAGCCCTCCGAACAACGCCGTGGACCTGGCGAACTGGCTGCAGGGTGCCGGGTTGATCGTGCGTTCGTATCCGTCGCACCCAAGGCTGAAGGACTGGCTGCGCATCGCCGTGCGGTCGCCCGAAGAGGACGACCGGCTGCTCAGCCGCCTGGACGCGTTTCGCTGAAGGCGGCCGCGGGCATCGCCGCCCGTGGCGATTCATCGGTGCGCGCTGCTGGCGGCAGCTGCGTGACGCGCAGGATCTCCTGCTCGTCGAGCGTTTCGTGTTCGAGCAGTGCGTGCGCCAGCCGGTCGAGCGCGTCACGATGCTCGCCCAACAAACGCACGCCGTCGGCGTAGCACTCCTGGAGGATGCGTTCGATCTCGTCGTCGACGACCTGCGCCGTCGCCTCGCTATAGGCCTTGCTCGAGCCACCGAACGGGTCGTTGCGCAAGAACGGATCTTCCCGCGCCGCCAGCGTGACCGGGCCCAACTTTTCGCTCATGCCCCAGCGCGTGACCATCTGGCGAGCGAGATCCGTCGCTTGCTGAATGTCGTTTTCGGCACCGGTGGTGCGGCCACCATAGACAACTTCCTCGGCCGCGCGACCGCCCATCGCGCCCACGATGCGCGCGCGCAGGTACTCCTCGCTGTAATTGTGCCGGTCATCTTCGGGCCGCTGATACGTCACCCCAAGCGCCTGGCCGCGCGGCATGATCGTCACCCGATTCACCGGGTCGGCGCCCGGCACCAGCAGACCCAGGATGGTGTGGCCACCCTCGTGATAGGCGACGCGTTCGCGCTCCGCGGGGCTCATCACCACGTTCCGTGCAGGCCCGAGGACAAGTTTTTCGAGCGCATCGAGAAAATCGGACTGATGCACCTTGTCCTCGTTGCGTCGGGCGGCCATCAGCGCAGCCTCATTCACCAGGTTGCGCAGGTCGGCACCGACCAGACCTGGTGTCGAGGCAGCCACGATCTTGAGATCGACGTCGGAAGCCAGCGGCACGCCGCGCGTGTGGACCTTGAGGATCGCTTCGCGGCCGATCTTGTCAGGCGGGTTCACCGTGACACGGCGGTCGAACCGGCCGGGCCGCAGCAGGGCCTGGTCGAGCACGTCAGGCCGGTTGGTCGCCGCGAGCACGATGACGCCCTCACGTGAAGAAAAGCCGTCCATCTCGGTCAGGATCTGGTTCAGGGTTTGCTCGCGCTCGTCGTTGCCACCGAATGAGCCCGTGCCCCGCGCGCGCCCAATCGCGTCCAGCTCGTCGATGAAGATGATTGCTGGCGCCGCCTCACGCGCCTGCTTGAACAGGTCACGCACACGGCTCGCGCCGACGCCCACGATCATCTCGACGAACTCGCTTGCGCCCATGCTGAAAAACGGCACGTTGGCTTCGCCCGCCACGGCACGCGCCAGCAACGTCTTGCCTGTGCCAGGTGCGCCGATCAGCAGCACACCTTTCGGGACGGCCCCGCCCAGGCGCGTGTACTTGGACGGATCCCTGAGAAAGTCGACGATCTCCTCGAGCTCCTGCTTGGCCTCGTCGATGCCCGCAACGTCGGCAAAGGTGATGCGCGCGGCGCCCTCGGTGTTCTGGTCGTAGCGCTTGGCGCGACTGCGACCGAGACCGAACGGACCACCACTGCCGCCGAGCTGGCTCGCCGCGCGGCTGGAGATCCAGAAGAACAACCCGATCAGCAGCAGCGTCGGCGCGAAGCTCAGCAGCAGCGTCTGCCACCACGGCCGCGCCTGGTCGAGCGAATGCGCGTTGATTACAACGTTGTGTTGTTCGAGCAGTGTTTCGAGCCCCGGGTCGGCAAATTGCGGCTGCACCGTCTGAAACAGGTTCGACGTCTGCTGCTGGCCCTGCGAGGCGTCGGTCGGATAGGTGATCTGGTTCTTGAAGGTGCCCTGGATGGTGTCGCCCTGGCTGGTGACCTCGCTGACGTTATCGGCCATGACCTGCTGCTTGAAGAACGTGTAGGGCACGTCGATGCGCGGATTGGGCCGCTCTGGCAGGAACACCTGGACCAACAGGTAGTTCAGCACCAGCACGATGAGAAAGCTGATCCACCACGGGCGTGGCTGCATCAGCGGGTTTTTGTTCGGCGGCGTGCCCTTCCCTTGAGGACGTTGAACATCGTTAGGGCCCGGTGGGCGCGGTCGAGCCGTTCCGTTCGAGCCCGGGCTACTTACCGCCATTTGACGTGGACTTTACACGGTATGCGTGGCCAGGTAGTCGTGAATTGATTCGACGATTCGATACGTGGCGCCCCAGAGTTTGTGCGGCCCGATCCAGTAGAACGGAATCTCTCTCGGCTCGGGCCAGCCAGGCAGTTGCCAGCGCTCCACCGCATGCTCTTCGGGTCCGAGGTCATCCACCCGGACTTCGAGAATCTCCTCGACCTCGGTGTCCTGGCGCCGCCAGGTTGGGGGCGCACCGTTCAGCCAGCCGAGGAATGCCGCGACCCTGTAACCAGTGGCAACCGTGTCGATGCTTGGCAGTTGTGTCAGGACCTCGACCCGATGCCGCTGCAGGCCAACCTCCTCTTCCGCCTCGCGCAAGGCGGTTTCAAGAAGTGTGGCGTCCTCGGGCTCTCGCCGGCCGCCGGGAAATGCGATCTGGCCGCCGTGCAAGCCGTGTGGGCTCCGACGGATGAACACCAGCCGCAGCGCGCCGCGCGGGTCGCGATACAGTGGTGCCAGGACCGCCGAGTCAATGAGCTGCGCGGTCGTCACGCGGCGGCCTCGGCGTGCGGCACCAGCAGTTTGATCTCCTGACAGCTGCCCGAGCCATCGAAGCGCATGCGATACAGCACACCCGGCTCGATATATGGCCGCGGGAAGATCGTCCGCGGATCCAGCGCGAGGCCCGAAAGCGAGCCAACCAGAATCAGGATCGGGTCGCCGTGGCTGACGCCAAGCACCTCGGCACCGGCGTGGCGGCGCAGCACGCGCCGCAGCCAGCGCTGCATTCGATCGTGAATCGCGCGCAGCGACTCATCCTGAGGATGCCGCGGGTTGGTGTAGAAATCCCAGTTGATGCGTTCGAGCGACTCGAGCGGCTCGCCTTCCCAGGCGGTGCGCACCTCGAGCAAATCTCGGTCGATCTGAATCCGCTGGAGCTCTGGATGTGCTTGGAGAACCGCGTCAGCGGTCCTGCGCGCGCGCAGCATTGGGCTCGAGTAGATCGCCTGCAGCGGCCGCGGCCGCAGCACCTCAGCCAGCGCCCTGGCCTGCCGTTGCCCTTCAGGCGTCAGGCGAATTCGCGGCAGTCGCCCGTAGAGGATGTTCCCAGGGTTGTGCACCTCGCCATGGCGGGCCAACCAAACGGTAGTGCTAGTGAATGACAATCTGCGTCACGGTATAGAAGACGCCCAGCACAATGCTCGCTCCGAAGATGCCCGCGGCTACGCTGTTTTCCTTGAAGATCTCGTCGAGCAGCCGGTAGCGCTTTTCAAGAATCTCGAACACGACCGCCACGATGACAATCGAGACAACTGACCACAGGATCGTGCTGCCCAGCGCCTGAAAGAAGCGAATAACTTCGTCGGGCATCAGCGGTTCTGGGCCTCCTCAGATCGGGGATAGATCGTCTGGATGTCGCCAGCTTTGAGCGGACGACCGAACAGCAGCGCGATATGCGTGGTCCAGATGCCCAGTACCTCACTGCCGCTGGTGCCTTCGGGCACGTCTTCGGTTGGCTCTAATTCGAAATAGACGTTGTCGCCGGGGTTGTCGGGATTGATGTCGCGCCAGACCTCGAGGTTGGGGTATCCCGTTGCGCCGGCCGTGCGCGCCTCGAAGATGCCGGTGGACACCACGCGGTAAACCTTGCCGTCGTATTCGAACAGCGTTGGGTTGCGTGCCGCGGTGCCCTCGCGCACACGTGCTTCAAAGGCTTTCAGGACTCCGCCCTGGTCGGGGTCGGAGGTGAGCGTTTCGAATTCGGCAGAGGTCTGGTGGAGAACATCACTCCGCTCATACAGCCAGGTGCCGTCGGGACTGATCTCGAGGACCTTCCCTTCGTCGAGAATATTCCAGCGCCAGACCGTCTCGCGCCGGTTCAGCTCCTCGCGGCATTGCAGAACGGCCTGAACGACGCTGTCGCCGCCATCCCAGAAGCTCACCACGTCGCCTGGGAGCAAGTCCTCGATGGTGGGCTGACGTGGATGGGGTAGCGGACGATTGGGGTCGAGATGCTGCTGGAGGGCGCGGTTGAGTCGATCGAACATAGTGGCGTTGAAAGGGATCGTACCTTGGATAGAGGAACGTAGAGAGCAGAAAGGTGTCAGTGCCGACCGCCGGAGCCAGCGCGCGCGCCACCGATGCCCTTTGAGCCGCTGCCGCTGCTTGTGCTCGGCTTGCTGGTGGCGCCGGACGGCAGCACACCTTTCGAGCCCGCGCCCACACCGCTGCCCGAGGTCTTGTTCGTTACCGCGTTGCCACCGCCGGTCCCGGATGATTTTGCGGTTGTGGCGTACGGCGCCGGTTGCACCTTCGAATAGTCGGGCGTTTGTGGCTTGCTCGAGTCGAGGCTGCCATGCAGCTCGTCGTCCCGCCCGACTGAACCCGTTGGCGGATAGCGATACGTAGGCGTGGATGGATCGTAGGTACGCGTCTCCCCAGGCGCGGGATTGTTGATGATGACGGTCTGCCCGCCACCGCGTCCGCCGCCGAAGGTGTTACCTAAGGTTGCGCCGAGCAGGAAGGGGAACCACGGCGAGCCGAAGGCGCCCTGTCGGTCCTGGCTTTCGACCGTGATCGGCTCGTCCTGGCGCAGGTGGAGGATCGGATCACCGCTCTGCGGCACCTCCAGGAACGTGGAGTTGGGATCTTGCATTAATCGCAAGCTGCGGGTGTCCATGTGGTGCAGGTTGCCGCCCGAGTCAGCCCAGTACAGCTGGTAACGGTCTCCGTCGAAGTGGACCGAGCCCTGCTGCACGGGGTAGGTACCAGGGCTTGAGGGTGCGCCCGTTCCAGCGCCACAGGCGGTCACGAACAGGCTCAAAACGAGGACAAGCGCAAGAAGCGTGTGTGCAGGTCTCATATGGGTCGGTTCCGTGTTGCTCGGACGCGTCGGCGGCGCCGGTTGTTGCGTTTTTTCAGCAGCGCGCAGCGCGCTGCAGCGAAGATGCGGCGGCGCGCAGATGATCGCAAGCCAGGCCGAGCTCACGCTGAATTCCCTGCTGCCACCTCGACCGCGCATCGGCGGCGGCAGCCGTGTCCAACGTTGGCTGCGCCAGCAGGGCGCTTTGCCCGCACACGGCCTGCAGCGCATGCGCCGCGTCCGCCAGCTGCGACCAGGCGGGCTGCACGTCAACCAGTCCTGGCTCGCCGTATAAGCGCGTCTCTACGTCACCGACTTTCGAACACGCGTCATCGAGTGGTGTGGCCGCCTCTGTCAGCATGCCGCGCGCCAGTGTGAGTTGGTCCAGCAGGTCGCGCGACTGGTCTCGCTGCGGGTTCGCCAAACACCCGCTGGTCAGAACGAGCACCGCCAACCCCAGCGCAGTGGCGGCGATCGTTACGCGTCTGTGCCGCCACCAATAGTAGAAGTTCTTGCACCCGAACACCCGTTCGTGAGAACGTATGTTCGCATGACGACCGACTCGCACGGCCACCTGTGGATTGAGAACCCGCTGCTGGCCTTTGGGCTGCTGGCGTTGCTGTGGATCCTTGTGGCTTACCTCCACACGTGGGTCGAAAAGCGTGGCCGCGCCTCAGGCGGTGACTGGCAACGCAACTTTGGGAAGCTCGGTGAGCGCCTGCTGGATGGCTTCGGCCGGGTACGCGTAGTCCTGGAGCGACCCGGCCAGATAGGCGTCGTAGGCGCCCATGTCAAAGTGACCATGGCCCGACAGGTTGAACAGAATGACTCTGCGCTCGCCAGCCTCACGCGCGGAGAGGGCCTCGTCCACGGTCGCGCGGATGGCATGCGAAGTCTCCGGCGCGGGCACGATGCCTTCGCTGCGGGCGAATTGAATGGCGGCTTCGAAGACGCGGTTCTGGGCGTACGCGCGGGCTTCGATGACGCCTTCGTCCACCAGTTGCGAGAGCAGCGGCGCCGCGCCGTGATACCGCAGGCCACCCGCGTGGATCGACGGCGGCACGAAGCCGTGTCCGAGCGTGTGCATTTTGACCAGCGGCGTCAGGCCAACCGTGTCGCCGAAGTCGTAGGCGTAGCTGCCGCGCGTGAGGGTGGGGCAGGCCTCAGGTTCGACGGCCATGATGCGTGTCTTGCGGCCTTCGCGCAGCTTCTGACCAACGAATGGAAACGCCAGCCCGGCGAAGTTGGAACCGCCGCCGACGCAGCCGATCACCACGTCGGGGTACTCGCCTGCCAGGTCCATTTGTTTGAGGGCTTCCTGGCCGATGACCGTCTGGTGCAGCAGTACGTGGTTGAGGACCGAGCCGAGTGAGTAGTGCGCATCGTCGTGCGTGGCGGCGTCTTCAACCGCCTCCGAGATGGCAATGCCCAGGCTGCCGGGTGAGTCGGGGTGCTCAGCCAGGACCTGCTGGCCGGCGTGGGTGCGGCTGGAAGGCGAGGGAAAGACCTCTGCGCCGTAGGTCTGGATCATCGAACGCCGATACGGCTTCTGCTGAAAGCTGGCGTTGACCATGTAGACCGTGCACTCGAGTCCGAACAAGCTGCAGGCGAAGGCAAGCGCGCTGCCCCACTGGCCGGCGCCGGTCTCGGTGGTGAGGCGACGAATACCCTCGGCCTTGTTGTAGTAGGCCTGCGCCACGGCGGTGTTGGGCTTATGGCTGCCAGCTGGGCTGACGCCCTCGTACTTGTAGTAGATGTGTGCGGGGGTATCGAGGACCTGCTCGAGGCGTCGCGCGCGGAACAACGGCGTGGGTCGCCAGAGGCGATAGACGTCGCGGACTTCGTCGGGAATCTCGACGGTCTTGTCCTGCGAGACCTCCTGGCCGATAAGGGCCATGGGGAACAGCGGCGCGAGGTCGGCGGGGCCGACAGGTTGCCCCGTGCCTGGATGCAGCACCGGAGCTGGCGGATGCGGCAGGTCGGGGACGACGTTGTACCAGTGCGTTGGGATGTCGCTCTCGTCGAGAACGATCTTGGTGCGCTGCTCCGAGGCGGGCATACGCGCAATAGTAGTGGGTGCCTCCGCTCCTGGGAGAGGCACGAACTATCAGGTCCGTGGTCCCTGGTCCGTGGTCCTTGGTCAGGCGGGTGCGTGAGGCGGTGGCTGCTCAGGCGGCGTGAGGGCCTGCGGTGGCGGCGGGCGCGGGTGCGCGTGGCGCGGGTGCGCGGGGCAAACGCCACTGGGTGCGCGCTGTCGCCTCCGACAGGTGCAGCACCTGTGTGCCCGTGCACATCGGATGTGCTTTGATCAATCGCTCGTACCGCCGGATGTCGGCAAGTGCCGGGTCCAGCAGCACCACGTCAGGGCCGACGCTGCACGCTACTCGCAGGCAGCCGTCGGCCGAATGCGTCACGTAGACCACGTTCCCTGCTCGCCGGAGCTGGCTCGCCACGGCATCCGCCAGCGCACTGGCTGCGCTGGCGACCACGATCAAGGGAACGTGACGGCTGGGCATGCCCCGATCAGGCGGCCCGTTGCGCCTCGACCCCCGCCTCGGTGCGCCGCGCATGCGGCGACACGATGGTCAGACGTCGACACGTCATACAAAGCAGCACTGCCGCCCGATGGGCATAGCTGCGGGGCGTAAACCAGCGGACGTTCTGGGACGTGCAATGTTCGCAGTTCAACATGGCTTTCATCTCTCGTCTGGGAGATACGTCGGCGCCGACCCCTCGGATGTCCGTCGTTCGTCCCATGTGATTTCCTCTCAAAGCACATGACGTGCCAACGGCCCGGATTGTTGCGCGTCTTTTGTTACCGGTTGATGACGAACATTACGGATAGAGCTTTGCAAGTGGGCCTAGGGCCTGGAACGCTACAATTGGCAGTTAATTGGACGAAAAGGCCTCCTGCTGCCGGCACGCTTCGGCAGCGAATGTTGAGAGTGAATGACTGAGCGCTCGCGCAGGGTTGTCCTGCTGATCGATTACGACAATTTGCAAATTTGCGCCGCGCGCGATACGCCGGGCCGCGACCTGCAGCTCACACCTGTGGTCCAGCTGGCCCAGCGGTACGGCACCGTCATCCTGGCGCGCGCATATGCCGAGTGGAACCTCTCCACCGAACGCCTTGCCGTGTACAAGGCCGGTATCGAGCCGGCGTTCGCACCTGTGCTGCGCACCGAGAGCGATCGTTCGGGCAAGAGCCTGGCCGACACGGTCATGGTCGCCGAGGGCATGGACATGCTGTGGACGCTCTCGCCCGAAGTTGTGGTGCTGGCGACCAGCGACAAGGACCTGATCCCGCTGGTGCGCGTGGCCAAACAGCGCGGCGCATTCGTCGTCGTGCTGGGGTCGGACTTCACGGCGATCCCGCTGCGCGAGATGGCCGATGAGCATGTCACGTATCGGCAACTGATTACCGAGGCGGGTTTGCGCTATGCGACCGAGGCCGGGCCAGGCCGTCAGCCGGCTGCGCTGCCAGAGCCGTCGCGGCGCCGCCGCGAGCGCAACGGGCGTGAACGCAGCGGAACCACCACCGCCACGACAACTGTGACGCCAGCCGCGCCCTCGCAAACGCGCCCAGAGCGCGAGCCAGCGGCAGCCTCAGGCAGCGCCGCCGTCTCTGGCACGTCGGCCACCGGTGCAGCGCCGCCTCCGGCGACTGCCGAGCCAGTGGCGCCCGTGAGCACGTCGGCCGAAGGTGAGACGCAGATCTCGGGGCGGCGCCGTCGCCGGCGAGGGAGTCGCCGTCGATCCGACCGTCTGGGCCTGACCGGCGAGTACGCGGCTACGAGCGAAGAGTCGTCAGAGAGCGATGGCGAGACTGAGTCGGTTGACGAGCCGATCACGCCGACGACCAGCGCGGTCGACGTCGAGCCGGCGGTCGGCTTGACGGCAGAGTCCGAGCCGGAAGCTCCGGTGCCGCCCGAAGAGGTGGCTGCGCCCGCGCCGCGTGAACGGCGGCGGCGGACGCGGCGCACGGTTGCGCCTGAGGCGACGGCCACTGAGGAGCCAGAGCCGGCACCGGCAGTGCCCGTGGTGCCTGAGCAATCGGCCGATATTCCGCCGGCGCCGCCGCCTGAGACCACATCGGTCAACGGCGCTGCCGCGGAAGCCGAAGCCGCGCCCACTGCAGCGCCACGCCGCCGCCGCGTCGCCAGCGCCTCACGCGGCCGCAGCCGCGGCCCCTAAGTCGCCTGCCGTCGTCTCAAGGCTTCTATCCGCCGTCTATACCCAGTGACTACCCGGAGTTCTGCCTCTCTTCCGAAGAGAAGGTTTATTCATGCCACTGCGTGTAGCACTCAGGCGAATGCGGACCGGCGCCAGTGCTCGTTACCGAGTTGACCCCGTCGAGCGGCGACAAACGGGAGTTCTGCTTCTCTTCCCAAGAGAAGGTTTATCCATGCCACTGCGTGTAGCACTCGGGCGAATGCGGACCGGCGTCAACACGGTTAGCGTGTGGAGCCGTCAAGTGGAGAGAGCCGCCGTGCATTGCCGTTGGGCACCAGTGCAACCAATGGCACCCCGTGCGTCGGATGTGCTGAGAGCACAACCCGCTGCCCGAACGCCTCGAGCAGCAGCGCCTCGGTGAGGACGGCCTCCGGCGGCCCGTCGCTGATGACCTGGCCACCCCGCAGTAGCATGACGCGATCGCAGTAGAGCGCGGCGAGCTGAAGGTCGTGCACGGCTGCGACTACGCCGAGGCCGTGCTCGCGACTGAGGCCGCGGACCAGCTCGAGCATAGCGACCTGGTGATGCAGGTCGAGATTGGCGGTGGGCTCGTCGAGCAGAAGCAGCCGCGGCTCCTGCGCCAGGGCCCGAGCGAGGATGACGCGTTGGCGCTCACCTCCCGAGAGCTCGTCGACGAAGCGATTGCTCAGCGACTCAACGCCGGCCACCTGCATTGCCCATTCGACCGCCTGGCGGTCCTGCGTCGTCGGCCCGAGCAGGCTGCGAACGTAGGGAGTACGTCCGAGCGCAACCATCTCGTGAACGAACAGGCCGTTGGGGATTGGTCCTTCTTGCGGCACGACCGCGACGGTTCGGGCGCGCTCGCGGGGATTCATCTGGTGAAGCTCATCGCCATTGAGGACCACGCTCCCGCGCGTAGGCTGCAGCACGCCCGCGGCGACGCGTAACACGGTGCTCTTACCGGCGCCATTGGGGCCAATCAGCGCGAGGACCTCTCCTGGCTCGACACGTAGGTTGACGGCGTCGAGCACTTGATGCACCCCGCCGGGGTAAGTGGTACACACGCCGCGAAGCTCCAGGCGCGGTACCGTCGCGGCGGTCACACGCGGTACTCGCGCCGCTCGCGTCGGAGCAGCCAGAGGAAAAAGGGCCCACCGACGAAGGCGGTGAGAATGCCAACGGGAATCTCGGTTGGTGGCAGGATCGCTCGCGCGAGCAGATCCGCCAGCACCAGGAAGGCGGCGCCAACCAACGCCGCGGCGGGCAAGAGTAGACCGTGTCGCGGACCCACGAGCACGCGCGTCACGTGCGGCGCAAAGAGCCCGACAAAGCCGATCAATCCGCCCAGTGCCACCGCCGCGCCGGTCAGGATCGAGCCGAGCAAGATCACTAGGCGCTTATCGCTTTCGACCGAAATGCCGAGGTGCTGAGCCGATTCTTCGCCGAGGCTGAGGGCGTCCAGACTGTGCCGCAGCACCCATCCGCCAAGGATCGCGAGGCCGACCATGACTACAGCCAGGCCGAGCTGGCTCCACTGGGTCACTGAGATGCCGCCCAGCAGCCAGCCATACACGCGCGGCAGGTTCAGTTGCAGGCGGTCGTTCAGGATGAGCAGGAACGATACGGCGTAACCCATGATCGCGCTAACCGCGAAGCCCGCCAGCAGCAGGGTCACGATGGGGGCGCGGCCACCGGTCCTCGCGAGGGCATACACCAGGGACATCGCCACGAGTGCACCGACGAAGGCCAACACCGGCACGGGGCTGAAGCCCAGAAATGAAAAGCTGAGCGACAAGAGGAAGCCGAGCGCGCCACCGAGTGCCGCGCCGCCTGAGACGCCCAGGGCGTAGGGATCGGCGAGTGGATTGCGCAGCAGGCCCTGAAACAGGACGCCGGCGCTGGCCAGCGCGGCGCCCACGAGCGCAGCACCGAGAACCCTGGGAAGTCGGATTGCGAAAAAGATCGCCTCATCCTGGGGACGCCAGGTTGGCGTGAAGCCCGCGCCGACCAGGTGGTTCATGGTCATGCGCACGAGGTCATCGGGCCGCAGTGCGACCGCGCCGAAAGCCGCGCCGAACAGCAGGGAAGCCGCCAACAGCAGCACCAGCCCGCCGAGCACCAGCCCCGCCGCCGGCCTGCGGCCATCCCGCCTCACGCCCAGCTCGCCTCCGCCAGCGCACTCGTCGCAGACGAACACGAGTTTCCTCCCGGCGGGACACCTTCTCCCGGCGGGACACCTTCTCTCGGACGGACTCCTCCTCCCGGAGGGACACCTTCTCTCGGACGGACTCCTCCAGCCGGCGGGACACCTTCTCCCGGAGGGACTTCTCCACCCGGCGGGACACCTTCTCCCGTGGGGACTTTTCCTCCCGGACGGACCTCTCCTCCCGGAAGGACCTCTCCTCCCGGAGGGACTTCTCCACCCGGCGGGACTTCTCCGTCAGGAGGGACTTCTTTTCCCGGAGGGATTTCTGCACCCGAAGGGACTTCTCCGTCACGAGGGACTTCTTTTCCCGGAGGGATTTCTGCACCCGAAGGGACTTCTTCTCCCGAAGGGACTTCTCCGTCAGGAGGGACATGTGTTTCTGCAGCGCCCAATACCGCAGGTGCCAAACGCGTCACTGGCCAGTGAACCGATCGGGATGCAACAACTTTGCGAGGTCCTCCAACCCTTGCACCAGTCGAGGTCCTGGCGTTGAGTAGAGCTCCGCCGGCACGGCGTAGATCGCGCCGTTGCGCACGGCGGTGATGGTGTTCCAACCAGGCCGCGCGGCGACCAGATCGGGTGTCTGCGGGTTGAAGGGCAGATCACCAT
>JAFAZN010000190.1 GCA_019239775.1 Chloroflexota bacterium
CCTGTTTTCCACCGACGATTCGCAGGAGCACGAGCGCACTTTCGCCGAATTGCGCGACTGTCTCGGCGAAGGTCGCTTCAGTGCAGCGTGGGCCGAAGGACAGGCCACGAACCTGGACCAGGTTGTTTCGTCCCACCTGGGAACGCGGCCTGCTCGAGCCTGAGCGAGAGCGCGGCGCCGATAAAACGCGCAGGCATACCTGTCAGCAAGCCGCGATGTGTTCCCGGCACATGGACGACCTCCACGCCGCCGCGTGCATAGGCACCCCAACCGAGGAGCGGGTCGTGCGACGAAAGGAGTGGCTGGCGCCGGCAGCGGAAAAGCAGCAGACGTCCTTCGTACGCCCCCGGCCGATAGCCGGTCATACCCTCGAGCTGCGCCTGCAGCACGCGCCGCCGAAAGTCGGGCCACTCCTGGACGTACTCCAGCCCGTGCGTGGCCTCGATATCGTGCACGATGGCCTCAGAAGTAAGTGGCTCGCCCGCCAGTCGCCTGAGCGCGCGCAACGCGGTGCCAACGTGGTCTGCAACTAAGTGCCGTTTTTCCGCCAGGTTGGCAGTCCGCAGGACATTGAACCAATACGGCATGTTGTCCAGAAGGTGGGCGGTGAAGCGGCCCACCCGAATCGGCAGCGGCGCGGGAAGGACAGCGGCACCTCCGGCTGGTGGATGGTCGAGAATCGCCAGCAGCGCGACTGACTCGCCGGCTGCCTGAAGTTGGCAGGCGATCTCGTAGACGATGCTGCCACCGGCGGACCAGCCTAAGAGCCGATACGGACCGTGCGGCTGCACCGATCGCATCTCGGCGATATAGGCGCCGGCCATGTCCTCCACGGTCCGGAGCGGGGATTCGAGACCATCCAGTCCATGCGCGCGCAGGCCGAAGATCGTTTGCCGCGGGCCCAGCGCATCGACGACCTCGGCGAAATCCAGCAGGTCGCCGAAGAGTCCATGCACCACGAACAGCGGCACCGAGCCTGGCTCAGACTGGATCTCGACCAGCGATCGCCAACGACAACCCTGCTCTGCCCGACCGATCAGTTCTCCCAGCTCGGCGATGCTGGCAGAGCGCAGAAATGCCACGAGCGGCACGTGCCAGCCAAACTTGTCGCGCAGCCGGTACACCAAGCGCATTGCCAACAGCGAATGCCCGCCCAGGTCGAAAAAGTTGTCGTGGATGCCAATCGGCGTGCGTCCAAGCAGGTGTTCCCACTCCGCCACCAGCATGCGCTCGACGTCGTTGCGCGCTTCTGCATAGCTGCGTAATGGCGTGTCATCGGATGGTGGCGGAAGCGCGGCGCGGTCCAGCTTGCCATTTGGCGTGCGCGGCAGCGCCTCCAACCATACGAACGCGGAGGGCACCATGACTTCGGGGAGATGCTCGCGCAGCAGCTGGCGCAGCGAGCTGGACTCCGGGGCAGGTTCTGCGTTTGCCACGACGTATGCCACGAGGTGTGACTCACCGGAGGCGGACGCGCGCAACGCGACACACGTGTCAGCGACCGCGGGATGCCTGCGGAGCAACGCCTCGATTTCGCCCGGTTCGATGCGATGGCCGCGGAGCTTGAGCTGGTGGTCGAGCCGACCTACCACGTCCAGTGTGCCATCCGGCAGGAAACGCGCGACATCGCCGGTACGGTACATGCGTCCGCCAGTTGGATCTGCAACGAAACGTTCCGCCGTCAGTTCGGGTCGGTTGAGGTAGCCGTGCGCCACGCCGTCGCCGCCGATATACAGCTCGCCCCAGACGCCAACTGGCAACGGTTGCTGGCGTCCGTCGAGAACGTACACACGCGTGTTCGCGATTGGGCGACCAATGGGAATGCGCTCCGAAACCGAGGTCACGTGCTGGAGGGTGGACCATACCGTGGTCTCGGTAGGCCCATATGCGTTCCAGAGGTCCACATCTCGGGCGACGAGGTCCCGCGCCAGATCCGGTGGTAGCGGCTCGCCCCCGCAAATCGCGCGGAAACGTTGTGGTGGCGACCAGTCTGCGTCGAGCAAAGCGCGCCACGTGACGGGAGTCGCTTGCATCACCGTTGCGCGGCTGGACTCCAGGAGTCGCGCCAGTCGGTGGCCATCGATCGCGGTCTCACGGCCGGCGATCACCACGCGCGCACCAACAGCGAGTGGCAGGAACAGCTCGAGGACGGCAATGTCGAAAGACAGTGTGGTCACCGCCACCAGCGTGTCGCTTGACTCCAGGCCTGGCTCGTGCCGCATGCTGTGGAGGAAATTGACCACTCCGCGATGGCCGACGCGTACGCCCTTCGGACGACCGGTGGACCCGGAGGTGTAAATAACGTACGCAATGTCGTCCGGCGTGCCCTGATGCGAAAGCGGATCGCAAGAAAATGTCTTGCTCTCATCGAGCCAGGCCAAAGTCACAACGTCGACGGCGCCACTGTCCTCCAGCACGAACCGTCGCCGTTCAGCTGGATACGCCGGGTCCATTGGCAAGTAGGCGGCGCCAGACTTCAGGATGCCTAAAAGCGCGATCGGCAGTCGGCTGGTGCGCTCCAGGTCAACCGCGACGATGTGACCTGGACCGATGCCGCGCTCGTGCAGCAGATGCGCCAGTTGATTGGAGCGCAACTCCAATTGGGCGTAGGTAAGCACACCATCTTCGGCGATAACGGCCGTCGCTTCGGGCGTCCTGGCCGCCTGGGCGCGCATGAGGTCCTCCACACGCGCCTCCGAAGGATAGGCTCGGCTCGGGCCGGTTCCGTCTTCCAGGACGCGGCGTCGTTCCTCCGCTGGGAGCAAGGGCAGCAGCGCCACCGGTAGGTCTGGATCAGCCACCATTGCGGACAGCAGGGTTTCGAGGTGCCCAACGAGGCGTTCGATCGTCGCCGGCTCGAACAACTCAGTATTGAATTCGACGCTGAGCTGCTGGACCTGCGTGGTGTCGACCACGATCATGGTGAGATCGAACTGGGAGCCGCGACGGTCCACGTGCTCCGGGCTCCAGTCGAGGCCTGGCAGGTGGAGCTCACCCAGAGGAGTGTTGATGTAGTCGAACATCACCTGGAACAATGGCGAGCCGTTGGCGGCGCGATCCGGCTGAAGCTGAGCCACCAACACGTCAAATGGGACGTCCTGGTGCGTGTACGCGTTGAGAGCCCGGGTCCGGATCTGGCGCAGTAATTCGCTGCCGCTTGAATTTGCCGAGACTTCAGTCCGCAGCGCCAGCGTGTTCACCAGTGGTCCGACCAGACCTTCGGTGTGCAGCCATCGTCGATTGGCGATTGGCACCCCGATGGCGAAATCGGTCTGCGACGTGTAGCGGTGCAGTACGCTGGCGAAGCCCGTCAGGAACGCCATGAACGGCGTCGCATTTTCGCTCTGGCTCCAGGTCCGCAGCTGCTCCAACAGCGGGCGCGGGAACTCGAAGGCGCGGTGCGTGCCGCGATACGTCTGCACAGGCGGTCGCGGCCGATCGGTTGGCAGCTGGAGCGGCTGGACTCCCGCCAGTTCACGCTGCCAGTAGGCCACTTGTTGTTGCAGAACTTCGCCTTGGAACCAGTCGCGCTGCCAGCGTGCAAAGTCGGCGTACTGGAAGGGCAGCTCCGGCAAGTGCGGCTCGTCTCGCTCCTGCAAACTTTGGTAGACGTCCGCAAGCTCCTTCGCCAGAACGGCTAACGACCATGCGTCAGCAACCACGTGGTGGAGCGCGAGAACCAGGACGTGGACCTCCGTCGCCACGCGTAAGAGCCCGAGGCGCATCAACGGAGGTTCGCTAAGATCGAACGGCATCGCCGCCAGTGCACTGGCGCGCTCAGGAAGTTCGTCGGGGTCATCCGTGAGGTCGATTACCGGCATCCTGATGGTCACGTCCGAGCTGATGACCTGCACCGGGCCGGTTGTTTCGATATGGATGCTGGTGCGCAGCATTTCGTGACGTTGGACCAGGATGTTCGCGGCGCGCTCCAGCAGTTCGACATCGAGCACACCGCGCAAACGGATACCCGAGACCACGTTGTAGGCGGACGATTCTGGACTTATCGCATGCACGAACCACATGCGTTCCTGTGTGAACGACAGCGCCAGCGGTCCACCGCGGGCAACTCGCGGCACGCTGATTGGTTCTGCGTTCGTGTCAATGTGGCACGCCAATGCCCGGACAGTCGGCGCTTCAAAAAGAGTGCGGACGGGCAAGTCACTACCGAACGTGTCGGCGATGCGCGCGACAACCTGGGTCGCCTGGAGTGAGCTGCCACCCAGTGCAAAAAAGTCGGCGTCGACTGCAACGCGGTCGGTCCCAAGCACCTCCGCGAAAATGGCGCAGACAATCTCCTCCACCGGTGTGGACGGCACGCCGCCACCTGGATGCACGACGCCTTCTGCAGTTTGTTCGTCGGACTGTGCGAGGCGGTTCCACTCCGCAAGGTCCAGCTGTGGAAGCTCCGCGACAGTGGAGTCAGCGCGGACAGCCATCGCTGTGAGAAGCTCGACGTACAGGGCAGCCATGCCTTCCACGGTCGTGGGCTCGAATAGGTCCGTGCTGTAGCGCAGCTCTGCTTCCAGCGACTGTTCGCTGTCGACGAACTCCAGCGCCAAATCGAACTGACCTTCCTGCTGCGGCACCGGATACACGCTTATCGGCAGCAGCTCCGCCGCGCGATCTGGTCCATCGAGGGGAGTCAGAGGCTGGGCGCCGATAAAGTTGAACATCACGTCGAACAGCGGAGAACGGGCCGGATCGCGGATGGGTTGCACCTCCTCCACCAATCGCGCGAGGGGATAATCCTGGTGCGCAAGCGCACCACGCAACGCGGCATGCGTCGCCCTGACGAGCTCGCCCACGCCCGCGTCGGCCTCAACGCCGAGGCGTAGCGCAACCGGACTCACGAAATATCCGACGGTGCGTTTGAATCGCCGATCCGTTCGACCGGATAGAGCCAATCCGATGATGAGGTCCGTCTGGCCACTGTAGCGTTCGAGCAATACCGCGAATGCACTCAGCAGCACCGTGGACAGCGTCGTGCGTTGCCGGCGAGCCAGTTGTTTGAGGTCGTGGACCAGGTCTCGCGGAACGGAGAAATGATGCGTGGCTCCGACGTAGCGTTTTCGCGCTGGACGCGGCCGATCACTGCGCAACCGCAGCACCGGTAAATGGCCCTTCAAGCGCGTGTGCCAGTACGCTCGGTGCTCGTCGCCAACGGGACTCTCTACCAAAGTGGATTCCCATTGTGCGTAGTCCGCGTACGTTGCCGATGGCCGCGGCGCGACAGCCGCCGAGTCGCCGTCAACGATGGCTGCGTACGCAGCGCGAGCTTCGGGCACCATCACCGCGAAATTCGACCACCCGTCCATCGCAATGTGGTGGCCGACCACGAGTAGCACGCATTCTGTTTCGCGCCGGAACAGCGCGAACCTCAAAAGAGGACCGGCGGCGAGGTCGAACGGCTCCGCCCTTCGGCGCGCAATCACCTCGTCGAGGCATTCGGCCGACCAACCGCGCGCATCCACTTCGTCGAATGGCACTGCGCAGCTTGCATGGATGCGACGGACAGGCACGGCACCGTCGAGCGCGTAGGTACTGCGCAAGACATCGTGCCGATCCACGATCGTTTGCAGAGCGCACCGCAGCGCGAGCAAGTCTGTGGACGCCGGGAGGCGCAGCCCGAGCGCCACGCTGTACGCAGCACTCTCAGGCGCCAGCTGGTGCATGAACCAGAGCGCCCGCTCGCCGTACGACAACGCGACTGTTGTCGAACCTCCTTCCGCAAGCCCCACTTTGACCCGAAAGTCTCAACGTCCGGGAGCGTGTCCACGGCCCCTGGCGCGGTTGAGATTCGGTGGAGTTGTCCGACTACAACACGTACAGCCGCAGGACTTGCTCGGCGTGGGAGAGGATGCGCACGCGCGCGGACATGCCGCTGTGTCGCAGCAGGTCGTCAATGGACTTGCCGACAACGGCGTCCGCCGCGACTCCCAGTGCAACGCCGGCGGCCGGGTTGGCCCGAAGCACGGTGCCCGCCTCGCACGTCACGAGCACGGGCACAGGCAGCAATTCGAGAAGCGAGCCGACCTCGGCCTCAACCATGGCCAGCAGCTGGGTCGGAATCATGCCAGTGAGCTTTCACTGTCCAGGAAAAATGGGCTTGCCCTGGACCGTGATCTCGCGGATGAACTCCTCACTGCGTGTGGTGAGCTCAGGCGGAACGGTCGCGTACGCAAGTCCGTTGTTGAACTGCTGACCTTCGTGAGTGGCCCACCACAGCATTCGAGTAAGCGCGAGGCCTTTGGCTCGATCGCCGACCTCGCGATAGGTGAGCAGCCAGGTGGCAGTTGAAATCGGGTACGCATCCGCGCCGGGTGCGTTCACGATGCTGAAGCGCAGGTCAGCTGGAATGCTGCTCGAGGCGCTGGCGGCCGCGGCCGTTACCGACATCAGGCTGGGCTGGATCCATTCCCCCGACGAGTTCTGGACCACGCCAAAGCCAAGATTGTTCTGCAGTGCGTAGATGAGCTCGACATAGCCGATGGCGTAGGGCGTCTGCAGCACCTCACCGGCCACACCTGGATTGCCTGATGCCCCGAGACCAACCGGCCACTGCACCGCCGTGTCCTTGCCGACCTGAGTAGCCCACTGCGGGCTCACCGCGCTTAGATAGTCGGTGAAGCCATAGGTCGTGCCTGATCCGTCGGAGCGGTGCACCACCACGATGTCCTGATCGACATTCGCCAGATCGGGGTTATCCGCCACCAGGCGCGGGTCGTTCCATTTCTGAACGTCGCCCAGATAAATAGCCGACAGCGTGTCGCCAGTGAACTTCAGCTGCGACGACGTGTCGGGCACGTTGTAGGTCGGCACGATCGCGCCCAGCGCGGTTGGAATGTGGAACAGCTCGCCGCCCTTGGCTGCCTTGATCTGCTCGTCGGTCATGGGTGCATCGGAGGCGCCGAAGTCGACCGTCTGGTCCTGCAGCCCTTTGATGCCACCGCCCGAACCGATCGCCTGGTAGTTGATCTGAACGCCGGTCAGCTTGCTGTATTCGTCGAACCACTTCTGGTAGAGCGGCGCCGGAAACGTGCCACCGGCGCCATTTAGCGACTTCGCTTCGCCCTCGAACGGGCCGCCGATGGTGACTTCCTGAGCGAATGCCTGAAGTGGGCTCGCAACTAGTGCGAGCAGGGCCAGGCCTGTCGCAATCCGTCGCATTCGTAGCGTCTGCACGCTGCAACGGTAGCGTTGGTTGCGTTAACGGACGCCGTGCAGTGTGTTAGCAGTCGTCGGCTGGTCTTTGCCTGAAGCGAGGTCTTTGCCTGAAGCGAGGTAGGACTCGAGCAGACCGCGCGCCTGCTCGGTCTGGCGAACGACCTCGTCCCACAGGACGGCGCGGCGGGGGTCGTCGGCCTGAGTCTCGCGAAAAGCGTCCGTGAGCTCGACGGCTTTGAGGCGGGCATTCACGAACTGCTCGTAGAGGATGGTGTCGTCAAAACGCATCGCCCGCATTGTGCTCGACGGCCAGGCGCCTCAGACGGTTTTGTGAGGCGCCGCCGGCCACCTACGGGAGTGTCAGCCCTCCGTCTTCGGCCAGAAGCTCTGGAGCAGCTCGCGGATCTCGCTTTCCCCGACGGGTCGAAAGTCGACATAGTGCATCCCCACGGCCAGAAACGGCTCGGGCTGTTCGACGGCAATGATCTCGTCAGCCTCGGCGCGCAGCGCGGCGCATGTGCTCGGCGGCGCGACTGGCACGCCGACCACGATGCGTCGCGGCATCTTTTGCCGCACCGACCTGATCGCCGCCCCCATCGTGGCGCCGGTGGCCAAGCCATCATCCACCAGAACCACCACGCGATCGGCGACCCTCGGCGGTGGCCGCCCAGTTCGCAGCCGCTCTTCCTGGCGTCGTGCCTCCTCTACCGCCTGCGCCGTGATCGCGCGCAGGAACCCCGGGGTTACGCCCACCTCGCGAAGGACGTCCTCGTTCAGGTAATGGGCGCCGCTGGCGGTCACCGCACCGATGGCGAGTTCGGGCTGGGACGGAGCGCCCAGCTTGCGCGCAACCATCACGTCAAGCTCCGCCTCGAGTGCGCGAGCAGCCTCAGCTGCCACGGGCACGCCTCCACGAGGGATGGCGAGCACCACCACCTCCTCGCCTTCAAGGTGGCTGAGCCGAGCAGCCAGCTGCGCCCCAGCCTCACGACGATCGCGAAACATACACGCGTTCGCCAGCCCGCCAGGTCTCCCGCACTTCGCCGGTCCCGTCGAGCACGACCAGGTCCGCCTCGGCCCCTGGCACGATCTGACCCTTGCGCTGCGACACGCCAGCGATCGTCGCAGGTGTGAGCGTAGCCATTCGAATCGCCTCGGACCAGCTGAGCCCGACCAGGTTGACCATGTTGCGCACCGCCTGGTCCATGGTCAAGACGCTGCCCGCCAGGGTCCCATCATCGAGCCTTACGGCGCCTCCACGAACCGAGACCTCGCGCCCAACGAACGTGTAGCTCCCGTCCGATAGGCCAACCGCCGAGATGGCATCCGTCACCAGTGCAACGGCGGCGGCGCCTCGCAGGCGAAGCGCCAGGCGCAGAAAGGCTGGATGCACATGAATGCCATCCGCAATAACCTCGAGCGTGGCGCGCCCGTCGGTCAGGAGCGCGCCGGCCGCACCGGGCGCACGGTGCTCCAACGGAGGCATCGCGTTGAACAGGTGAGTACAGTGGCGCGCGCCAGCATCCAGTGCTGCCAGCGCCTGCTCGTAGGTGGCGGCGGTGTGGCCGATCGCGCCGACAATGCCGCGCTGCACAAGGCTCCCGAGCAGTACAAACCCGGCGTCTTGTTCTGGCGCGAAGTCCACGAAGCGAATCGGCCCCAGCCGCGCCAGTTCCGCCAATTCGTCAGGATCGGGTGGCCGAATGGCAGCTTCGGCTTGCGCGCCCTTTTTCGCGCGGTTGATGAATGGGCCTTCCAGCCGTACGCCGAGGAGTTCAGCACTGCGGCTTGCCGTACGCTGCATCGCTGCGCCAACGCGTTCGACTTGGCGGCGCGTTTCGCCGCGCCCTGTTGAAGCAATCGTCGGGAAGAAGGCCGTCACGCCCGTAGCCGGCAACGCTTCGGCCATGGCCGCAAGATCTTCCTCGGTACCGGTCGTGACGTCGCGTCCGGCAAAACCGTGCGTGTGCAGGTCCACGTAGCCCGGGGCAACCCGCAGCTCGCCCAGGTCGAGCACACTCTCGGCCGATCGCGTCGCGGTCTCGATGTCATGCCCGACTGACTCGATGTACTCGTCGCGCAGCGTGACGGCCACAGGTCCGTCGATCTCGTCCGGCGTATACGCGCCCGCCGCGATAAGGACCGTCGTCGCCATACGAACACGGTACGCTGTTGCGCATGGCCGCACGCCGCACCCTGCTCGCCGTTCACGCTCACCCCGACGACGAATGCATCAGCACCGGTGGCATCCTCGCGCGTTATGCGGCCGAGGGCGTGCGCACGGTGCTGGTGACCTGCACCGACGGCGCCGTCGGCGAGATCAGCGACCCGAGCCTTGCGAGTCCGGAGAACCTCGTCGAAGTGCGGTCACGCGAGCTTGACGCGTCCGTGCGGATTCTCAACATCAGTCGCCTGGTGAAGCTCGGCTATCGCGATTCGGGTATGGATGGCACCGCCGACAACAACCATCCGGCGTCGTTCCAGCAGGCCGACCTGGAGGAAGCCATCCGCCGCGTGGTCGACGTCGTGCACGAGGAACAGCCGCAGATCATCGTCACCTACGACGAGCGCGGCGGCTACGGCCATCCCGACCATATTCGAGCACACCAGGTGGCGGTAGCCGCGTTCAACCGCACCCACGACGAGCCGAACGGACCAACTAAGCTGTACTACGCGGTCATTCCGCGCTCCGCGCTGCGCGCCTTCGGTGAACGCCTCCGCGCGGCGGGTATCGAAACACCTTTTAGCGAAATCGACGATTCGGCCATGACCATCGGCGTGAATGATGACCGTGTCACGACGACGGTCGATGTCTCGGCCTACGTCGATGCCAAGCGCGCCGCCCTCGAAGCCCACGCCACGCAGATGGGCCCCGACCAGTTCTTCATGAAGCTGCCGCAAGAGCTGTTCGCCGAAGCCTTCGGTCGCGAGACCTTCCAACGCATGGCCGGCCCGGGGCCAAACGCGGAAACCGACCTCTACCAGGGGATCGCGTAACGCCGTACCGCGCCGTACTCGCGGTGTGGCTGGCCTTCGCGCTGGCACTCACCGTGTGGTTCGTGCGCGCGGCCGCCCGCGACCTGAGCAATTTCCGGCCCGTCAGCAACGACGAAGTCGAACTGATCGAGGTCAGCTACACCCTCGCCACCCAGGCGAAACTGGCATCCCCGATGTTCGCGGGCTTCTTCGACGCCGAGGACCATCACCTGTGGACGTTGCCGGTCCAACACGTTCTCGATGCCATCGCGTTCAAGGCGTTCGGCGCCGGTGTCTTACAAGCACGCTGGGTTTCTGTCGTGGCAGCACTGGTCACGTTGTGGTGCGCCGGATGGCTGGCCCTGCGCTGGTACGGACTCGGCGCAGCGCTCGTCGCCGAAACCCTGCTGGTCTTCTGGCATTCGAACCTCACCGCCGGCGCCACTGGCCTTCCACTGTTAGACGTCTCTCGGGTCGCGCGGTATGACGTGCTGGCCGTGGCCTTCGGCTGGCTAGCCCTCCTGGCGATGGCCTATTCACGCAGCCTCGCCGCAGGCGCTTTGGCCGGCCTGGCCGCCCTTTCCCAGTTCTTCGGCGTGGCTGCGCTCCCCGTACTCATGCTGGGCGGTGGTCTGCGGCGGCGCGTCGTTGGCGCGTGCATTGTCGGAGTGCCTTGGCTCGTCTACGTGGGCGTCCATGCCGCCGACCTGGCGGGCCAGCTGACCGTGTATGGCCAGCGCGGCGCTTTTCTCCAACCGACCTTCTATGTGGCCAACGTCCTCGGCGAGCCGAATCGGTACCTCGACGCGTTGACACCCCTCGTACCGACAAACCTGCTGCTGCTTTTTGGCCTCGTGCCGTCGATGGTGTGGCTGCTCTGGCGCACCCGGTCCCGACGCCGCTACGCCGATCGGCTTCTGGCCATCTACCTCCTGAGTGCGCTAGCGCTCCTGACGGTTGCTGACCAGACCAAAACGCCGCTGTACGCCATCCTTTTCGTACCTGGCCTCTGCCTGGTACTCGCCGCGGCCTGGTCCGCGTTGGCACGCTTTGGCATCTGGTGGTGGGCCGCCACCGCGGTACTTCTCGTCCTCATGGTGAACGATGGCCTTAGCGCCTATGCCACCGATCGCGCCGAAGCCGCGGAGGTCACGCCATACTCGGACATTGGCCGGCAGATCGAGGCGGCGCTGCCGGCTGATGGCGTCGTGCTCGGCCCCGAACGTTGGTGGTGGCCTGTGCATGATCGACCCTACATATCCTTACGCGGCCTCTGGTTTCAATGGGCCAGCAGCGCTGGACAGACGACCTTCGCCGAACTTGCATCCCGAACTCGAGTAAACAGGGTGATCGTCAACAACAACGTCCGTGACGATATCCGGGCCTTCCCCGGTCCGTTGCAGGACCAGTTCTGGGCGTTCATGGACCGATGTACCGCCCTGGTCCAGACGATCGACGATCCCACCTACTTCCAGATCGAGATCTATCGCGTTACCGACCAATGCCGATAACTGCAGTGCATGGCACTCGACCTCGCGCTCGCGCTGGAAACCGCCGAGATCGGTGCGTTCGAGTTGGACGTCAACACCGGACACGTGCGATGGTCCGACGCAGCCCGCGACCTGCTCTGGCTAGACGACCATGAGGCGGACCTCGAAACCTTGATGCAGCGCATCCATCCGCGCGACTCCGACCGCGTGCGCTACGCCGTCATGCAGGCGATCTTTGAGGCCTCGCCACTTGCGACGCAATTTCGCCTCACACCTCCACGAGGTCCAACAATCCTCGTGGAGTTGCGCGCGCGCGTGACGTGCGATGCGGCAGGCCGGCCAAAGCGCCTGCTAGGGGTCTGCCTGGAAGCCGCGGCTCTGCAAGCAGCGTAAGCTCACACCCACTGCATGCAGTCACTCACGCGGTGGGTGCACGGACGTCTTCTGGCCTTCTACGGCCGACCGCGCTGGCCCGCGAAGTACGAACCACTGGATGAGCTCGTCGGGACGATCCTGTCGCAACACACTTCCGACATCAACTCCGAGCGCGCGTTCGCGTCGCTCAAACGCGCGTTCGCGACCTGGGAGTCCGTGCGCGACGCACCAGCGCACGAACTCGTCGAGGCCATCCGCGCAGGTGGACTGGCCGTCGTGAAGGCGCAGCGCATTCAAGCCGTTTTGCGCGCACTTACCAATGACCACGCTCGTGTTGAGCTGCAAGACCTGCGCGGCATGCGACGCCAGGCCGCCGTGGATTTACTGACCGCTCTTCCAGGTGTTGGACGGAAGACCGCCGCGTGCGTCTTGCTGTTCGGTGCCCACGTCCCGGCCCTGCCGGTGGATACCCACGTGCACCGTGTCTCGCTGCGGCTAGGCCTGGCGCCCCAACGCGCGACGCCCGAGGCAACAGCGGACCTGCTGGAGGCTGCTTTGGATCCGCGTCAGTACTACGCGTTTCACGTCAATTTGATCCGGCTGGGCCGCGAGATCTGCAAAGCCCCGCGGCCGCGCTGCGAGATCTGCCCGCTTCAGGTGCGATGCGCGAGTGCCGGGGCAGCCGCTTTGCGAACTTCTCGCGGCGGCAGACGGTATACGGCTTCGAGGAGCTCGGCCAGCCGCGCGGCACCTGCCTCGAACAGCGCCTGACCCTTTTCGGGCGAAGACAAATGCGGGTTGCCGATGGCGCCGGTCGGCGCCAGGTCGGGTGTCACCCACGCTTCGATCACTTCATTTCCTTTGAATGAGTAACCGACCAGCGGATGGGTCTCGTAGACGTAGCCCTCGGCGCGCTCCATCTCAACCAGCTGTGGCGCGAGATAGCGCACCATCGAGGTCTCGGCATCGCCAGCATGCATGGCGATGGCCGACTCTTCCGGACTGATCAAGCCCGGCACGTTGCCGATGCCACCGTGGATCTTGAAGATGCGCATGCCCGTCTCGATACGCAGGTCGCGGAAGAAATCGTCGATTGCTCCGACGTTGCCGCCGTGGCTGTTGAACAGCACCAGCTTTTCGAATCCACTTCGGGCAACCGACGTCGCGATATCCAGCAGCAGCATGCGCACCGTCTCACCGCGCAAGCTGAGCGTGCCAGCGAAATCGCGGTGCTCCTCGCTCTTGCCGAGATTCGTCGGCGGCAAAGCCAGCACCACCACATCATCTGGCAGCCGCTCGAGCGCGGCGCCGAGCACGTGCACCCCATTGAGCGTGTCGGTGACGGTCGGCAGGTGTGGCCCGTGCTGCTCCACGGCGCCAACTTGAAGCACCACCGTCGCGTCCGGATCCCGCGCCAGCTCGCCAATCTCTGGTCCCGTGTAATAGCCCCAGAAGCGATTCGGTGGGATCGGGCCATGCACGCCCACGCCCAGCTTCAGAGATAGCTGCTTCAGCACACGTCCTCTCCTATCTTGCGGCCTCGCGCACGACATCGCCGCTCAGGGCGGGCCTCACGTCCCGACTGAACCGCTCCAGCTGATCGAGCGTGTCGGACTGCGTCATCCCCGGATAGTGCGGGAAGACCGTCAGGTACTCCACACCAAGTTGCTCGCACCAGCCCATCAACTCGTCGCGCACAGCCACCGCGGTTCCGACCACGTACTGACCCTGCTCCATCGAGTCCTCGAGCGAAGGCGGCTGTTGTCCTTTCAATTGCGGGTTCATCTTGACCGTGTTCGGCCAGATGAGCTTGCGCAGCTCGTCGTGCCCAGCTCGGACGGTGGCTTTGGCCTCCTCCAGCGAATCGCCGATGCACGTGTTCATCACCAGCATGCGATCTTCGCCCGCTCGGAGCCTCACACCGTGGTACTCCTCCACCAGCTGTGCGTACCGTTGCCAGCTTTGCGCCAGGCGATCGCGCGGCATCTGCCAGAACACGGCAATGTGCCTCTGGCGGGCGGCATACCGCAGGGTGTCCTCGCTGCGGACGGCCTGGTACACGCGTACCGGCTGGGTGAGTGGCCGTGGGACCAGCGGCAAGCTGGTGACCGGCTCGTCGCGGAAGTCGAGCCCAGCCGGCGGCAGGTCGTAGTGCTTGCCGTGGAAGATGAACTCGTCCTGCCCAACGGCGGCTTTGAAGATGGCCACCTGTTCTTCGAACACCTCGCGGTTGTGAACGTCATCGGGATCGCCCGCCCAACCGACATTCACGCCGAAGGGGTTGGATTCGCGCTGTTCGGTGCCACGGCCAAGGCCACACAGCAAGCGGCCGCCGGACATCACGTCCGCCAGCGCGTAGTCCTCGGCAAACCGCACCGGATGCCAGGACGTAAGGACATGCACGAGGGAGCCGAACTTCAGCGTCGTGGTCTTTTGCGCGAGGATCGCGTTGAGCAGCACGACATTGGGCACCACCTCGAAGCCGTGGTTTTGAAAGTGGTGCTCCGCGGTCCACATCGAATCGAAGCCGAGCGCTTCGGCGCGCTGCGCATACGCGGTCAGGTCACGGTACACGCGCCGATAGTCGGCCTGGCTGTAGCGGCGAAGATGCGCTGGCGGCCCGTCGACGCCCGCGTCGGGCATGTCGACCGTACCGAAGAAGAAGACTCCGAATTCCAACCCCAAGAGACTACACGTTTCGCGCCGCTTGAACTTTTAGAGGTCGCGACTGACCTTGTCCACGTAGTAGGCCCACAGCCCATGTCCGCGAAAGCCTCCGCCGCCGAAGGGAGCGCGCGCTGGCGGACCCTGCATCCCAAAATGCGGGATTTGCCAGAACGGCGGCTGGGCCGCCGCTTCGGCCAGGAGATCATCGGACGTGTAGGGATGATCGCGCCCCATCAGGCTGAACGCCCAGGCATTCAACTGCGCCTGCTCCTCGAGCTGGACCATGCTCATCACCGATTCCTCGAGGTTCGCACCCGTCGTGACGGCGCCATGTCCTTTCAACAGCGCGGCCTTGCCGTGCGCACGCAGCGTGTCCGCCACGCCGGAGCCGTCTTCGTCGGTGAGAATGAGCTTCGAGTGCGGATAGATGGGAATTTCTTTCTGGACCAGACGCGCACCTTCATTGCGCATGGGCCGCAGCCGTTTTTCGAGCACGCTCATCAAGATCGTGAAGCGTGGATGCGCATGCACGACCGATTGGACCTCAGGGAACGCTCGGTAAATGCACGAGTGCATCTTCACTTCGTAGCACTGCGAAACACCATCCGGCGCCTCGATCTTGTTGCCCTCAAGGTCGCATAACACCATGTCCTCGGGGCCCAGCTCGCTGAGAATATCGAGCTCGTAGCCGCGACCTTTAATAAGGAAGCTATCCGGCGCCTCCGGAACGCGCATGCTGGCATGCCCAAGCGAGGCAGTCAGCTCACTGGCCAGTCCAAAGGCGGACAGGATGCGATTCGCCACTGCCACCTGCCAGCGCGTTTCTTCATGTTGCATGGCCACGCAGAGACGTTACAACCTTGCGATCACACGAGAGAACGTGTCCATGTTGCGCGCGTGAACCACCCAGTAGTTGACACCGAACCGCTCGTTCACGGCGTGCAGCTTTTCGAGAATCGCCTCAACACCGCCAACGAGCACACCCGGTGACTGCGCCGCTTCCTCCGCGCTCTGGCCGCTTCGCCCCGCAAACGCTTCGACGGCTTCGGTGGCGCGCCCGGTGACGTCCACCACGGCCGCGTTCACGTGGAGCAGCAACTGGTTCAGGCGATCACCCGCGGCCTCGCGGACCCATTCCACCTTCTGGGCGAAGGTCGGCGGCGGCGCGGCGTCGGGCGTGCGGCGGTCCAGCAGCGAGATGCCCACGATGTCCGCCTCACGCGCCGCGAGCTGCAACGCCCGCCGCAGCCGGCCACCCAGCATGATGGGTGGTCGCGGTTTCTGCAGCGGTCGAGGCAACGGCTCCAACTCCTGGACACAATAGTGTTTACCGAGGAAAGTCACCGGTGTTTCGGACGCAAACAACGCCTTGCACACCTGTACTGCCTCGGCGAGCCGCTCCAGTCGGACTGCTGGAGGATCGAACGGAATCCCTGCGCGCGTATAGTCCGACTCCAGCCAGCCTGCGCCGAGCCCCAGTTCCATGCGGCCGCCGCTCAGCAGATCGATCGTCGCGGCATCCTTGGCGACCAGCGCCGGGTGGCGGAAGTCGTTGTCGAGCACCAACGTCGCCAGCCGCAAACGCGTGGTCACCATGGCCGCCGCGGCCAGAGCCGGCAGCGGCGCCAGCTGCGCGCTCAAATGGTCCTGCGCAATAAACGTGTCGAAGCCGAGTCCTTCAGCCTTGCGCGCCGCCTCAACCCACTCCACCGCCGACGTCGT
>JAFAZN010000191.1 GCA_019239775.1 Chloroflexota bacterium
TGATGAGCGAAGCCGGTGAGCGCTTCTCGACATCAAAGCACTCCAGCGAGCGCCGACGTCGAACGGGTCGTACGCGATTGGTTGTATAGTATTCAGGCAAATACTGAAATGATGCCAGCTCACGAAACGCGGCCTCGCCCACTCTGGTCACACGTCGCCGCGTTTATCGGCCTTACCTTCGCTCTCACGTGGCTGGTCGACCTCAGCATGTACCTGCGCGGTGGCCTGCAGATGCCAGGCGCCCTTGCTGGCATCCAGCTGCAAATGCTCCTGCCCGCGTTCTTGCCGGACTTGAAGAACGCGTACGCCAGCGTCCTGCTGATCGCCTATTTGCATGCGCTGAATGACCAGTTGTCGGATACATCGTCTTTCTGGGATTCAAGCCGCACGATCCGGTCTATTCCTTCGGCATCGGTATCTATGGCCTGATCACGCTCGCGATTGTCGCCGTACTGCTGTTGCGCGCTCCAATCTGGCGAAGCGCGTTGGTCGCTTCGCCACCGTAGCCGCCACCGTGCGCAACATTACTCCGGTGATCGGAACCTCACTCCGTAGGGAGGACATCACTCCGTAGGTGACATCACTCCGGTGCAGAGGAACATCACTCCGTGGGTGACATCACGTCCCTGAGGAGGAACCTCACTCCGTGGGTGACATCACTCCGTCGGAAGCGCACTCCGGTGCGGAGGAACATCACTGCGTGGCTGACATCACTGCGGTGCGGAACCTCCGGTGCGAACTCACTTCCATGGGTTGCACCAGTGCCATGGTGAGACCACAGTCCGTGGACGGAACATCACTCCGTCGGAAGAACATCACTCGTGGGTGACATCACGTCCGTGAGGAGGAACATCACTCCGTGGGTGACATCACTCCGACGAGGAAGTCCGATGAGGAGTCACTTCCGTGGGTTGCATCAGTCCCATGGTGAGACCTCAGTCCGTGGACGGAACATCACTGCGTCCGGTGGACATCACTCCCGTGGAGAGGCGCCCCGCTAGTCAGGCATCTTAAATTGACTCAGTGTCACCGCTGCCCCTTGCGGATCCGTGATCTGCAAGAGGCGCGAATACGGCACGTCAATCGGACCGCTTACGACCGTGCCACCTAACTCGCTGGTGCGCGCCGCCACAGCGTCCGCGTCGGCGACCGAAATGGTCACACTCCAATGCGCCTTGGCGTCGGATGGAGCTGGCTGCAGCCAGCCGATGGCGTCGGTGAAGCCCGGAGGTGCACCTGAGGCGGCGTGCTGTTCTTTGACGCCCGGGTTGCGCACCTCGAGAAAGTCGGCGTAGCCCGGCACCCGTACCATCCACGATAAGCCGGCGCCAAAGTCCAGCTCGCTGAATTCCCAGCCGAATACCGCCGCGTAAAAACGCATTGCGGGTTGGGGATCCGGAGCATTCAAGTTGCTCCAGTTCCAGGACCCGGGCGCATTGACGAGCTGCGCGCCGCGGTGCTCGCGTGCCTGCCACAGCCGAAAAGTCGCGCCCGCCGGATCTTCACATTCGGCCATGCGCCCGGCGCCGGGCACGTCGAACGGTGCCGCCAACACCCGGCCACCGGCTTGCTCGACCCGGTGTGCGGTCTCGTCAGCGTTGTCGACCCAGACATAGGTGTTCCAGGTCGCAGCCCCACCGTCGGCGTTCGAGCTGATGGCCGCGACGTCCAGGCCGTGTTTTCGGGCGACGAAATACTGCCCGGGCGAGTCCGTCGGCATCATGTTTTCGAGGTCCCAGCCGAGCAGCCCGGCATAGAAGTCGGCAGCCGCCCGTGGATCTGGCTGAGTCGTATCGATCCAGCAGGGCACGCCGGCTGGATAGCCGTCGCGGACCCCACCGGCCCATTGCGCGCTCAGGGTGTCTTGTCCCATGTCCCGAGCGTAGGGGGCATTCAGGCCACATTATGACCTGAATGACGATGCCAGCTTGTCGGACTCGGCCCTCAAAGCCGGGAGGAAGTGGTTCGCTCGCTAGAACGTGTAGCTGGCGGGCAGGTCGTCCGGCGCCGGCACATCGAATGCGCCAAGCGTCAGCCCGACGAGGCTGTAGTGTCCTGCCAGCCCGACCAGCTCGATCAACTGGCGGCTGCCGAGTTCGGCCGTCGCCTCCGCATACTGCTCTTCGGTGAGTCGCCGCGTTCGCAGCAGCGCGCGTGTGATTTCCACCAGCAGCCGCTCGCGTTTGGTCAGTCCGTCCAGCGCTCCATTCGTCCGTACGGCTTCGACGGCCGCGGCTCGGGTCCCCTCCTCGTGCGCGCGGTGCTCGTGTCGAGCCCAGGCATAGCGGGCTTCCATTTCGCGCGCGGTCGCGAGGATGACCAGCTCGCGGTCAGCCCCGGGCAGTTCGCCATCGAAGCGGAAATAGTCCTCCAGCCCGCGGACACGATCGGCGAGTTGCGGCACGTGCATCAGCACGCCAAACGGTCCGCGCACCCCGCCGCGAACGGCGGCGATGCGGTCCCAGACGGCCAGGTCTTCGGAAGAAAGTGCGTCGCGATCTGGCGGTGGCAGTCGGCTCATGCAGCTTGCACGAGGATACGCGCACCGCACATCTGCGTGTGCCACGGCGTTGGATTGCAGGTGCTGCTTCGCCGTACGGTGGAACCGTGATTCTCCCAAAGGAGCGCGACCCCCGGTTCATCACCATCCGTCGCGGCGGAACCCTCACGGACTCCGACCACCGGCTCCTGGCGCTGTGGGCGGCGGCGTGCGCGGAGCACGTCCTGTACCTCTTCCAGTTGGTGCAGCCGTCGGACCCGCGCCCCCGCCACGCGATCGACCAGGTTCGGGCCTGGTCGCGCGGCGAGATCACGATGTCCCAGTCGCGCGCGGCGGGTGGCCACGCGATGGGCGCGGCCAGAGTGCTGAGCGGAGCGGCGCGTCATGCCGCGTTCGCTGCTGGCCAGGCGGGCGTGGTGGCACATGTCGCAGCCCACGAGCTCGGTGCTGCAGCGTACGCAATCAAGGCCGCGCGTGCGGCGGTTCCCGCCGGTGAATCCGAGCGTGCCGGACGGCGGGAGTGCTGTTGGCAGCGCGAACAGCTCCCGGACGCGATTCGCGACCTGGTCCTGGACGATCAACGTTTGCGCAACGAGATCTGCTGGTCCGTGTTCGACTGTTAACGGCCCGCCAGCTTCGCTACGAGCGGAGCCAGCGCCTCGGCGGAGACGGAGCCGACGACCACATAGGAGAAGCCAATCTCCTCCCGTCGCCGCTGGATTTCCTCGGCGGTGGCCTCCAGGTCACCCGGAAGGATTGCCAGCGAGTCCGCCGCGCGAAGCGCAGCCGCATCCGTGTCGGGCGGCGCCATGAACGGCGCGACCGTGTCGCCGATGACCGACACGTGCAGCGCCAGCTCAACGTCGCGGATCGCGCGGAAGTCGCGTGCGAGCCGCGCGATTTCGACCCGAGACTCACCGGGCATCTGTACGAACGTGACCGTATCTGCGACTTCGGCCGCCAGCGCCTGGGCCTTCGGACCGCGCACGGCCATCGCCACGGGCGTGTGAAGGCTTGGTCCGTCGAGATCTCGCAGCGCTCTGACGGTCTCACGCACCTGAGCCATCCGCTCGCTCGCTGGGACCGCGGGCAGCCCCAGTTCGCGGAGCTGGTCCTCGATTCCCGGTCTGCCGGTGCCGATGCCCATCTCGAAACGACCCTCGGTGAGCACCGAGAGCGAGTGCGCTTCCCACGCGGTGATCCAGGGCGGGCGTACCGGAGATGCATAGACCCAGGTGCCCACGCGGATGTTGGCAAGCGCCGCGGCGAAGGCCAGCGTGGGCCCAGGCGCCGGTTGCCATTGCGGGACGTCTGGCATCAGCACCGTCGAGTAGCCGGCGTCGGCGATGCGGCGCACCCGGTCTCGCCATACCGGCAGGTCTGTTCTGAGCGGGGCAACCACTCCGAATCGGAACGGTCTGGTCATGCCTGGACTCCTATCTCGCCGTCGCGCTCGTAGCGGCCGATCATGACGCCTGAGCTCGAAACGCGCGATCTCACAAGCTTGTAAGCGCGCGGAGCCTGCATAAAATCTTCGGCGAACAGCCTTTTTCCGCTGCCGAGCACGACCGGAACGGTGAAAATGGCCATCGCATCGACGAGGTCGTTGGCCAGGAGCGCATGGACGAGTTCGGTGCTGCCCTGGGTGAGCAGGTTTGGCCCATCCTCGTCCCGCAGGCGCCTGACATCGGCAATGTCGCGCAGCAGCACCGAGCCCTGCCAGCTCGTGTCAACTGCGCCCGAGCGCGAAACCACGTACTTTTTGATCGCGTTGAACACCGTGGGAATGCCGCCATTGGGAGCGTCGTCCCAGACCTGGTCTGGCCAGAACCGAGCGAAGATCTCGTAGGTTTTGCGGCCGAGCAGAAGATCGTATTTCTCGCTGAGAAAGAGGCGATCAAATTCCTCGCCGCAATCCTCATCTTGAAAAGGTCTGGACCAGCCGCCGAACTTGAAACCCTGGTCCAGGTCCTCGGCCGGTCCGCTGGGCGCCTGCATGACGCCGTCCATGGAAACTCTCGCACCGACGATGATCTTCCGCATGCTTTCTTGACTCTCCTTTGATTGAGACGATGTTCAACGTGATGCCGAACGACCTTCGCCCGTCGTCTTGTCGAAGCTCAGTCTCGGTGCGTGGCCAGCGAATCCTCCGATAGGACCGCGTCCATCTGGCCAACGGCCTGCGTTCGGCCCACGTCGCTGCCGCTGGCCAGGAGCCACTCCATAGCCTCGGCGCTCGGAAACGTACTTTCGATGAACATGCGCGTCCGTCCGACACGGACCTGTTCGATCGTGACACGCGTCGTGGCTGGCGGAATGTCGATATTCGGCGTACCGTCGGCATTGGCGCGCCCGTCGCGGAAGACAAGCCGGTGCGGCGCTTCGGCCTCCAGGATCTCCCAGTAGCCGCGGTGCCGGTCGCCCCGTGGCCCGAGCATCCCGTACTCAACGCGGCTGCCGGGTGCCAGGTGGTGCTGCGTGACCGTGGCGGGGTAGCTCGGTGGACCCCACCAGCGTTCGAGCTGACGCGGATCCGCCCACAGTTGCCACACGCGCTCAGGCGACGCATCGAACTCGGCTTCGATAGTCAGCGTGAGCTTGTGCGGATCCGTGCGGACGGCGGTGACGGTCATCGATGGCTCTCCTTCGTCTCAGCGGTGTTGAGCGCCTCGGCCGGCTCGGAGATGGGCTCGCTCGTAGAAATGTCGAGTGCGTCGACGGTCTCGCCGATGAGCTCGCGCATGCGGTCGATGCGGCCGCGCCAAAGCTCCTCGTATTGATCGAGCAGGCGGCGCACGATGCGGAGTTGCTCGAGATTGGTGCGGACGACTTTGCGGCGTCCGACGCGCTGCTTGGTGATCAGGCCGGCGCGCTCGAGGATGGCGATGTGCTTCTGGACCGCGGCGAAGCTCATCGTGTAGTGGCTGGCGAGCTCGACGATGCCTTCCTCGTCAGTGATCGCACGGCGCACGATGTCACGCCGAGTGTGATCGGCCAGGGCGCCGAACATGCGGTCGAACACGAGCGGCGCTGCCTGCGTTGAACTGATACGTACAACCGTATGGTTGTATCGAGAGGGTTGTCAAGGGCCGGCGTCTTCGAAAACTCGTGTCGAAACGCATGTCGATTCCAGCTCGCCTCGTTCGACGTCTCTTTGAAACCAACCAACGAGGAGCACGTCTCGACCATGTCCACCACTGCTGTTTCGCTCTCCGCCACGTACTCCCAGGCCGACACCGCTGCTTCCAGCGTCTTCAGCTGGGGCCGCTACGCGCGCACCGGGCTGCTCACGATTGGAGCATCAGTTGCAGCCAACGCCGTGTTCTTCTATGCGGCGCAGGTTGCCGTGCAGTACGACCCGGCATTTCTGCCGCTGGGCAACGTCTCGGCGCCGATCATTTTCACGGTCTTCCCGGCCGTCTTCGCCACGCTGCTATATGCAGGACTGCTCCAGTTTGTGAAGCGTCAGGCCGCGATGGTTTTCACCGTGATTTCGGCCATTACGTTTGTGGTCACGCTGATTCCCGACCTCACCTATATTCCGACTATTGATGGCGTCTCGAACGGCGAAATCGGTGTGCTGGTAGTGATGCACGCGATCGCCGCCGCGGTCATCACCCGCGGACTCACCAGCGTTCGACGCTAAGACTCTTTTTCACTTCCAGCAACTGCGTCGGACAAATGCCGTGTTCGGGCCAAGGTCCGCCGGTACCTCAAATTGGAATCCCAGCAATCGACAAGTACCAGGCCAGAATCTGCAACAGCAATAGCACCAACGCCACTTGCAGCGCCTCACGCAGGCGGCGCACCACGCGACCGTTGTGCGCCCAGTCCTGCGTGATCTGCAGCGCCATCGACCGGTGCATTTCGCCAAGAGTCTGTGGTTGCGGCACGTCGACGTAGCGACGTAGCAGCTCATTAACGTCGAAGCGGAATGAGAGGTCGTAGTACGGCCACAAGATCACCACGGCGAGCGCACCGATGGCAAACAACAGGCCGATGGCGACCAAGTTCCAACCAACTACACCACTGGTCAATGCTCGACTTCCCAGCAGCGAGCCGGCGAAGGACGCGGCGAAAATCAGGGTGCCGGCGCGATTGTGGAGGCTTTCGACGGCTGCCTGCTGTTGGAGCAGCCCGCGCAGCGCTTCCTGGTACACCAGCGCAAGCCGTGGATCATCGTCGTTGGTCATGGCTGGCGGGCCGGTTTTGGTTGTCGGTCGTTGAGAGAGCAACGCATGCAGTCGTCAGTGTCCGGTATACGAGGGTAAGCCGGCATCCGCCGAACGTTGGGTGCAACGCGCTACTGCCCGAATTGACGGGGACGCCGGCAATGCCCCAACGCGACCGAGGCGCGATTTGCCGCACCTGCCGCAAGCGGTGGTGCTTGAAAGCCGCCGAACTCGCGTTCGATCAGCCCAGCGAACGCAATGGTGGTGCGATCCTCAAATTGTGCGCCCATCACCTGCATGCCGATCGGCAGGCCATCGGAGGTATGGTCAATCGGAAGCACGGTGGCGGGGAGGGCGCCCAACGTGGCAACGCCAGGCCAGACCAGCTGGTCGATGAAGGTGACCGTGCGCCCATCGATTTCGAGTTTTTTCTCATCATGCGCCGAGCTGAAATCGTGCGGATAGGCCGCAATCGATAGCGGCGGACTGAGCACCACGTCGAACTCCGCAAACAGTGCGCGCCACTGCGCCCTGATGCGCATGCGCCGTTCATCCAGCGCGACCCAATCCTGATGGCTGAGGTTGGCAGTGCGCAACCGAAGGGCATGCAGGCTCTGGTCATCGGCCGGAAGCTTCGCGGCCGCCTCTGCCATGGTCTGCCGCCGTTCCGGAGACTGTCGTCTGGTGCCAGTCTCGGCACCGAGCAACTGGATATAGACCCGCCCGGCGTCTGCGAGATCGGGGACCAGCACGCTGGACCAGGCCACGGTAGTGCCGAGTCCAGCCAGCCGCTCGGCACATCGCCGAACCGCGGACCGCACATCGTCGCGAGTGGGCACCAGCGGATGCTCGTCGACGACCAGCACCCGGTAATCGCGTAAATGCTCGTGACGCGGTCCCGGCAGCGCTAACCGGTAGCCGGTGGCCATGTCGCCCTCGGGACCGGCCAGGATGCTGACTGCGAGGTCCAGGTCTGCCGCGCTGCGAGCGAGCGGTCCACACACGCTGAGGTCGGATGCGCGGGTTGTCCCCGGCAGACTCTGCCCACGCCCCGGAATCAGTCCGTACGTCGACTTGTGCCCAAAGACGCCGCAGAAGTGCGCCGGCACACGGACCGAACCGCCGATGTCCGAACCAATCTCCAGCGGGACATAGCCCGCCGCCAGCGCCGCCGCGCTGCCACCGGACGATCCACCAGGTGAATACTCGAGGTTCCACGGATTGCGCGTGGCGCCGTAAATGTCGTTGAAACTCTGCCAGTCGGCCAGCGCCACCGGCACATTGGTCTTACCCAGAATGACCGCACCGGCTTCCTTGAGCCGCGTGACGGCAACCGCGTCTTCGCTGGCGCGAGACTCCGCGAACTCACGAAAACCCCACGTCGTCGGCAGGCCTGTGATGTTGTACGACTCCTTGACGGTCATCGGAATACCGAGCAACGGTGGCCGCTCGCCGCGGCGGCGCCGCTCGTCAGCAGCGTGCGCTGCCTTGCGGGCGCCGTCAAAATCTCGCACGACGACCGCGTTGATCTGGCCGTCCAATGCTTCGATGCGAGCGATTGCCTGCTCGACGAGTTCGATTGACGAAACGGCGCGCTGCTCCAGCGCCGCGACCAGCGTGGCGACATCGGCGAACGGAGATGTGCTCATGCTGGATAATGTAAATCCGCGCGGGCACCGCGCAGCGGGGTCTCGGCGCTCAGCAACGAAACATAGACGCTGCCGGCTTTCAGCGCGTCCGCTTCAGCGGAGGTCAGCGTCTTCCGACCGACGATGTGTCCTCCGCCGGTTTTCGACAACAGCAGGCCGGAATCAAGCCAGTCCTCGACTGTGCTGAAGAAACTTCCCGATTGCGCTTCGAAATACTCGCGCAGATAGAATTTCAGCTCTTGCGCAAGGAGATTTGAATTGGCCAACTGGTCCGCGAGGTCCGCTACATTTACCTCCACCAGCGTCGTGCCCTGAGCACGCATCTCGGCGAGAGCGGCACGCACCACATCACCCACTTCCTGGTCCTCCGGCGCGTCGCCGAACAACTGGTTGACCACTCCGATGCGCGCATCTTTTAGAGCGTCGGCTCGGAGCGCGGATGTATACGTGGCGAGGTCATTGCGGCCTGGAGCTCGCGAAGGCTCTTTTCCGTGATGTCAAATCCTGCAGCGGCGGCAGTGCGCGGTGCGCTCGCACGAAGCAACATCAACAGCGTTGCCGCGCCGCCGACCTTGAGCAAGTCTCGTCGAGTCATGCGCCCGAGGTAGTCCATCGTATCGGAACCTTACGCCTAGCCGAACGTCACCCGCCCAGCATTGTCCCCTGTATTCGCCTCTTCGGCTATGGTCATTGCCGATGGATGCGCTGCGACCAATCCTGGACTGGATCACCAGCCTCGATCTCGGCCATCCAACCCGAGTTGGGCTGGACGGCCGCTCGGCCGCGGGCAAAACGACATTGGCCGACGCGCTGACTGAAGCGGTGCAGTCCAGCACGAACCGTCCGGTCGTGCGCGCGTCGATCGACGATTTCCATCATCCCGGCCACAAATTCCGCTCCGTTCGCGAGGAGTGGACGCCGCAATCCTATTTCGACGAAGGCTTCGACTACGTCGCGTTCCGCGACCTGGTTCTGCAACCGCTTGGTCCCGGCGGGAACCGCCGAGTCCGCACCGCCATCTTCGACTCCTTTCATGATGTCCCGGTGCCGGAGCGATGGGAGGTAGCCCCGGAGAACGCCATTCTGATCGTTGATGGCGCCTACCTCCAACGTGACGAGTTGCGCAGCCATTTGGACTATTTGATCTGGTTGAAGGTGGACGCAGACACGGTGCTGTCTCGCGCGCGCAAACGTGACGTGGAATGGGTCGGCTCGGTGGACGTGGTGGAGCGCCGCTACCGACAGCGCGTGCTCCCGACGCACGTGTTGTATGAGTCGCTGATGGACCCTGCAGCGCACGCCGACGCCGTCATCGACACAACCAATCTCAACACGCCGCGACTGGAGCGACTTGGCCATGCTCCTGTTCTCTCCGACGGGGTAGTCATTGTCGATTGCCTGAGCCTCGCCGACGCCTCCGCGCACTGGGCCGGGGAGGACGACGAGCATGCACGCCGTTTTGGCTGGTACCCGCAACGGTCGACCCTGGAGGGCGTGCGCACGTTCTTTATCGATGGTCAGCGCCAATGGCGCGATGGTGGGTCGCGCCGTGCACTTGCCATCCGCACTGCGGGCACGCGGACGCTGGTCGGCGGCTGCGAGACGCGCCTGCAACCGGACAACACGGCCCAGGTCTCCTGGTGGATCTTTCCTGAGTACCGACGTCAGGGATTGGCAACGCGGGGAGTCCGACTCATGTTGCGGTATTTCTCCACCACCGTTGGCATCAGCCAGTTCGTTGCGCTGATCGAACCGGATAACGAGGCCTCGCGCGGCGTGGCACACAATACGGGGTTTATCGAGTCCGGTTCGGATACCAGCGGTCCGCGACTGATGCTCCGCTACGAGTATCAGCGCGTTCTTCCTTGAACCGCAGCGTCACATCGGTAAGATCGGACCGCGTACGATGAACCGGATGGGTGCTCGTGACGACGCGCTCCTTCGTTTCCGCGATGCATGCCAGCGCGACCAGTCCGTCGTCGCCGCCTTCGTGGGCGGTTCAGTTGCCGCACACACGGCTGACGAAGTTTCGGACCTGGACCTCTATGCCGTCACCCTGGAGGCGGACTACGCGCAGTTCTTCACCCGACGCCAGGCGTTCATGGGCAGCTGGGCACGACCGTTGCTTTTGTTGGATACGTTGAACTTCGAAGGCCTTGGCTTCGACATGCTGCATTTCGTGTTAGACGACGGAGTGTATGGCGAATTCGCACTCGGTCACACCGGTAATTTCCGCGTCATGCATGGTGGGCCACACCAGGTGCTCGTCGACAAGATCGGGCTACTCAATGGTGTGGTCTTTGAGAAGCACGTACCGTCTTCGTCCGAGCTCCGGCAGCAGGCGGAGTACGCGCTGAGCTGGTTCTGGTTGGAGTACATTCAGCTCCGCAAGCAGCGCCAGCGAGGGCGGTCCGTCGCTGCCGCGAACGTGCTGGCACGGCTCCGAGCGCACTGCGTCACCTTGCTTGTGCTCGCTCGTGCACAGCAGTTGAACCTCGAGATAGACGCATTGAACGATCGCCTCGCGGCCACCCTGGAACTGTTAGATCCTGCTCGCGCAGCCAGCACAGTCGCGCGACTGCATCTCGAAATCGGCCCCGCCGTAGCAGCGCACTTCGGCCTCGACTATCCGTTCGATGTCGCGCACCTCCTCTCCAGTGGATAAGCCGTCTCAGGTCATGGCGCGGCTCAGGCCGATGAACCACCCATCCACGTCCTTCACGCGAGTCCGATGCTGCCCATCCGAATGACGTGGTCAATCCGCCCGTATCGTCCGGAGGACGCGAGCGAACTCCAGAGCTTGTATGCGCGCGTCGCGAATCCCTATCGGCCAGACGATGCCGCGGAGGTGGCGGCAATGCGCGAGCGTGCGCATATCGCTCGACACAGGCACGACCGGTGGACCGCTATGCCAACCGGGCAACGGCATGTTGCGGAGCGCGCGTACCTGGCATTCTGGGTCGCCACGGTCCCGGTGGGCGTTGGCGATCACCTCATCGGATGCGTTGGACTCCGACGCGTCGGCGACACAGAAACTGACGAGATTGATACAGTCGAGCGCAGCTGCCTCTCCGTGACATACGGCTGGCTGGACTCTGATGCCATTGGTGAGGTACGCCGACTTCGGATTGACCCTGACTGGCGACGACAGGGCATCGCGGCGCAGCGAGCTCCAACAGGCCAACCGAAACGCGTTCTCCGACGACGAGCTTTTCACGACCCCGCGGTAATCAACAAGAGACGCCTTACTGCTTCGGAGCAACCAATGGAATAGCATCCCGCCCGAGTCCAATCGTCAGCACGTGGTGGAAGCACAGGTGCTATCTGGCCCATCGTACACACGCCCGTGCTCGATGGACTCCTCGAAACGCATCACAGTGGCGCCCACATCCTGAGCGCAGTAGCGCCATGCGTGGCAGGCACGCCTCGCCAAGCTCTTGTGCGATTCAGTGCACCACCCGGTACGGCGACGCGATCGTTGTTGGAGTCGCTTCACGTGCCGCCTGCTGGCTCCGCGACTAGTCTGAAGACAACAGCTTCGACCTCGCTCCTAGTTCGACATCGCGTCACCTTCGCTCTGTAGGTCTTCAGCCAGTCCTGCGTGGCGACGCGCGTGATCGCTCCATCGTCGTTTTCGTCAATGATCGCCAGGTCCACCTGCGGATCTGCGAGATAGT
>JAFAZN010000210.1 GCA_019239775.1 Chloroflexota bacterium
GCGCTGCCGGTCCGACACAGTACAGCAACTCCAACACCATCACCGGCGCAGTTACGGGCCTTACGCTAAATTTGACCGCGACTGGCTCCAGCACCGTCAATGTGGCCCAGGACACGGCGACCGCGACCAACAACGTCAACGCATTCATCACCGCGTTCAACGCGGCCGTCGACAATATCGACAGCTACACGAAGATCGATCCAACCACGAACAAGGGATCCCTGCTGACCGGTGACGGCACAATTCAGGACATCGAATCCGGCCTCAAGTCCATGCTGTCCTCCGCGGCGTTGGTGCCAAGTGGCAGTGCGTACAAGACCCTCGAGGATATCGGCATCTCAACTGGCGCCTACGGCAGTACGGCGGGAACCACCAACCACCTGGTGCTGGACTCGAGCAAGCTCACTTCCGCACTGCTGAGCAACCCATCCGCCGTGTTTTCGGTGCTTTCGGGGCTCACAGGGACGGCGACGCTAACTGACTCCAGCGGTGCGCCGCTCTCCACTGGTACATCCTGGTTGCAAAGCATCTCTGGGTTTCCAACCAATCAGACGGTCAGTGGAACGTATCAGATTTCCTACAATCCGTCGGCCACTGGAAACAATCTCACCGCGGTCTTCAAGGGCGGAGACTCCACCCCACTCAATGGCAAGATCAGCTCGGGTGGCATCAACGTGATGGTTCCCGGTTTGACGTTGACTGCGAAATCGGCGCCAGCCGCGGGGATCGAGTACGTCACGACCAATGTGGCGACTGCCGGTGTGCTGCAAAACGCAAACAACTATTTGACGACGCTGTTGCAGCCCGGCGGCATCTTCGATACCGAGTCGCAGGGTGCCGCAACGCAGACCACACAACTCCAGAACCAGATTACCTCGTTGAACCAGATGCTTCAGCAGCGTCAGCAGACCCTGCAGGCGCAATTTACGCAGATGGAAGTTTCGATGTCGCAGCTCCAACAACAGGGTGCCTCGCTCGCTTCCAAGCTGAGTGGCAACTGATGGCTGAGGGCGTCTACCAGCAGATCCTGGACCTCACGCGTCGACAGGCGGCGGCGGCCGGCGCTGACAACGTGGACGATGCGATTGCACTGTTCGGCGAACGCGGTGTGCTGGTCGCAGCCGCGCCCAAGCCGACCAGTCAGGAGGAAGTGCTGATCCGCGAGATCCTCGCGCTCGATAAGGTTGTCGCGGGCGCCATACGCAAACGCATGATTGCCATCCGCAATGAGGCGGTCGGCATGCACCACGGCAAACAAGCTCTGGCTGGTTACGCGCGCGTAAACCGGTAGGCGGCTCGCCATCGTAGAGGTGGCATCGCGTATAACCAAGCAGAGTGGTCGGATGAGCCGTGAGTATCCGAGCCTGCGCATTCTGAATCTGCAGCTCGAGTTCAATAACTGGGCACTCGCGCGGCCATGGTCGTACTGTGTCGGCCTCGCACTCGAGGAGGGCCTCGAAGCCGCTGGCGTCAATTTCCTGACTTTGACCTCGCCCTGGCTCAATCGAGCCCAGGAGATTGTTGGGGAACGGCGTTTCGATCAGGTCTGGGTGGAGATCGTCCATCAATCCACGGCGCCAGCCGCCCTGTGGGAGTGGATCGCGGGGTTGGCGCCGGTCCGTATCGGCTTCGTTGCCGAGTCGCTCCAGTACGACGAGTCAGAGCGCGCACTCTGGCCTGATGCATTCGACCAGTTGGAGCCGCGCAAACAGCGCGTGGAGCAAGTCCTGCCCTACCTGACACACGCGGTCGCCGTCGATGAAGTTGACGCGGAAGACCTCACCGAAGCGGGTCTGCCTGCCATGTGGTGGCCGCAGGGCGTGCCGAGTCGGACAGTCCGGCATGACGTTCCTCCACCCGGTCATCGCGCAGTTTCTGGCGGCACCCCGTATGGCAAGCGCGCCGAGATCCTCGCGCATCCGGCCGTAAAAGGCCTTGTCGCCAGACCGCGTGGTGCCGAAGACCAGTCGCTGTTGCCGCTCTTGTTCGACGGTTTGCATCAGGCCACGTACGCGTTTTTCGAGCAAGGTCGCACTGATTGGCAGTCGTCGCACGACCTGTACATGACGACCCTGCGTGCGATTCGCCGTAGCTCGTTCGAACTGTACCTCGATGCGCTACAGTCAGGCTGCGCAGTGTTGAATCTGCCGAGTCTGGCCAAGTGTTATGCGGGCCGCGTGTACGAGGGCATGGCCGCCGGTCGACCAATTATTTCCTGGGACATTCCCAACCGCCCCCGGACCCGTGCACTTTTTGAGATTGGCCGCGAGATCTTGCTGTTCAACCCGGATCAGCCCGCGAAGTTGGCCGAACACATTGAGCGATTGATCCGTGAACCGGAGGTCGCCGAGCGCGTCGTCGACGCGGCGCGCTGCAAGCTGAGGGAATTCCATACGATCGAGCGCCGCGTACGACAGATCCTCGAATGGAGCACAGAAGGTGTCGAGCCAAAGTTCAATTGATCTGTCGCATGTCACCGCCATTGTTCTCGCCGGTGGACTGGGAACGCGCTTGCGCTCTGTTGTCGCGGACCGCCCCAAGGTCCTGGCGGATGTTGCCGGCCGGCCGTTTCTTGCGTACCTCCTTGACAAACTCCTCGCGGCAGAGGTCCAGCACGTGGTGCTTTCGACAGGCCACATGGCCGACCTGATCGAGTCCGCGTTTGGCTCCGCCTGCGGCTCGCTACAGCTTTGGTACTCGCGCGAATCGGCGCCGCTCGGTACCGGTGGTGCCCTACGTCTCGCGCTGGACCAGGTCAATTCCGAGCAGGTCCTGGTCCTGAACGGGGACTCCTACTGCACGGTGGACTTGCAAGCGTTCGCGCGGTCGCATTCGCGCACTGGGGCAGCGGTCTCGCTCGCATTGGCGCATGTTGACGACACGGGCCGTTATGGCCGCGTGGAAGTAGATTCCGCAGGTCGGATCACCGGCTTCGCCGAAAAGATCGCCACATGTGGCCCAGGTTGGATCAACGCAGGCGTGTATCTCATTCAACGTTCGATGCTCGAACAGATTCCGCAAGGACGAACACTATCACTTGAGCGCGACCTGTTCCCGGTTTGGATCAACGGCGCGATGTTTGGCTACCAGTCTGATGCGCGCCTGCTGGACATTGGGACGCCAGAGTCCTACGCCGAAGCAGCCAGCTTTTTAGCCGCGCAGGCCTCTCAGGTCGCGCTCAGAGAGTAAGGTCCATGGCGCGTCCCAGGCACTCGCGCATGGGCGTTTGGCGATAGCGTTCGAAAATCTCTTGCGCCTCAGACTCCAGATCCGAGTCGAGTCGCGCGAGCGCCCAGTCGACGAAATCATCTTCGGCTGATGGTTTGGCGATCAGATGCGTGACGCCAATGTCCAGCGCAACCCACTCGTGCGCAATCGGGATGCGTTCGTGCACGAACCGGCCGACTCGCGTTGGGCTTGCCCATTTCCAATCCGGGTGCTGCTTCAGCGCCAGCCCGACTCGTCCACGTCGCAGCAGTTCGAGCTGTTCGGTGTAGCTCAGCAGGTCATTCGCGAAGTGCACCGACGCTTGGGCGCCCAGGCGATCGATAATCGACTTCCGGTGCGCGTGCGGCATTCCAGCAAATGCGAAGTCATACTTCGGTGTCTCGCGCACCGTTGGCGGCACCAGCCGCTCGGAGAATCCCAATTCCAGATAAGCACTGGGCGCGAACCGCCGATAGTCGTCGACGGCCGAATCGACCAGTGCCCAGATGAAGCGGGCCTTGCTCGCAGCCAGGCGGAAACCCTGCCAGCGCTTCGGCCAGATTCCGTCACGCCGATGATTGAAGCCAGCCCCATCCGGAATCTCTGTGGCGATGATTCCGTAATTGAGGTTGCTCGACGCGAGAAAGCGGCCTCCCTCAGGCGGGAAGATCTCCCAGAAAAGATTCAGGTGATCGGGGTCCACCGCGGTCTCGGAGATGCTGACCGAATGGCCATTCTCTTCGAGACCCGCGGTCACCCACAGAATCTGATCTTTCAGCGTCTCACGACCCATCGGATCGTGATTGGCCAGACACAGGTGTACGTGCACCGGCTATGCTGCCATCCGACCGTCGAGTTGTTGCGGAGTTCCGAGCGCCTCGACGGCTGCCTCATCCGCGAAACGCCGCTCGAGCGGGACCGCCGCCATCTCGCGGACGTGGTCCGCCGTAGAGGCGCCAAACCGTGCAGTCACTTTCGCCAGGTACGCCGGATCGTTGAAGTACACCTGGAATGCGTGGTCGCGAAAGCGGAGGACTTCTGAGGCGGACACGTGCTCGGTCGGCAGGGGGAGGGTATCGACGGCATGCTGTGAAAAACCATTCCAGGTTGGCGGCAAACGCCATCCCTGCTGCACGGCCATTTCGTATAGCTTCGAGCCAGGGTAGGCCATGGCACTGTAGAAGTTGCCAAAGTCGGTGCGAAGCTCGAGCGCCAGGTCGAGGGTCTCCTGCATTGAGCTCTGGTCGTCATCCGGCAGGCCAAAGATGTAATTGCCGATAATGTTGATTTCGGCTGCTTCGATCTTGCGAACCACCTCGATGATCTGCTCGCTGCCGAAGCGGCCTTTTTCGACACCGTCGCGAACGTGCTTGCTGGCGGACTCAATCCCCAGTGCCAGCCAGTTCACTCCGGCTGCTTTCAGCTTGTCCAGGAAGTGGTCCTTGACGGTATCGACCCGTGCGTAGGCCCAGATATTGAAATCCAGCCCGCGCTCCACGATGCCGTCGCAGATCGCGAACACGTGCTTTTCATTGAGCACGAACATCTCGTCGGCGATCTTCAGATTGCGGACGCCGTACTTCTCCTGCAGCAGCTGCAACTCGTCCAGGACCCGTGTTGCACCGCGAAAGCGATAGCTGTTGGGGCGGTCTGGCGTCAGTCGGAACGGCGCATTGATGCAACAGAACGTGCACTTGTACGGGCAGCCGAGGGTGGTGTAGATCGAAGCGTACGGCTGCCGGTTCAAACTGGTGTTGAAGCAGTGCCAGTTGTGTGCTCGGTAGCGCTCCATTGGGAGCAGGTCCCAGGCGACTCCAGGGAGGTCCGTATCGAGGTCTGCAATGATCGGCGCCGGCATGTTCGCCTGGACGCGGCCACCCGCGAGGTACCAGAGACCCGGAACGTCGGACAACGCCGGCCCCGAAGCCTTGAGGTGTTCCAACAATACGGCGATCGTGTGGGCGCCTTCGCCTTGACAGACGAAGTCCGAGCCTTCTTCACGCAGGGTGCGCTCCGGCAGCGCGGAAACGTGGCCACCAATAAGCAGCGTTGGCGTATCCGAGGCAAGGCGTTTCGATTCGCGGCAAATCTGTCCGGCCGCCGTCATGTTCTGAGTGGAAGCCGAAGGCTGGTGCCCGTACACGACCACCGCCAGCAAACGCGGATTGATCGAAGCTACGCGTTCGCCCACGGCGGTTGGCGATAGATTTTCCGCCTCTGCGTCGATGATGCTGACCGAGTAGCCGCGGTTGCGGGCAAATGTTGCGAGCATACCCGCCCACAATGGCGGCTCAATCGCAGTCAACTCTCTGCCAAGCGCCTGATAGATCTCCTGGCGGCTCCCCGGGTTGACAATCACTAGGTCTTGTTGTGTGCTCACGTTGGGACTCTTTCGCTTTTTTATATGTGTGATTCAAGCGGCCAGTTGCAGCGATCGCGCGGCCTGGGTCTGAACGGGTTCGGTCGGTTGATAGACGACGATCTGACTACCGGTGTTGTCCATTTGAAATGGCACCACCGTTAGCGGCTCCAGCCTCTTGATGACGCGCGCGCGCAGTTCTGGCTGGACGAAAAAGAGCAAGAATCCGCCTCCGCCGGCGCCGAGCAACTTGCCTCCAAGCGCGCCCGCCGATCGTGCAGCAGCATAGATGTCGTCGATCGCCGGGGTAGAAACGTCGCGTGTGAGACTGCGTTTGAGCTGCCAACCTTCGTGCAAGAGCGAGCCGAACTCAGCCAGAGGCGCATCGCCCGTGAGGATGCCCATGCCTTCGTCGACCATCTGTCGCATTGCCAGGAGCTCCATTCGCCGGTTGGGCGTGGCGCGGACCTGGCTTGCGGCGATCTCAGAGGCATTTCTGGAAAAACCTGTGAACACGAGAAGCAAATGTTGCGAAAACTCTTGCATGCGATCGGACGGAAGAATCAGTGGCGTGACTTCGAAATTCCCCGCGGGATTGAACGTCACGTAGTTGAATCCACCGTAGGCAGCCGCTACCTGGTCCTGCGAACCCACATTTTCGCCAATCAACTGCTGCTCAATGCGAATTGCATCAACTGCGAGCTGCTGCTTGGTTGGCATGCGTCCGCGAAGTGCATACAGCGCGTGCAGCAGCCCTACCGTAAACGAGGAGCTCGAACCGATCCCCGTGCGCGCTGGCATGTCACCGTCATAGTGAACTTCAATTCCTTCGCCGACGCCCATATATCGCAGAGTTTCGCGCACGGCTGGATGCTCGATCTGCACGTTGTCGTCGACCAGCTCGATACGCGAATAGACAACCCGCGAACGATGCTCGAAATACGGCGGCAGGTAACGGCAGGAAATGAACGCGTACTTGTCGATCGAGGTCGACAGCACCGCCCCACCGTTCTCCTGGTACCAGACGGGATAGTCCGTCCCCCCACCGAAGAACGAGATTCGATATGGCGTACGGCTGATGATCATGCCGCTTTCTGTTCCGCGATCACCGACAGCACCACGTCGCAGATGAAGTCGACGTCTGACAGGCTAATGTCGGGGTTGTTGGGCAGCATGAAGCTACGCGTGTGGATCGCATCGGCGACTGGATAGCTGCGCGCGCCGAACCGCTCCGTCCAGAACGGTTGTCGGCCCATGCTGCCACCGCCGAGTGGCCGGGTTTCGATGTGGTTGGCGCGGAGCCCGGCCGCAATCGCGTCGCGCTGGTGCGACGTTTCTGCCAGCGCAACAAAGGAGATGCTGCAGGTTACGCCATCCGGGTTGGCCGGGATGTGCAGGCTCGAAACTCCGGAAAGGCGCTCTTCGTAGCGTCGCTGATTCTGTACGCGTCGTGCACACACCCAGTCCGCTTTTCGCATCTGCGATAGCCCGATGCGCGCCTGCAAATCCGTGTTGCGGACGTTGAAACCCGGATAATAGAACGTGAAGATCCGATTGAAGGGCAAAGCGCCATGTTCGCGCGCCAGCTCCGCTTCCTTCTCGGGAGAAATGTCCTTCGCCCAGCCATGCGAGCGGATGTGCAGCAGAATGTCGTGGAGCTGCTCGTCATCGGTCGAAACCATGCCGCCTTCAATCGTCGACAGGTGGTGGCCAAAGTAGAACGAGAAGGTAGCGAGATCCCCGAAGGAGCCGACCTTCTTGCCCTTGTAGGTGGCGCCTGTCGCCGGGCAAGCATCCTCCATGAGGACGAATCCGTATTTCGCTTTGAGCGCCAGCAGGCCATCCATGTTCCCCGGAACACCCAGCGTCTGGACCACAATTACTGCGCCTGGATCGTGCTCCTCACACAGTTGCTCCAGGTGCGCGAGGTCGAGGCCAAACGTTTGCCAGTCCGAATCACACATGATCGGCTCAAAGCCGAGCTGGATGGCGGGCGCAACCGTTGTAGCCCACGACGCGGCCGGAACGACGACCTTATTGTTCTTGAGTCGCCCGGCAAGGAGCAGCGCGTAGTACATCACCAGGTTCGCCGAGGAACCGGAATTCACGAACACGGAGTACTTGCGGCCGAGCCAGGCGGACCACGTCGCCTCGAACTCCTTGACGAGTGGACCCTGCGTGAGCTGCGGATTGGCTCGAAGCCAATCGATCAGCTCGGCAATGTCGTTTTCGTCAATTGTGCGTTCCGCGAGCGCGTAACGCTTGGTGGGAGTGTTGTTAGCAGTCATCAGAACGGTCCTTTGAATTCGATCTGGTCGCTGAAGTCCATGTCGGCGGGAGTCCAGTTGTCATTGCCTCCCAGCAGCGTGTTGACATGCATCGCGATTGACTTTGGATTGGGATAAAACAGGTCTTCGAGGCAGCGGGTCGTCGGGCAAGTGGTTGGTGCAAAGCCCAAGCGCGAGGTGCGCACCGTTTGATCCCCCGCGTCGCTCAGTCGAGCAACGATCTCTGCGCTCGCGCCGCAGTTCGTCCATGCGCTGTCCACCACGACCACATTTCCGGTTTTCGCCGCCGAGCGGGCGATCGTATCCATGTCCAGCGGGCTCAGTGTCACCGGATCGATGACTTCGGCCGAGATGCCACGCTGCTGCAAGAGCGCTCGGGCTCGAAGAGCCTCGTTGGCCATCCACGAAATGCCGACCAGCGTCACGTCATTGCCTTCGGCGAGCACTCGCGCCTTGCCGAGTTCCACCGCGTACGGCTCCTCGGGCACTGGGCCGGCGGTGTAGTGCAGCAACCGGTGTTCGATGAACATGACCGGATTGTTGTCGCGAATGCTCTGGATCAGCGTGCCCTTGGCGTCGTATGGAGTGCTGGGTGCCACAACCTTGAGGCCAGGCACATGCATGAACATCGATTGCAGAGCCTGAGAATGCTGCGCGCCCTGGCCCCAACTCTTACCAATGACCGAGCGCACAACCATCGGCACGGTTACCCTGCCGCCGTACATGTAGTGCGCCTTGGCTGCCATGTTGACCAGCTGGTTCATGCACAGCAGCAGGAAGTCCTGGCGGATATGAACGTGGATTGGACGCAGTCCGGCCATTGCCGCACCAATGGCGACACCGGTCATCGCGTCTTCCGACAGCGGCGTATCAAAGACGCGCTGTGGACCAAACTGCTCCGCAAGACCCTTGGTCGTGCCATAGATGCCGCGCCAGTCGTCGACGCCGAGGCCGAGGACCACGACGTTGTCATCGCTGTCCATCTCCTGTTGTGTCGCTTCGAGCAGCGCTGTGTCGTACCGGAGTCGACGAATGTTCTCAGTTTGCATACACGTTCTCCCTGAGCGCCTCATCCGCGGGGAACGGGCTCGCTTCCGCGAACAGGAATGCCTCGCCGATTTCGGCGTCCACCGCGTCGTGGATCGCGCGGCGTGTTTCCGGATCCAGCATGTCGCCAGTAAGCGCGACCTGGTCGCGCTCGATCCAGCTCTGGGCGTCCTCGATCGAACGGTACCCAACGTGAAAGTCTTCACCCGGTCCGACGTGCTCTTTCCACCGGTAGGTGGGAATCTCGATCAAACGCGGGCCGCCTCCGAGCCGGAGCGCGTCCACCGCGTCGCGAGTTGCCGCGTAGATGCCGAACGCGTCATCGTCGGCGAGGCGACTCGCTGTGACCCCGAACGCCGCTGCGCGCTCCGCGATATTCGTATTCTTCTGCCGTGCCGACTGCGGTGTGTGGATCGCGAAGCCGTTGTTCTCCACAACCATCAACAGAGGCAGCTCGGAGAGAGCGGCAAAGTTGAGCGTTTCGTAGAACACGCCCTCTTCGCTGGCGCCATCGCCCAGGAAGCACACTGCGATCGCTCCGGGCTTGCGGAGCTTCAGCGCATATGCGTAGCCAGCCGCGTGCGGGATCGTGGTACCAACCACCGCCGACATGCCCATGACCCCGTGCTCGGGGTCGAGCAGATGCATGGAGCCAGCCTTGCCTCCTGCGCAGCCGGTCGCCTTTCCGTACAACTCGGCCAGCATCGCCTTCAGGTCACCGCCCTTGGCGAGGTAGGCGGCATGGCCGCGGTACGTGCCGAACACGACGTCGCGCGGTTCAAGAGCCTCACAAACGCCTACCGCCAGGGCCTCCTGGCCGATCGATAGATGGACGGGGCTCTTGATCTTGTCCGTCGGGTAGACGCGAGCGACCTCTTCCTCGACGCGACGAATGCGGTAAAGCGACCAGTACAGCCGCTCCGCCAGCCGGTATCTGGATCCGGCGCTGGTCTCTTCAGAAACCAGTCGCGGAGCCGCCCTATGGTCAACTGTCATGTTCCAACCGCCTCCCTGGTGCGATTGGGCGGACTCTATCGACTTGCTCGGGAAAACCCGCAGGGCCGGCGGTACCACTTTCCAGTGCTGGTGGTACCCGCCGGTCGCCTACTCTGCATTAGGTACTTCTGGTGCCTCCGTACGGGACGTGCGCCTCTGCGGCGGCGAGATGGCCGCTCCGTAGAGTGCGGCTAATGTCTGGCCCAAGAACACTGTTCTTGCAACACGAACAGCGGCGTTACTATTGGGAAGAGCCAGGCCACCTAGAGCTGTACCTGCCCATGGTTGGTTCGGGCCTGCTCGGCGAAGTGCGCACCATCCCATACCAGCGCGACATGCGCTGGATACTCAACGAACTCGACAATGGTGCGAACTCTTCGAAGCTGCAGCACCTGCCCGCCGCTGGCGAACGTCTGCGCTTGATGCTCGATGCGCAGATGCGCGAGTTTCGTCCGGATCTTGTGGTGTATTCGCTGACCTGGGTCCAGGAAGCGCTGCCGCCCGAGGTCCTCGGGAATCTCAAAGACGTGTACGGATTCAAGCTCTTTTCGCAGATCTGGGACTACGACGAGTCAAATCCACTCCTGGTGGATTACGACCGAAGGATCATCGCCGTTTCGGACCTCGTATCGATTGCAGATTCCAGGGCGCGAATCGAACGAATTCGCCGCCGCGAGCCGCCGTACGCCAATTACACGAATGTCGACGTTGTGCGCTTCCTGCCCACAATTCCCGAGCCAGGTCTGTTCAAGCCCGCCGGACGTCGACGCTTTGGGGTCACGATCGCCGGCTCCAGCGAGGGACGCCGCGTTGAAGTGGTGCGTGCTCTGGCCGAGGCGGGCGTTGACTTCCATCGCGCCGGCGGACTCGTCGCGGGTGATGCTTTCCTCTCGACAGAGGAGTATGCGCGCACGCTCGCTGAGAGCAAGATTGTGATCAACACACAGACCGCGCCCGAGCGCGTGCAGTTGAAGGGTCGAGTGGCGCAGGTTCTCAGCTGCGGAAGCTTCTTGCTGGAGGAGCGCAACCCCGAGAGTGAGCAATTCCTCGACGGATATTCAGTTGACCTGTGGTCCAACCCCGCGGAGTTGGTCGACAAAATCCAGTGGTGGCTTGCCCATCCTGCCGAGCGCGAGCTAGCGGCGGACCTCGCGCGGGCGCGCTACGTTCGCGAGCACAACCCGGTCACTTACACACGCACTATTCTGGACGCGGTCGGTCTCTAAGGCTCTAACGCAAAGCGCTCTTCGAGCACGCTGCAAATGGCGTGAATGACGGCGAGATGGGCTGCCTGTATCGCGGCAGTTCCCTCAAGTGGCACCTGCAGCGCCATATCAGCTTGGGCCGCGAGTTCTCCGACTGGCCCGCAGAGTGCAACCTTCACGACACCCTTGGGAGCCCCCTCAAACGCGCGCAACACATTGCGGCTCGACCCACTGGTACTGATACCCACCAACACGTCACCTGCCTGCGCGAGACCGCGGACCTGGCGCGCATAGATATCGTCGTACCCGTAGTCATTGCCGATGCAGGTGAGCACCGCGGAATCCGCCGACAGCGCAATCGCTGGCCGCGGCGCGCGAGCGCTGCGGCTCTGCAAATAACGCCCTAGCAGTTCGCCCGCGAAGTGCTGCGCCTGCGCGGCGCTGCCGCCGTTGCCGCACACAAGCAGCTTGTGCCCGGCCTCAAATGCATCCGCAATCCGGTGACTGACAGAGTCGATATCTTCCGCGAGTGCTTCACACGCGAGAATCGCCTCTGCGCTCGAACGGAGGGTCTCCAGGACCGCGTCAGACATTCGCGAACTGCGAGCGCCGCACCACCGAGTAGCCTTTGATCAATTCCCGTATCCCATCGTCGAGTGAGAACGCTGGCGCGTACCCGGTGGCTTCGATGCGTTCGTTACTCACAATATAGTTGCGCTTATCCGGATCCTCGCGCAGCGAGGCTTCGGTGAAGTAGAAACGCGGCACCTGCTGCTGAATGCGTTCGCACAGCTCCTTCTTGGAAAGGTTCGCGTCGCTCAACCCGACGTTATAAGGCCGTTCTCGCATCTGCTCGAAATGGTCGAGAGAGTGTATAAATGCCCGTGCCACGTCGCGCACGTGAATGTAATTGCGCTTGAAGTGCGCTTCGAAGAGCACGACGAATCCGTCGGTCACCGCGCGGTACGTGAAATCGTTCACGAGCAGGTCCAGCCGCATACGCGGGCTTACGCCAAATACCGTTGCCAGCCGGAACGTAATGGAATTGCCGGAGTCCAGTACGGCTTGCTCCGCTTCGCACTTGGTTCGTCCGTACACCGAGATGGGCTGCAGCGGAGTTTCTTCCGTGCACTGCTGATCGCCCTGGCCAAGTCCGTAGCCGCTATTGGTATTCGGAAAGATGACCAGTTGTTCGCGCGAGCGATGCTTCAGCAGGGTCCTGACCGCGCCGACGTTCACACTTGCCGCGGCTTCTGGATCGCGATCGCACAGCGGCGCACCGACGAGCGCCGCGAGCGGAATGATGGCGTCATGTTGGCGCACTAATGCTGCCACGCAGCTTTCATCTCGCGCGTCGCCGCGTTCGATGGCCAGATTCGGATCGGCGCACACATCCAGCAGGGATGCGCTCTGCCCATGCATGAAGTTGTCGAGGACCGTGACCTGGTGACCGGCCCGAAGTAGGGCGGGAACCAGAATCGACCCGATATATCCCGCTCCACCAGTTACGAGAATGCGCACCTTACGCGGCAGCCTCCTCAGATTGTGCAGTCTCGAGCCACTCCAGCGTGTGTCGCACGCCTTCGGCAAGAGGTGTGGGTGGGGTCCAGCCGAGCAACTGACGAAGTCGCTCGATATCAAGAATCTTGCGCAGCGGACCTTCCGGTCGCGTCGCATCAAACGTAATCCGGCCCGTATAGCCGACCACCCCGCTGACTGTCTCGGCGATCTCGCGCACGCTGACACCACGGCCGGTGCCGATATTCAGCAACCCGGCATCGGGGCACTGCTCGACAACGCGAAGGGTGCCTTCGATTGCGTCGTCAACGTAGAGCAGATCGCGCTCCGCCAATCCACGCCCCCAGACCACCACCTCCGATGCACCGGTGTGGTGCGCTTCGCGGAAGCGCTCCAGCAGCGCCGCCAACACATGCGAACGTGTCGGTCCGAAGTGATCGTGAGGTCCGTAGGTATTGGCCAGGACAACGCACGTGCTCGCCACCCCATACTGGCGAGCGTAATGCCGCGCCTGCAGCACTGCCAGCCGTTTGGTGACGCCGTAGTTATCCGCCGAGGGATGCATCGGACCGGCCTCGAGTTCGGACTCGCGGTACGCCCCATCGCGCGGCTCAGCCGGATACGCGCACGCCGGGATGATGTTGACGTAACGGATCGTTGGATCGACCTGCCGTAGCGCGTCCAGCGTGTGCAGCTGGATCAGCGTGTTGTCGTAGAGGATGGTGCCGGGGCACTCCTCCTGGTACGCCACGCCACCCTGGTTGGCGGCGCAGTTGATCACGACGGTGGGCCGAGCTCTGGAGATGGCTTCGCGCGCTGCCAGCGGATCGCGCAAGTCCACGCCCTCGCCTCGACTGCACGACGTCACCTCAGCACCGAGCTGACGCAGGCGCCTGGCGAAATGCCCGCCGAGGAACCCCGTGCCACCCGCTACCAGGACGCGCTTGCCCTGCCACCGAGCAGCGTCAGTCCCCATACGCTTCGACCTTAGCACGTGATCGTGACCAATGGTTGGTGGGGCACGGCCGATGCGCCGTTGGGCCGTGAGCTGAACTTGCAACACTCGTCCACTCAGGACGCGAGGCTCGCGGCCGATACTCAGCCTGCATTGCCAAAACGGACGTCAAAGGAATTTTCCGCCGCATGAATCCGAGCGCTGCCGCGCAATATGGTGCTTACCGCCAGACGCAGATCCAGTCGGCTTCGCCCGTGGAGTTGGTCGTGATGCTGTACCGAGGCGCCATCCGCTTCACCAAGGTAGGCATCGACGGCGTCAATCGCAGGGACGTCCCTGCCGCGCATAACGGATTCGTGCGCGCGCAAGACATTGTCAGCGAGCTCGCCACCACACTTGACTTCGAACGCGGCGGCGAGGTGGCCGAGCAACTCAGCGCCATTTATGCCTTTGTCATGAAGCTCCTGCTCGAAGCGAACGTCCGCAAGAGCGTCACGCCCGCCGAGCACGCCGTTCGGTCGCTCGAGTCACTTCTGTCGTCCTGGGAACAGCTCAGCCGCGCTCAGAAGAGCAGCTCTGCAACCGCGTTGCGCGCCAGCTGAAGCCGCATCGATCCGTGCCACACTGCTAGCAGCGGTGTCGGTCTCCACTGTGTTCGTCGATCGCGACGGGGTCCTCAATCGAAAGCCGCCGCCACACCGCTACCTCGGTTCAGCGTCCTCGCTCGTTCTCCTGCCTGGTGCAGCGGAGGCCGTGGCAGCCCTCAACGCGGCCGGCATTCGCGTGTATGTCGTGAGCAATCAGCGCGGCATCGCCCTAGGACGGCTGACGCCCGCGGTGCTGACCGAGATCCACGCCGCCCTGGCCGACAAGCTGAGCATGGCTGGTGCGCACCTCGATGGCATCTACGTGTGCCCGCACCAGAATGGCACCTGCGACTGTCGCAAGCCTGCGCCCGGGCTGTTGCTGCAGGCCCGCCGCGACCACCCCGAGATCGACTTCTCGCGCTCCGCCCTGGTGGGCGATTCTGCCACCGACATTCAGGCAGGCCAGGCAGTCGGCTGTCGAACGGTGCTGATCGGCCGCGGCCAGCGCCGCGCCGCTGAGCTGGAACGGCTAGCGCAACATCCGCCGACCTGGACCGCAGCTTCGCTGCTCGATGCCACGCGCAAGTATCTCGTCCCTGAGGCGCGGCGTCGGACTTCTATGACCTGAGAGGCGCGAGGTGATGTCCGCTGTCGGCGTGCTGTGACTCGGTTGCGCCCAGTAACACGCCCGAGAACCCGGTCACACGGTATGGCGTGCCGCGTTCCTAGGCGCTGAGGTTGAGGCCGCCAGTGGTCGGTGCTTGCGGGCTCAGATACGCCATGGCCGCGGCGCCATTGGCGCTCAACATGCTCGACATGCTGGCGGCGCTGAACAGCGAAGAGCTGGTGCCCGCGGCGCTGCCAAAGAGCGCGGTGACCACGCTGCTCTCTACGGCAAGCGTGCCGAGAGCCAGTTGCTGCGCAGCCCCGGCCGCACTTGGCGCCGGCGTCGACGAGTTCGGAGCCACCGACGGAGCTGAGCTTGCCGGCGTCGCCGACGCCACCGAGTTGGCCTGCGTCACGGCTGCGTAGTCGTCTGCCAACGTCGGGTCGGATTGCACCAGGGCCGCAAACCCAGGGTCCGGCCCCGCAGTCGTCGCATTCCCCTGCGGAACATATGCGTTTGAGCTAATACTGGAGATGCCGTCCATAGTTGCAGTTCCAGCATCGCCCGAACCTGCCGCGCAGGTGACACCCGTTAGGGGGATTACCTCTCACCTATAGGCTGGGCGCGAACTCAACCTGGCGGTGCGGCTGCCGATACTTGCGGTGGATCGAGGTGTGTTGAACGGCTGCTTTCACACGCCGCCGTGTACGTCGGCGAGCGTGCACCACGCGCGACGTGGGCATCACGCGCGGATCGCCCGCGAGGGTGGGCTCGACCTGTTCGCGCCGGTGCCACCCACGCTGCAGCCGCCATTGCCAGCAGAGGCCGGCCCGAACTTCGTGGCCTCGCCGGCCCATCGACGAACGGTGTTTCGTGGCGCGTTGCATCACGCGCCCTGGGAAATGACCGCGGAAGAGTTCGACGCCGTGGCCGAGCCGTTTCTGGCAAAGACCGTCGGCAGCTCGCAACCGCGAATGTTCGGCCTGAGCGTGAGCACCATGCGATTTGGCTTGCGGGTGCGTCTGATGGTCGAGGGCGGCCCCGAAGAGGGCTACCTCGCCGATATCGCCGCCGACGACGAGGCCAGCCTCCGCGACGCACGCCGCGCTTTTGTCGCCGAAGCTCTGGCGCACGGCGCCCACGTGCCAGGCCACGTCCTGGCCGACTACCCCGACCTGGCGCCGCATCAGGCCCTCGACCAGGCGTACTAGCCCAGAAGTCAGGATGAACCGCGAGCGCCAGCCGCCACGAGCTCGAAGTCGGGCCAGGTGGCATCGCGCGCGTTGAGCACTGTGGGTTCGGCGGGCCACCCAATGTTAAAGAATGAGTCGTCCCAGCGGATCCCGCCGGCGACTTCTGGGTGATAGAACTCGGAGATCAAGTACTCGACCGTGCTGTCGGGTTCGAGCGAAAGGTAGCCGTGCGCGCAGCCGCGCGGCACGTACAGCATCAAGCCATTCTCGGGACGCAATTCGGCGCCGAACCATTTGCCGTAGGTCGGTGAGTCTGGCCGGATGTCCAGAGCCACGTCGAAGATCGCGCCCACCGAGCACGAGACCAGCTTTACCTCGGCATACGGCTCGTTCTGGAAGTGCATGCCGCGCAGTGTGTGCCGCTTCCGGTTGTAGGACACATTCCGCTGCACCATGCGCGTCTCCAGCCCATTCGCCTCGAACTCATCGAAAGCCCAGGTGCGCTGGAGAAAGCCGCGTTCGTCGTCGAAATGATCGGGCGTGATCAGCACCACGCCATGGACAGGGGTTTGCTGAAAGCGCATCGCCTCGCCAGCGAGTCTACGGGATGCGATCGGTGCCCGGTGCGCGGCTACACTTTCCAGCGTGCCCGCACACGTGCTGGTTCCGATGTGAGCGCGTTGTGCAGCACGGCCGATATGTGAGCCGTTCCCTTGCAGAGTACGCGGCGTACCTGTTCGACATGGACGGCACGCTTACCTATCACGATCAGGCCATCCCTGGCGCGGCCAGGACCCTTCAGATCCTGAAGGAAGCCGGCAAACACGTACTTGCCGTCACCAACAACTCCTCGCTCGGCCAGCACGCGCTTGCGGACCGGTTCCGTCGGTTCGGCTTGCCACTCGAAGACCACGAAGTGTTCTCCGCGCTCGTCGCCACGGCGCGGCTGGTGGCGCATGAATCGCCCGGAGCGCGCGTGCACGTGTTCGGCAACCCGGGGCTGCGCTCGGAGATCGAACGCCGCGGCCTGGCCGTCACCGACGGCACAGATGCCGACTATCTCGTCGTCGGCAACCATCGCGGCATCACCTACGACCGACTCACCACAGCTATGCGCGCCTTGCAGCATGGTGCGCGGTTCGTCACTGTCAACATGGATCGCACCTATGTCGGCGCCGACGGTGATCTCGTGCCGGGTTGCGGCGTCTTCGCTGGCGCGCTCGAATACGCCACCGGTCGAGCACCCGACGTGGTCGTCGGCAAACCGTCGATCACGTTGCTGTGTGAGGCTGCCTCGAGTGTTAACACCGCGGCCCCCGATTGCCTGTACGTGGGCGATAACCCGGAGGCCGACATCGGTGGCGCGCACGCGGCGGGCATGTCCGCGCTGCTGGTACTCACCGGCGTGGCGAGTTCGGCAGATCAAAGCACGGAACAGCCCGAGTACGTTCTGGGAAGTGTGGCCGATCTGGCCCATGTGTTTTCCCCCACCTGAGGGATCGCCCGCTCTGTTCGCGCACCGATAGTTGCAGCATGGATAGCGCAAGCTCAGCCGCACAGGCTGGCGGAGCCGCCGGAGTGGCGGTTCAAAAGTTGATGCTCGATTCGATGAAGACCACGGGCGCCAAGCTCACCAACATGCTTGATGCCGCCGGCGCACCGCAGGGCAGTGTCAACTCCGCGTCGCAGGGCACGCACGTCGACGCCTGGGCCTGAAGCTCACAATCCCGGGGCGTCGAACTTGGGCTCAAGTTGTAAGAACCCGTGTAAGGTGATGTCCGCCTATGGACATTGCCCTTATGGTCGAAGGCCAGGACGGCCTCAACTGGGACCGCTGGCGCGCCATCGCCCGGACCGCTGAAGAGGTCGGCTTCGCCGGCCTGTATCGCTCTGACCACTTCACCAATCCAGTCGGTCCCTTCAAGGACTCGCTGGAATGCTGGATCTCGCTCGGCTACCTGGCCACCAACACCCAACGTCTCGAGTTCGGCCCGATGGTGTCGCCGATCTCGTTCCGTCACCCGGCCATGCTGGTGCGGCAAGCCGCGGCTGTGGCCGATCTTTCAGGCGGCCGACTGCAATTTGGCCTCGGCGCCGGCTGGCAGGATCGCGAACACACCAACTACAGCTACCACCTGGGCAGCGTGCCCGAGCGCATGGTCCGTTTCCGCGAAGCCGTGCACATCATGGCGCACCTGCTCCACACCGATGAGCCGCTCACCTTCGAGGGCAAGCACTACCAGGTGCACGAAGCCGTCCTGCTGCCGAGGCCGAAGCACCAGGTGCCGATCGTGATCGGTGGATCTGGAAAACAGCTCACCCTGCCGCTGGTGGCCAAGTACGCCGACGAGTGGAACAGTGGCGGACGCTCGCCCGAGGATTTCGCCGAGATCAACGCCTACCTGGACAGCCTCATCGAAAAGGCCGGCCGTCCGAAACAAGCCGTCCGCCGCAGCATGATGCTGTTTCTGCGCACTGGTCGAGATCAGGCCGACCTCGACCGACGCCTGGCCGCCAAGCCAGTCCCTGATATGTTCCGCCGCAGTGGCGTCGTCGCCACCCATGCCGAGGTCAAAACGCGGCTAAAAGCGCTTGAAGCCGCCGGCGTCCAGCGCGCGATCCTGAACTGGATGGACGACTATGATGACGTCGAGGGCATCGCCGAGCTCGGCCGCGCCGTTCTCACCTGACCTGTGCCGATTCGCGCGGCAGCGCCGTCTCCGCCTGGCCGCGCGGACCATTCCCGAGCCATGCTCTGATGCGATAGCGCAGTACCAGCCCGATCATCGAGACCCCGAGCATGACTGCTTTGCGCATATCTCCCGTTACGCTCGAGACGCCGATGCGCGGCAGGTAGTTCACCGGCACCTGAATCACGCGCAGTCCGAGCAACAGGCTCAGCAGCATCATCTCGGGCCCGAACGCGCTGCCGCCGACCGTGAACTGCCCCACCATGCGCCCCAGCGCCTCGCGGCGGACGAGCCGCATCGTGCAGCCCACATCCGTCAGATTGGTGCTGTTGAACAGAAACTCCATGAGCTTGGCGACGCACCAATTCCCCCAGCGCAGCCACAGCCCCATGTTGGCGCCGCGCCAGATAAACGTTCGCGCGGTGCGCGAGCCGTACACCACGTCGAAATCCTCGACATAGGCCAGCAGCTTGAACGTGTCCCTGCCAAGGAAAGTGCCGTCAGGCTCGGAGACAACGATGTAGTCCCCGGCCGCCTCGTGCAGGCCGCGTTGGATGGCGTAGCCGTAGCCCTGGCGGGGCTCGTGGATCTCGCGCACCCGGGTGCCGTTGGGCAGCTGCTCGATGGCCGCCACCACCTGCTCCGACGTTCCCGGCGCCGCATTGTTGTTGATCACCAGGATCTCGTCGATCACTTCGAGCGAGGCAAAGTCGAGAATCGCCGCCCTGATCGAGTCCCGTTCGTTGTAGGTCGGAAGGACAACGGAAATGCGGCTGCCGCGCCAGGCCACGCCGTTGAGGCTATCACGCGAGCGGTCGCGCTCAGACAACTGAGAAGCCGTTGCCCTGACCGCGCTTCAATGAGCTATCTGCGCGCGCATGCCGATCACCCTCACTCACGCCCCTCCCCGTGAAGCGATCGCTGCCGACGAGGCACTTCTCGATACGCCTGGTCGCTCGCGTTTCTGGATGGCGGAGTCGCCCGCCGTTGTCGTTGGCCTCGGCCTGCATCATCGGCTGGCGTCCGTGGTTGACCTCGAA
>JAFAZN010000244.1 GCA_019239775.1 Chloroflexota bacterium
GAGGCGGCCGGCGTCTCGGCTCGGAGCATCAACAGGTGGGAGCAGGGGACGGTCGTGCCGCAGCCGGCCGCACGGCGCCGCCTGGCCGAAGAGCTGGGCCTGGATCCAGCGGACCTGTCGCCGACACGGCCATTGACGTTATCCCTCGATCCGCCGACGGCTCCGCTCGCGTGGCACGTGCCGCTGCGGCGCAACCCGTTTTTCACCGGACGGGACTCGCTGTTGCGAGAGCTGCACGCCTCGCTGCTGTCGACCGGGATGGCACCAGCGTGCAGGCGCTGACAGGCCTCCCCGGCATTGGCAAGACTCAGACTGCCGTTGAGTACGCGTATCGGTTCGCGGAGTTCTACCGCGCGGTGTTGTGGATGAGCGGCGCCGTGGATGCGGCGTGCCGGTCCGGACTGAGCCATCTCTCGGCAATCCTCAACCAGCCGGTTGGCTCATGGCCGGATTTCGAGCGAATGCTGTCGCGGATCGATCATTCTCACCACGCGTGCACAAGCGATTGGCACGACCGGAGGGCGGTTCGACCTTGCTCCACTATCACCCGAAGAAGGTGTGCTATTCCTGCTGCAGCGCGGTCGCATTGCGGACTCCAGCCCGGGTGCTGCAGTGCCGTCCTCGGCCGAGATCGACGCGGCGCGGACGTTGGTCGACCGTCTCGGTGGAATGCCCGTCGCGCTGGACCAGGCCGGCGCATATGTCGAGGAGACCGGTTGTAGTCTTCAGACGTATCTCGACAGATTTCACGCCCAGCAACATGCGTTGCTTGCACGGCGCGGTCGAGCACCGGCGCATCATCCGGATTCGGTCGATGCGACGCTCTCGCTTGCCTACCGTCATGTAAGCACCATGAATCCGGCCGCTGCCGAGCTGTTGTGTCTCTGTGCGTTTCTCTATCCGGACCTGATTTCTGAGGAGATGCTGGCTTCTGGCGCCACAGCGCTGGGTCCGACACTCGCGCCGATTGGCCTCGATGCACTCCGTCTCGACGAGGCCCTCGCCGATCTTGCCAGCCTTTCACTCATCCGACGCGATCGGCGGTCGCATGCGCTGAGTGTGCACCGACTCGTGCAGGACGTCGTTCGCTCTGGATTGAGCGCAGAGCAGCACCAGCTGTGGGCGACGCGCGCCGTTGCGATCGTCGAACACAGTTTGCCGGACGGGGATGCCTATCACTTCACGAGCTTCCCGCGGCTGCTACCGCAGGCAATGGCTGCGATCACGCTGATCAATGCCTGGGAGATGCGCACCGCGGAGGCGGCCCGCCTCACGGAGCAAGTAGGCGCGTATCACCATGTAACCGGCGACTACTCCGGTAGCCGTCGGCTGCTGCTGCAATCACTCCAACTGCGCAAGCGGCTAGCGAATTGCGAACAATCCGACACCGCGCCAACCTACACATACCTAGCGGAGCTGGCTCTTTCTCTAGGCCAATACGCCCGCGCGGAAGTGCTTGCCACCGCGGCTTTGGTGCACCGTCGCGCAGAAGTACCGCCACTTGATCTGCGCATTGCGGACTCGATGAACCTGCTTGGTCGTGTGCACACGGAGCGTGGTCGATACGCGCCGGCCGAGACACTTGTTCGAGATGCGCTCGAGCTGCATGTCCGCGCGCTTGGCGAATGGCATCCGCGCGTCGCCGAAACGCTCAGCCAGCTCGCTGAAATCGCGTTCATGCGGGGCCGGTATCGCGACACCGAGGTGCTGTTAGCTCGTGCCCTCGCCATTAACGAGAGGGTGCTCGGTCCGAAACACCTGGTGACAGCTTACTCGTTGGAAGCGCTCGGCACCCTCTACCGCTACTGGGGACGCGACGCAGAGGCGGAGACGCAGTTTCACCGCGCTTTACCAATCCTGGTCCGTTCACTGGGAAGTGCGCATCCGATGGTAATGACTGTGCTGAATGGACTTGCTCGTGCGAAGCTCGGGCAGGGCCAATTCTCAGCGGCCGAGGTGCTGGCGCGCCGAGCCCTCCAGATGCGTGAGGCCGCCCTCGGGCCGGATCATCCGAAACTGGCGTACAGCCTGCAGTCTTTGAGCGAAATTCTGCTGGCGCAGGGCCGTGTGCTCGAGGCGGAGCCGATTGCCAGACGCGGGCTGGCAATACGTGATCGGATCCACGGGGAGCGGCATCCCACGGTATCGATCAGCCTCGAAATCCTGGCACGGATCCGCGAGCGAATGGGCGATATCGCAGAAGCTGAGACGCTGTACCGGCGGGCGCTGGTCATCCTGGAAAACACCGCGGGGCCAACACACCGCGCCTGCTCGAGTTGCGCAGGCGCCACCAAAACGCGCTGGTGTCCGCAAGCTGACGGCAATCTGTCAGATACCTGTCCTACACCTCTGCCGCAGCACCTTCTACCGTGAAATCATCTTCTTTCACGGGATGACGAGCATGCCACGGTCCTGGATGCGCGGAAGGGCGGCCGCGGCGCATTCAACTTCGACCAGCGCGCCACGCACGCGTCGGTAACGGTGCCCGTGGTCGTGCAGCGCGTTGAGCCGCCAGATGTGTTCGCGTTCCGCTGGCTGCACCCGGACGGCGCCGAGGCACTGCCTGGCAACTCGTTGGAGGTCGAATTCGCATTGACCCGGATGGGCGACAAGACCCAGGTGCGAGTTACCGAAAGCGGATTGCTCGGCATGGAGTGGTCAGACGCCGAACGGGCCACCTGTGCGAGCGAACACGGCAGCGGGTGGAGGTCCACCTGCGCAACCTGCGCGAATACGTGCACGACACGGCGATGCGATCGACGCCGACGCATCGCGAGTCGCCGCCCTTGCCCAACAATGTCGCGATCATCACGCGTTTCGAGCACGCGTTTCGCGCGGCAGACCAGACGACCGTCGGCGCGCAGCAGCCGTTCATGGGGATCCCCGCGACAGGTCAGCGGATACGGCTCGAAGGTATGAACTTCTACCGGCTGAAGTACGGTCGGGTGACCGACGTCTGGACGCAGTTCGACAACGTGGGCATGCTGCAGCAACTGGGGGCTATGCCCGGCTAACGTTCGACAAGGAACGCTAAGGCTCCCGTTCACGCTGCCGATGATCGAATCGACGCATGAGGGTGCTCCGACTGAAGCCACGTGCGCTCGCCTTGCGCCTGAAGCACCGGGACGCGACCGCGTTGGGCTGGGTGGCAGGTGTCTTTGTCGCTGCGTTTGTTGCCCGTCAAACGCAGCACCGGTTTCGCGAACTCATCGTGAGCGAGCGCACCGCCCGCAGTCAGGCCGAGGCGTTGGCCGAGCTCGCAGCCTACACGGCGGCGGGCACGAGCATTCAACAGACTCTCACTACAGCGGTCACGTCGGTCGCGGGGCTATTCGGGAGCGGCGTGCATTGCACGATTGCACTCCCCTCCCCGGACGGACTCTTGCGCATGGCGGCCTGGAACGACCAGGGCAGTGAGAGGATCGCCAAGATGACGTTTCGACCAGGTGAAGGATGGAACGGCGTCGCCTTCAGCGAAGGTCGACTGTTCCGAGTTGACGACCTTCGCACAAATCCGCTCACGCGGCCCGACATCGCGCGCATCACCACGATGCGTGCGTACATGGTCGCACCGCTTGTCGCAGAAAGTCACACGCTCGGCGTCATCACGCTGGCCAGTCCAGTGGTGAGCGCCTTCGGCGACACTGACGAACAGTTTCTCACAGCCGTTGCCCGTCACGTCGCCGTCGCTCTAGCAGCCGCCGAAGCACGTGAAGCGGCACAGCGAGAGGCAGCCCAAAAGCTCGCGATCATCGCTCAGATGGCCGATGGCGTTCTCGTGTTCGATCGCAGCGCAAAGCTCGTTGAGTACAACCGCGCGGCGGCGGCACTCCTGCAACTCGACGACCAGGCAGATGTGCACGAGCGTGACTGGCAATTGTTTGACACCGAGGAGCGGTTGGTGGACGAACTCAGCCATCCACTGGTACGTGCACTCAACGGCGAAAGCACTGGCGGTGAGTACCGCGTCGTATCGGCCAGTGGCAGTCACACCTGGGTTTCGCTGTCCGCATCGCCCTTGCGTGACAGTTCTTTTGAATTGAACGGTTGCATCCTCGTTTTGCGAGACATGACGAACCGTCGCCGAGCCATCCAGGCATTGCACGAAAGCGAAGAGCGTTATCGACGTCTCGTTGAGTTGTGCCCGGACGCGATTGTCGTTCAATGCGAGGACAAGATCGTCTACGCCAATCCAGCTGCCATCAACCTCGTGGGCGCGGCGGCGGCCGACGACATCATCGGTCTGCCAATGCTGGATTTCGTTCCGCAGCAGGACCGCGCACGTTACGTGGACTGGGCGCAACAAACTGCCGGACTGAATGATTTGCGTGGGCTCGGCGAAGTGCAAATCCGACGCCTCGACGACGAGATCATCACATGCGAGTCGACGCTCATGCGCATCACGTATCAGGGTCGACCGGCGATCCAGGCGGTCATTCGCGACGTGACCTTGCGCAAACGTGCGGAGGAAGCGCTGGTGCACCAGGCGCTGCATGATGCGTTGACAGGACTCCCAAACCGCGTCCTCCTGATGGATCGGCTCGAGCAGGCACTCACTGAGGCACAGCGGCGCGGATCTCCTGTAAGCCTGTTATTGATGGATCTGGATCGCTTCAAGGAAGTGAACGACAGCCTGGGCCACCACGCGGGCGATGTGCTTCTTCGCGAAGTGAGCGCACGGTTGCGCGGTGTTCTGCGCGCATCCGACACCCTGGCCCGACTGGGCGGCGACGAATTCGCCATCGTCCTGCCCGACACAGATGCACACGGCGCAAACCAGGTCAGCATGTCACTGTTAGGGCAACTGCAACTACCGTTCGACCTAGAAGGTCAGACTGTGTTTGTGGGCGCCAGCATCGGCGTCGCCCTCGCGCCCGAACACGGTCTTGAAGCCGAGCGGTTGCTCAAGTGCGCGGACGTTGCAATGTATGTCGCCAAGCGCTCCGGCGGCGGGACCACGTTCTACGAGTCCGGCACCGAAGAGTCGTCGCTCACAACGTGGTTGCAAGCACGCGTTGCTTCCGGCGTTGACCTGGCTGCGTAGGCCGGACCGACGCCGAGCGCGTGGGCGATTTCCTGGCTGCTGGACTGGAAGTGTGCCTACGGGCGCTGCTTCAACAGCATGGCCAACACGGCCGCCGCATGTTCCGGCGTCGAGTCCGGTCGGAGTGCGCGGAGTGAGCTCAGGCGAGCGGCGCTGTTCGAGCGGACTCCAGTTGCGCCCCGATGCGACGCAAAAGGCTTTCCCATATCTGAACGAATCGCGGATCATCTGGCGCTAGACCTGTCGTCATGCGGGTGATTTGCGGCAGCATGCGTGGATAGCTGGCGAGGGCGAATGCAAACAAGCGCAGCAGCGCCGGATCCATGTCTCCTGGCAGCAGCGATGCTGACTGGCGGCGACGGATCTCGTCCACCTGCGCCTGGATGACTGGGAGGCGGTCGGATTCATGTGGGATCTCGCCTGCACCGTAGGCGAGTGCTTCGCGCATCAGGTAGTGCAACCAGGCAGTGTCTTCGCCGGCAGCGTCGAAGTGGAAGGCTAGAAAGTCTCCGAGTGCGACCGGCGCGGTCTGGGTGCGCTGCAGCCGACGTTGGCTGACATGACCCAGGATCTCGTGGAACAGCGAATCGGCCATGCGTCCACCGGTCATCAGGAACATCGAGTAGGCGAAGCCCTCCGCCCAACCTGGCAAACGTTCGATGAGCGCGTTCGCGGCTTCGCCTGGCGTGTGCGGCATACGCGAGACGAGCACGGCCGCCAGCGCGAGCAAGCCGGCTGAAACTGGCAGCACGCTGGCAAACGTGGTGGCGTAATCCGCCGGCGCCTGGCGCGCGCCGAGCAACCCGAAGAAGATCAGTCCAATCAATGCGACGCCAAGCGCGTTGCCAACCTGCAGGGTGGTGGTGACCACGCCCGCACCGGACCCGGCGTCGCGCGCCTCCAGCGAGCCGATGATTGTGCCCACCAGTGGGCTCATGCCCAATCCCTGGCCAACGCCGGCCACGAAGAGGCTCGGGGCAAGCTGCCAACCGGCCAGATTGCCACCGGCTGCTGCAGCAGTCGCTGCGCTGGCGAGCAAGCCGAACGCCGCGACGACGTAGCCGACCGACAGCACGTGTCGCCCAAGCAGCGGCACCAGCCGTGGTGCGGCCAGCGAGGCCACGAAGAATCCAGTGGCGTTTGGGGTATAGGTCAACGCGGCTTGTAGCGGCGAAAAGCCAAGGCCGACCTGGAGGTAGACGGCGAGCAGCAGCAGGAAGCCGGCGTACGCGGCAGTGAACAGCGCTGCGATCGGCACACCCGAGGCGAACGCGGCGTTTCGGAACAGGTCGAGACGGACCAGGGGTGAGCCACCGCGTGCTGAGATGCGCCGTTCGTAGGCGAAGAACGCGCCTGCACCGCACAGCGATAGGACGAGACTCACCAGCGTCCACAGAGGCCAGCCAAGCTCCCGTCCCTCGACCAGCGGCACGATCAGCAGCGCCAGTGTGGCAGCGGTCAGCACCACGCCGCCCAGATCGAGCGAGCCGCGCCGCTCGTGCTCATCTGGTGGCAGGATCGCGAAAGCGGCCACGATTGCCAACACGCCGAGCGGCACGTTGACCAGGAATGTCGGCCGCCAGCCGAGCCCGAACACGTTCAGCGCCAGAAGGGCGCCGCCGAGCACCTGGCCGGCGACGGCCGCGATGCCGGCCACCGATCCGAAAATGCCCAGGGCACGCGTGCGCGCCTCGCCCTCGAACGTCAGCTGAAGGATCGCCAGCACCTGCGGATACAGCATCGCGCCGCCAATGCCCTGCACTGCGCGGGCGCCGATCAGCACCCCACTGGATGGCGCGATGCCGCATGCGGCCGAAGCCGTGCTAAACAGCGCAAGTCCGAGCATGAACATGCGCTTGCGTCCGAACAGGTCGCCCAGCCGCCCGCCCGTCACCAGCAGGCTGGCATACGTCAGGGTGTACGCCGAAATCACCAACTGGACCTCGCCGAAGCTCGCGTGCAGGTCCTCGCGGATGGACGGGATCGCGACGTTGACGATGGCGACGTCGAGGACTGCCATGAATGTGCCGATGAGCACGACCGCCAGCACCAGCCAGGGCCGTCCGGCGGCGGCTACGGTGCCGCGCGGTGTTACGCTCGCTGCCATCGTCACACGAGCAACAGTTCGGGTCGAATGGGCAGCTCGCGTATACGGATGCCCGTGGCGTGAAAGACCGCGTTGGCGATCGCCGCTCCGACACCCACGCCGCCCAACTCGCCGATGCCCTTGCCGCCAATCAGCCCTGCGTCTGGATCGACTTCGTCTTCGATGAAGGACACGTCGATCTCGGGCACGTCGGCGTTCACCGGCACGAGGTAACCGGCCAGGTTCTTCGACACAAAGCGGCCGAGGCGGAGGTCCATTTCGGATGCCTCCAACAGCGCCTGGCCGATGCCCCAGGTAAGCGCACCGATCATCTGGCTGCGCGCAGTTTTGGGGTTGACGATGCGCCCGGCGCTGTAGGCCGCCACGATGCGCGAAACGTGGGGGATGCGCAGGTCGGCGTCCACGCGTACCTCCGCGAAGACGGCGCCGAAGGTATGCATGGGCACTCCGCTCGGCTGCCAGGCGCCCTCGGCTGAAAGCTGGTCGAGCCGATGCTCCCGCAGCAGGTCGGCATACTTGCCCACTTCGATACCGACCGGCTCGGCCAATTCCTCGAATCGCCGCCGAAGACGCGTTGCGGCATCGACCACGGCCGAACCCACGCTCATCGTCGTCGACGAGCCGAAGGTGCCGCCGGTCTCCGGCAGAAGCGTATCGGCCAGATGAATGCGAACGCGCTGCGGCTCCACCTGGAGCACATCCGCGGCGATTTGGGGGAGCACGGTGTACGCACCGGTGCCGATCTCCTGCGTACCTGCTTCGACCAACACCGAGCCGGTGCCGTCGATCGTCACGCGGGCGGAAGCCGGGTTGGCGAAACTGCTCATGATCGCGCTGGCCATGCCCCAGCCGACCAGGTCATCTCCATCGCGCATGGAACCGGGCCGCATCAGCCTTTGGCTCCAGCCAAAACGGTCGGCTGCGCGCAGGTAGCAGTCGCGCAGCCGCTTCGAGGTGAACGGGTGCCCGCTGCTTGGATCGGTCTCGGCATAGTTGCGCAGGCGCAGCTCCAGCGGGTCAAGTTCGAGGGCGTAGGCCAGCTCGTCCATCGCGATCTCGAGGCCGACCATGCCCATCCCCTCCCAGGGCGCGCGCATTGGGGTGGGCAGCGGTCGATTGACCGACACCACGCGATGGCGCGTCTCGATTGCCGGCGACGCATACATGCTGCGCGTACCGGCCGCGGTGTATTCGACGAACGTGTCGGCCACGGACGTGGGGTTCACGCTCGTATGGCGGATCGCCGTGAGCGAGCCATCCCGCCGCGCACCGAGCGTGACCACCTGCTCCGTCGCCGGTTGATGGCCATGGAACGTGAACGTGTGCGCCTTGGTCAGGACCATCCGCACCGGCCGGCGGACGACCCGCGCAGCTAACGCGGCCAGCAGCGGATGCGGCCAGACATAGCCTTTGGAGCCGAACCCGCCGCCGACGAACTCGTTCCGCACGCGGACCTGTTGGGGATCGAGGCCGAAGACTTGGGCCACGGCAGCTCGGACGCCCCAAACCCATTGTGTCGAGTCGTGCAGGACCAGGTCGTCGCCCTGCCATTCCGCGATGGTCACCGACGATTCCATGGGCGTGTGGTGGCGGTCCGAGGTGCGGTAGGTGGCCTCGACGCGTACGTCGGCCTGGGCGAGACCGGCTTCGATGTCGCCGATCAACGAGTCCGGCTCGATGTACGTTTGCGCTTTCACGGCGTCATCCAGGTGGGCGCGAAAGTCGAAGCGAGCTGGCGCTTCTTCGTACTCGACCTCGACGAGCCGTACGGCGTGGAGCGCCTGCTCCAGTGTCTCGCAGACGACGAGCGCAATCGGCTGGCCCTCGTGGCGAATCACGCCGTCCTGGAGCGGCACCCACGACATCGCGGCCGTGCCTTCGGGCGCATGCAGCCTTGGAGCGTTCGCGTGGGTGATCACGGCGAGCGTGCCCTCGACGTCGAGCGCGGCGCTGGCGTCGATGCGGCGAATTCGGCCACTGGCGACCGTGGCGATCGCCGCCACGGCATAGACGAGGCCGGCTATGGGCGTATCGGCGGTGTACACAGCCTGGCCCGTCACTTTTGCCGGGCCGTCGAGGCGGCTCAAGGGACGCCCGATGCTCATGCGTTTCCTCCGGCTACTTGCAGCGCGCGCACGACTGCGCGCTTGGCGAGCTCGATCTTGAATCCGTTCTGGCGGCGCGGGCGGGCATCGGCGAAGGCTCCCTCGATTGCCGCGCGTATAGCGGCGTGATCGGTGATTGACGTGCCCGGCAGTGCGCGCTCGCCGGCGGCTAGGCGCCACGGGCGGTGGGCGACGCCGCCCAGCGCAATCCGTACGTCGGTGATGCGACCATCGCCGTCCAGTTGCAGGCCGGCTGCAACGGACACCAGCGCGAACTCGTATGACGTACGCTCGCGCACCTTCAGATACCGCGAGCGATGCGCAACCGGCGACTGCGGCACGCTGATGCGCACGATCAGCTCATCACGCTGCAGCACGTTGTCGTGTTCGGGCGCGTCGCCCGGCAGCATGTAGAAGTCGGTGACTGGGATCGCCCGTTCGACGCCCGTCGCGCCGCGCACGTGGACGGTGGCGTCGAGAGCCGCGAATGCGACGGCGACATCCGACGGGTGGGTCGCCACGCAGTGCTCGCTCCAGCCGAAGATCGCGGCGGTTCGGTCGTATCCATCGAGCGCGGCGCACCCCGAACCCGGGCGCCGCTTGTTGCAGGCCAGGTCCACGTCTGCGCGAAAGTACGGACAGCGGGTTCGCTGCATCAGGTTGCCGCCCATCGAGGCCATGTTGCGCAGCTGCTGCGACGCGCTCTTGTGAAGCGCTTCGGCAATTGCCGGGAAATTACGCTGCACCTGTGGGTGCGCAGCCACGTCGCTCATGCGCGCGAGCGCGCCGATGCTGAGTTCAGCTGCATTCGCCTCGACTGCACCAAGGTCCGGCAGGCTATTGATGTCGACGATAACCGGCGGGCTGACGATGCCTTCCTTCAGCCAATTGACGAGCTCGGTGCCGCCGGCGATGACCTGCCCCCCGGCGTCCCGCTGCATCGCGCCAAATGCGTCGGCCAGGTCTATTGCGCGGTAGTAGCTAAACGGTTGCATGGACGCCGTAGCTCGCCGCGGCCGCGCGAACGGCGGCCACAATCTGCGGATACGCCGCACAGCGGCAGATGTTGCCGCTCATAAATTCTCGTATCTGGTCGTCTGAGGTGGCGTGGCCTTCGTCGATGCACGCCACAGCTGACATGATCTGGCCGGGGGTGCAATACCCGCACTGGAAGGCGTCCTGCTCGATAAATGCCGCCTGGACGGGATGAAGCCCGCCATCCGGTGGCGCCAGTCCTTCGATGGTCGTAATGTGCTTGCCGTCCGCCATGACCGCCAGTGTCATGCACGCGAGCACCCGCCGGCCATCGATGTGAACGGTGCACGCGCCGCATTCGCCGCGGTCGCAGCTCTTCTTGGTGCCCATGAGGCCGAGGTGTTCGCGCAAGGCGTCGACGAGGGTTGTGCGTGGATCGAGCTGCAGCTCATGCGTCAGCCCGTTGACGCGCAAAGAGGTCATACACCTCTAGTTTGCGGCAAGGACGAACCGCCGCGGCCGTCAGAATGGGTAGCCGCCCATCGTGCAAGCGGGTAGTGATCCACTAACCGTGCGACTCAATCAGCGTGGCGTAGCCGTCGAGCAGCCGCTCCAAGCCGAATTCAAACAGCGTGTCAAGGTCAAGGTCCACATCCGATGCGGCAATGATCCTTGCAAGTTGCGGATAACGTCCCGACTCCAGCACGCGCGCAAAAAGCGGCCTCTGCGACTGCAGCCATTCGTCGTCTGTAAGTCCGGTGTCTTGCTCAGACTCCAGCTCCATTTCGATGTTCATGGCGCTGCCGCGCACGTAGGCGAATAGATTGACCGCAGCGTGCAGCATCGCGTTCGGATCCAGACCGAGCCCATCGAGCGCTGAAACTGCCCACTCCGTCTGGAGCATGCCATTTGGGAGCACGCTTGGGCGTGTCATCGAAATAATTCGCGTCAGCCACGGGTGCTCTCGGTATCCGGCCCATTGGAGTCGTGCGACAAGCTCCAGCTGCGCGCGCCAGCCCGGCGGCGGAGTCTCGGGCAAGCGGACTTGGCCAAGGATCGTGTCGGCCATCAAGAGCAGCAGACTGCTTTTTCCGCGCACGTGGCGGTAGAGCGCCATGGTCGGTACGCCGAGCTCAATCGCGATGCGGCGCATGGAAACCGCGGGCAAGCCTTCAGCATCCGCAATGGCTATTGCGTTGGCGACGACTGCGGCCGTGTTGATCTCGTTGTTCGATGACTCGCGACTGCTGCGCGTCCGTGATGGTCGTGATGCGACCACCGTACCTACGCCAGGTCGGGCTTGGACGAGACCTTCGTCGCGGAGCGAGGCCAGCGCCCGGGTCGCCGTGGCGACTGCCACGCCCCACTCGCGGGTGATGGCGCGGGCGGACGGAACGGGATCGCCCGGCGCCAGCTGGCTCGAGGCAATCCGCGACCGAATGTCATCGGCGATCTGCTCGTAACGTCGAGTAGCCATCTGCGCTTAGTGTACTAGTACATGTAGCCATGCACCAATCTTGCGTGTAGGCTTCGGTGCCATGTCACGTACACCGTACACGGTATTGATATCAGGCGCCGGCATTGCCGGCCCAGCGCTGGCTCACTGGTTGGCTCAGGCAGACGCAGGTTTCGAGGTGACCGTCGTCGAGCGTGCGCTCGCGCCACGCCGGGGCGGCCAGGCCGTAGATATTCGCGGGGCCGCGCGGGATGTGATCCAGCGGATGGGACTGCTGCCCAGCGTCAAAGCAGCAGGTCTCCACGAGCACGGCTTCGCGTTCGTCGACGAGCGTGGCAAGCACCAGGCTTCCTTGCCGATGAATTTCATGGGAGGCGAAGGCATTGTCGCGGAGATCGAGATTCTGCGCGGTGCGCTGTCACGCATCTTGTATGAAGCGACGCGACACGCTGTCGACTACCGCTTCGATGACTCCATCGAGTCGCTTTGCCAAGACGAGGATGGCGTGCACGTCATATTTCTCAGCGGCGCGCGCCAACGGTTCGACCTGGTCATCGCGGCAGACGGAGTCCATTCGCACGTGCGCGCGCTCACGTTCGGTGATGCGCATTCCACATCGGTCGCGCCACTTGGAGGATATACCGCGTATTTCACGCTCCCATTTCGGATCGAGACAGGCGGTTGGTTCGCGATCCACAATGCGCCTGGTGGCAGGGCCATCGGGCTTCGACCTGGAGGTCCGGACACCACCCAGGTCATGCTCAGCTTCCTGTCTCCGCCAGTTGGATATGAGCGGCTCAGCGCCGACCGACAGAAGGCGATCCTTACAGAGACGTTTGCCGGAGTCGGCTGGGAGATGCCGCGCGTGCTCCACGTGCTCGAACACATGGGATCGCTGCCGGACTTCTATTTCGATCTCGTCGCGCAGGTGCACATGGAGCACTGGGCGCGCGGACGCGTTGCGCTGCTTGGCGACGCTGGTTACAGCCCATCGCCCGTCACTGGTCTCGGCACGAGTCTGGCGCTGGTTGGGGCGTACGTGCTGGCCGGAGAGCTCGTGCGGTCCGGCCAGATGCATGACGTGGCATTCGCACGGTACGAGTCGATCATGGGCGACTATGTCCGGCAATGTCAGGCGCTGCCACCGGGTGGACTCCAAGGCATGCTTCCGCGCAGCGCGCGGGGCATCTGGCTCCGCAATCTGTCGATGCGCATGATGACCCGGTGGCCAGTACGCAGCCTCGTGGCCGGAGTGTTCCATAAGGCGGACGCGATTGTGCTCGAAGACTACTTCGCGCCAACATTGCCGCGGCTCACCGCTGAGGTCGGCCAGCTTTTCCCTCGTGGGCCAGGCGTCAGTTTGTGCTGAGCTCCGCCAGGCGGCGTTCGAGGTATCGACGTTCGACGGTGTTGGAGCACAGTGCGATTGCGCGTTCGTAGGCTCGAACGGCTTCGCCCCGACGGCCTGCGCGGCGCAGGAGGTCCGCGCGCGCCGCGTGGAGCGGATGGAACTCGTCGAGTTGCGCCGCTACGTCGTCGATCAGGCGCAGGCCGGCGTCTGGTCCGTTGGCCATCGCTAGCGCCGCGGCGCGGTTCAGGCGGACCACCGGCGTGTCGTAAATACGCAGGAGCGCGCCGTACAGATCGGCGATTTCGGCCCAATCAGTCGCCTCTGGTGAATCGGCCTGTGCGTGCAATGCAGCGATCGCGGCCTGCAGCTGATAAACGCCCGCCGGCCGCTTCGCGGCAAGGCGGATCGAGCGGTCCAGCAGCGCCAGACCCTCGTCGATTTCCGGGCGATCCCAGAGCAAGCGATCCTGTTCGTCGAGCAGCACCAGCTCACCGTCGCGCATTCGGGCGTCGCGCCGAGAATCGTGCAGCAGCATAAGAGCAAGCAGCGCATACACGTCCGTCTCGTCTGGCATCAGCGCCAGGAGGACTCGGCCAAGTCGTATCGCCTCGGCGCAGAGACCGCGACGGATGAGGCTGTCGCCGGAGGTGGCGACATACCCCTCGTTGAAGATCAGGTAGATCACCGCCAGTACCGAAGCCAGGCGCTCCGGCAGAAGGTGGTCGGGCGGCACGCGATACGGAATGTGGGCCTGGCGGATCTTGTTCTTCGCGCGAACCAGGCGCTGTGCGATCGTTGGCTCCGACTGCAAAAACGCCCGGGCGACTTCAGGCGTACTGAGGCCCCCCACTGTGCGGAGCGTCAACGCTACCTGCGCCTCCTGGTTCAGCGCCGGATGGCAACAGGTGAAGATCAGCCGCAACAAGTCTGGCTCCTCTGGTGCCATAACCGTTGGAACCTCCAACTCGCGTTTGACCTGGTCGCGCATTTTGCTCTGGGTGCGCTCGCGGCGCAGGCGGCTTATCCCTTTGTTGCGCGCCGCGGTGGTCAGCCAGGCCGCGGCATTATCTGGAATACCGGCGTTCTGCCAGTGCTCGACTGCCGTGATAAACGCTTCCTGAAGCGCGTCCTCGGCGACGTCGAAATCGCCGAAGACGCGAATAAGCGTGGCGAGAATGCGGCCGTACTCCTGATGGAAGACCCGCTCGATCGCTTGGACGGTCGCCTGCTCAGTCGGCTGCATGCCCCCGGTTAGCCTTCCCAGAGTGGGCGAACCTCGATACAGCCATTTTGCGCATCGGGCACCTTGCTGGCCCACATGATGGCCTCGTCGAGATCCTTGCAGTCGAAAATAAGGACCCCGCCAAGCTGCTCGCGGGTTTCAGCAAACGGCCCGTCGGTGATCATGGTTTTGCCATTGCGCACACGCACGCTCGTGGCTGTTGCGGACGCTTGCAGGCCGGTGCCGGAGGTCATCACTCCGGCTTCGGCGACGTCTCGGTTGAAAGTGCCCCAGGCCTGATACAGCTGGCGAGATTCTGGGGTGCCCGGCTCGGGCTGATCGTCTTCGATGCGAAAGATCAGTACGGCGTACTTCGGCATATGCTTCTCAACAGTCCTGCGACTCGGATTGGCGGCTTACTGCTGCGCAGCCTGGCGGGGCTGGAGCAGGGTGAGGTGGTTTCCGTCTGGATCGGTGAAGTAAGCGCTGATGCCATACGGGGCTTCGATCGGTGCGTCGTGCTTGAATTGCAGCCCGCGCGCCTTGAGCGCTTCGAAATCTCTGCGGCAATCGTCGGTGACGAAGACATGGTGGTTGCCGCCACTGTCGGCCTCGGCAGACGGACGGGGATCCACTGAGTACACACCCTCAATGAGGATGAGCTCAACATCATCGCCCTGGGGCGCGACCGTCAACCAGCGCGGGTGGCCCTGCAACTGGTAATCCGCGCGCTTCTCGAAGCCGAGTACGTCTGTGTAGAACTTGAGTGCGGCGTCCTGGTTGCGGACGACAATCGGCGTATGGGTCAGTTTCATGGTGTGTCCCTCCATATGGACTGAAATCGACAGTGTGTTCGGCGCCTGAGTCAGGCGATAGCCAGTCTTGTTCGTCGAACCGCGCGCGTTGCTGCCTGGAACAGCGGGGCTCCGATGATGCGACTCTCGGGACGCAGCGCCCATGAGACGAGAATGACGATCGCCAGACCAGCCGTGTACCACACGTGCCAGGCTTCGTCCCGGACCACGAAGTGCGAAACGGCCGCGCCCGTCATGTTGAAGAACATGCCAGCGTAGGCCCACTCCTTGAGGCGCTCCAGACGCGGCGCGACCAGCACGATCGATCCGAGCACTTTCCAGGCGCCGAGGATCGTCATCATGTAAATCGGATAGCCGAGCGCCTGCATGCCCTCAACATTGGGCGTCAGCCGCGCCAACTCGGCGAGCGCGCCGGAAAACATGTTGAACACAACGAAGGCCGTTGTCGCCCAGTACACGACTGCCCTTGGTGTCATGGTCATCAGTGGAGTTGATAAAGCTCCTTCTGGCTAGGATGCGAGCCGCCGTCGAGGCTCGCTCGACAGTACGACGCATCTCGCAACGCCGAAATCGACAGTCTGGGCGGGCTTTTTTTGAAAAATGGCCTCTGCTGGCCGGGAAGTGCCTGTTGTGACGCGAAGAGGACAGCGTCGTGTCGATTTTCACATTCCCCGAACGTCGTATTGGTAAAGCAAAGGAAATCGACCCATGAACAGCCAAGTCCAGCTCCAACAGATCATCGAGTTACCGAGCATCGATTCGGAATACAGCTTCGGTCGGCCAAAGCTGTATCTGGCAGCCCATGAGCTTGCTCGGCTCACGATTTTGCGATCCAAGCTCGGCGATACCCGAGCGGAGCGCGCCGCAGAGCTGATTCCCGCGTAGAGCGGGGACATGCTGCGCAAGCCTACACCGCGTTGCGCGCACGCAGTGGGTGAATCCGGCCGAACTCTGGGGACGGGATGTTACCCGGGCCCCAGGGCGGCGGTCGGCGGCGATGGGCTAGGCCGTTGTCGGCCCGGTTGACGTGGCGGCCACGGGGCGCGTGCACGATGGGCACAGGCGCCAATCGGAGCGCATCGGGTACGTGCAAAACCGACAGAACACCCGCTGGAGCGTGAGATCCTGGCCGCAATTGGGGCACGCGCGCCATGCTTCCGCCACTTCATGGTTGCAGCTCATGCACACCCGCGATCGAGTGGAGGTTTCCTCAGACGCGCCGGCCTCCTGCGTCTGCCACCACCGGTAAAAGGCGTATGCGCCACCGGCAATCAGCGCCAGCGGAATCAACCCGTACAGCGTCGACTGCACGCGAGACAGGCCGGCTCCAATTGGTCCACCCGGCAGAAATGCCAGGATCAGAACGAGACAGACGATCAGAAAAAACCATTCGCGGGTTGAAAATCGCTTCAGGTTTGGAAAGCCATTCATGCTTATCAGGTGACTCCTTTCAATCATTCACGCGGGATATTCACGATGCGTTGACGCCGAAATGCCATGCAACAAGGTGATTACGGATCGTCACTGCGCAGCAACCGGCCGGCTGGTCCGGGTGGAACAGGGGGCGGAACTCTGATGGCGGAGCCACCCGATCGTAGCTGCGGCTTCCCCTGAATCGGTATTGGCACGGGCGAAGCTGCCGCCTGGATCGCGACCCCCGGCTTAACCCGCATCATCGCCGGCGGCGCAGCTGCACGCGTCTCCGCCACCGGACCCCCACCGGCGGCGTTCAACACCAGGTAGCCGGCCAGACCGCCGATGCAGGCAAGTCCAAGAGTCTTCCACCGCTGCGCGGGACTGATTTTCATACACACCTCCTCTGGGTCAATACCTCCAGTGTGAGGTGCCATGTTCAGCGTGCTTTCAAAGAACAGTTAGGCGACGGTCAGCAGCTTCGACTCGCACCGCACAGCATGCGGCGCGAGCGGAAGCTCCACTGTAAATGTGCTGCCGAGCCCCTCCGTGCTGGTGACCCAGACCTGACCGTGATGCCGACCAACAATCGAGCGAACGATCGCCAGTCCAAGACCGGCGTTACCTTTGTCGCGTGCGCGCGCCGGATCTACACGATAAAAGCGATCGAACACGCGCGACTGGTGCCGCACCGGAATGCCTTCTCCATCGTCGACCACACGTAGATGGGCGCAGCTACCACGCGACTCCACTTCCACGGCAATCAGGCCATCATCGGCCGTATGTTGCACCGCGTTGGCGACGAGGTTTTGCACAACCCGCTCTAGCGCGTCTCGGTCACCGCTCACCCAGACCTCGGCCGCCATGCGGTGCACGGCGATGTCGCGACTCGCCGCCGCACTGCTGAAGGACTCCGCAACTTCTTCGGCCACTTCTACCAGATCTACCGCCTCCGCCGGGACATACGTCTCGTCTGTGACGGAGTCCAGTCGGGTGAGCGTGAGGAGATCGCCGACGAGACCGTTCATGCGCTCCAGCTCGCGCCGCATGCGCCTTGCGATGTACGGCGTGTCCGCCGAATGGTTTTGCTCCAGGAGGAGGTCGTTGTAGCCGATGAGCGCGGTGAGCGGAGAGCGAAGTTCATGTGAGGCATCACCGAGAAACTGTCGCAGCTGGTCCTGACCGCGGCGTTCTGCCTGAACACTTCGATCGATACGCTCCAGCGTGGAATTGAAGGCGAGTGCGAGCTCGTGCAGGTCATCGTTGCCGCGCGGCACCGGTACACGCGCATTCAAATGATCGGGCGAAATGTGAGAAACGATGTCGGTCAGGCGGCGCAAAGGACGTAGTGCGAGGCTCGCGAGTGGACGCCCCAACGTGAGCGTGATCCCAACGAGAATCAGCAGCCCTGCACCGAACGCAAGTCGGAACGAGAGCAGCAGGTTCTGGACTTGCTCGTCGAACCGCGATGCGAACTGGACGACGGCCATTCCGGCTTGATCGGTAACTGGTTGGTACATCACTACGTACCGTCCGGCGTCTGTTTCCACCAACGTCGGTCCGATCACGTTGCCGCCCCTCAGAGCCGCCGCGGCCATCTTCGGCTCGACTGCCGGCCGCGGTTTCCAGCCGGGCGGGACCGGATCGGGAGGGATGACCGAGCCTGACGGGCTGAGCACACTGGTCTGCACTCCGGCTGGCTCGCTGGCTGCCGCTTCGTTGGCGAGCGCCACAACTGGCGAGCTGAGGCGCGTAGCTCGCTGTGGCACCACCGGAGCTTTTGGAGGCGCCGGTTGGGCAGAGGTCACTTGCGGAATCGGCAGCTTCGCGGGCGCCGCGGACTGCGTCCGCGGCGTTGCGTCGCCCAACAGCGCCGTCGACCGGGCCGCCACACGCTGTTCGACCTGAACGGTCGCCAGGCTCCAAAGCTGGCGATCCAGAAACCAGCCCAGCGCACCAACCAACCCCACCAGGACCAGTGTGTAGAAGATCGTCAAACGCCAGTGAAGGCCGCCGAAGCGGCTCGCGAGTCGATCAACGTACGACAAAGCCGACTCCTCTCACCGCCTGGATCAAATTCGGCGGACCAAGTTTCTGACGCAGATAGTGAACATAGACGTCGACAATATGACCGTCGCCTTCGAAGGCATAACCCCAGACGCGCTGCAGGATCTGGTCGCGCGATAGCACCCGACCGGCATTCGCAAGCAGTAGCGCCAGCAAATCGAATTCGCGCGCGGTCAGCTCGATGCGGGTCTCGTCGCGGGCAACTTCGCGGCTGCTCGGATTGAGTACCACGCCGCGATGGCTGAGCAGCAGGTCATCGGTCAGGGGCTCGCGTGAAGCGCGACGCAGCAGGGCGCGAACGCGAGCCAGGAGCTCCGTATACGCGAACGGCTTGGTCAGGTAGTCGTCTGCACCCGCCTCGAGTCCCTCGACACGTTCGGCGATCTGGTCCCGTACGGTCAGCATCAGGATCGGGATCTGCTCGGTACGGTAGAGACTTCGCAAGCGACGGCAGACTTCCAGGCCGTCGATGCGCGGCAGCATCACATCCAGGATGATCAGATCTGGCCGCTCTGCCTCGGCCCGCGCTAAACCGTCGCTGCCCGTCGAGGCCGTCAGCACATCGAAACCTTCGTATGAGAGGCCGAGACGGAGATAGTCGACGATACTGTCTTCGTCGTCGACGATCAGAATCCGCCGGGACACGACGCCTGATTCTAGAAGGTCGAATTTAGAATTCAGTTAAGCGGCCCGGCCTGGCCGTCGTTGGGTCTATGCTGTAACTAATGACGAATACGGGACTTCCCACGCGCACGCTTGGCCGCACGGGCCTGCAAGTCACCCAGCTGGGCTACGGCGCGATGGAACTCCGCGGCGCCCCGCGCGGCCCTGTTGTCGACGACGCCCAGGCGGAGCAGGTCCTGCGCGCGGTTCTCGACGGAGGCATCAATTACATCGACACGTCCATCGATTACGGCCTCAGCGAGGAGCGTATCGGCGCCACCATCGGCGCGCGTCGCTCCGAGTTCTATCTCGCTTCCAAGTGCGGTTGCGCGGTGAATCCCCCCGCGGGCGAACGACCGGAGCATGTTTTCACGCGTGAGAACGTCGTTGCCGGCGTCGAGCAGAGTCTCCGCCGTCTGCGCACGGACTACCTGGACGTCGTCCAATTCCACGCGAGTCCGTCGCCCACAGTTCTCGAGCAACAGGGTGGCCTCGAAGCGCTGCAAGAGTTGCAGCGCAAGGGTAAGGTCCGCTTCCTCGGCATTTCGGGCACACTTCCGAACCTGCCGGACCAGATTCGAATGGGCGTCTTTGACGTCTTCCAGATCCCGTACTCCGCGTTGCAGCCGGAGCACGAGGAGCTGATCTCCGCCGCCGCCGCCGCTGGTGGTGGCACGGTCATTCGCGGGGGAGTCGTCAAGGGCGCACTGGCTCCAGACAAAAATGGCAGCGCTCCGCGCGGTGTCGCGGCCGATCCACGGGATGCCTGGGAGCGCGCGAACCTCGACGACCTGCTCGACGGCGCCAGTCGCAACGAATTCATCTTGCGCTATACGCTCAGCCATCCGGACATGCACACCACCATCGTGGGCACAGCCAATCTGCAGCACCTTGCCGCGAATATTGCCGCGGCGCGGAAAGGTCCACTTCCGCCGGATGTGTACGCAGAAGCCAAGCGGCGCCTCGCGCAGCACGCCGTGGCATAACCGGCCAGGCAACTGCGCGCGGTTGCCTGCAAACCTCTCAGCCGATCGGTTTGCGACGGTCGCGTGACTACCATCGCTGGCGACATTCACATCCATCGACTCGGTCCGCCAGAGCGGGAGCTTGCGCGCAGCATGTTCACGCTCATGTCGCAGGTCTTCGGTGAAACGCACATGGCTCTTTCGGACGCGTACCTCGATGCGTTACTTGCGCGCTCCGAGTTCCTGGCGATTGCCGCCACGGACTCGGACCATGTCGTCGGTGGCCTCACGGCTCATCTGCTGCCAATGACGGCATTCGAAGGGGCCGAAGTGTTCCTGTATGACATCGCCGTCGCGGCGGATCACCAACGTCGCGGCATCGGCCGACGCCTGGTAGATGCGCTCCGGCGCGAGGCATCCAACCAGGGCATCACGACGATGTTTGTGCCGGCGGACGAAGAAGATACGGATGCTCTGCAGTTCTATGCGGCGCTGGGAGGCACGCCGCGCAAGGTGACGTTTTTCGAATTCGGTCCGCGCTAACTGTTGCGAACGCGGTCCGCGCGCGAAGATGCGCGGCTTCTTGGGCGCGAGACATAGCTCTCGATACCTCTGACCAGCACATCCATTCCGAATTCGAAACGTTCGTTGGCGTCGCCGCCGAACAGTAAACCGGCGGCGCGATGCACATGTGGAAACTGTGCGGCCGGCAGCGATTGGAGGTAGTCGCGGAACATCGCCGCCACCTGCTCCGGCGACATAGGCTCGCCGGTCGGCGACGGTGGACCCAGGCTTTCTTCGAACGCGTATGCTCCCACATACAAGCTGAACAGATCGCCACAGTACGCAATCACCTGGTCGGGCACGCCAACCGGCTCCAGCAACTGAAAAAGCCACTCGGCGAAGCGTGCCAACGACGGCCCCGATGGAACGCGACCTAGTGAGATGCGCGCGTAGTCACGATGCTGGTGAGCCACGGCTCGGACCCCGCGTCCGAGCATCTTGAGCTGGTCCTGCCAATTGGAAGGGTCCGGCTCTGGCAACTGGACCTCGTCGTTGAAGCGCTCGAAGAGTAATTGCAGCAGCTCGTCTTTGTTGCGCACGTGCCAGTAGAGCGAGGCCGGGCCGGTGCCAAGCTCGTCGGCCAGGCGACGCATGGAAAGGCCGTCGACGCCCTGCGCTTCGAGCACACGCGCGGCGGCATCGAGGATGGCCTCGCGGGTGATCGGCACACGCGGCGCAGCTCGGGCATCGGTGCGCCAGGGCGGATTGGGGATGGCGTTCACGTCACTACCCTTCCATTCTAGAACAACGTTCGTCGATCGAACAATGGTTGACAGGAGCCGGCGCATCGTCTAGAGTGACGTTCGAGCACTAGAACAGTGTTCGAGAACCTGAAGGAGGTTTTCGCGTGGCAAAGGTGACAACTGCGATCGTGATCGGCGGCGGCATTGCCGGACCAGCAACTGCCCTTGCGTTGCGCAAGGCCGGCATCGAGGCTCGCGTGTACGAGGCGTATGCCGCGAGCGCCGACGGCCTCGGTGGCATGCTGATGGTGGCGCCCAACGGGCTGAATGCACTCGGTGTCATCGGCCTGGACGAGGCGGTCGCCGCCGTCGGCCAGCCGATCGCCCGCATGGTCATGGCTGATTCGCGCGGCAAGCAACTGATGGAACTTCCGGGGCTGCCCGGGTTGCCGCCGAGCCGGCTGATGTGGCGGTCGGACCTGTACCGCGTCGTGCGTCAGGCGGCGTTGGCCCAGGACATCCGGCTGGAGCACGGTAAACGATTGATCGCCGCACACGATCAGCCTGATGGCATTACGGCCGTGTTCGAGGACGGAACCACCGCCACTGCTGACATTCTGATCGGCGCAGATGGGATCCACTCGACGGTGCGCAAACTCATCGATCCAGGTGCGCCAGAACCGCGTCCGGATGGACTGCTGGGTGTTGCGGGCGAGTCTGACATGGAGTTACCGGTGCGGTCGGACGCAATGTATTTCGCCTTCGGGAAGCGTGCGTTTCTTGGCTATTGGGTCCAGCCGAATGGTCGGCCGGCGTGGTTCGCAAACCTGCCAAGTCAGGCGTTTCATGTCGACTAGCGAAGCGCGCGCGATTTCACCGGAGGCGTGGCTGACGCGGTTGCGCGAAGCGTACGCCGGTGATGTGCCGGCGGAGGAGTTAGTCCGCAACACCAGCCCGGAACATTTGTTTGTGCTGGGTTCCACCGACATGTTGCCGGAGGTGCCAATGTGGCACCGCGGGCGGATGGTGCTGGTTGGCGACTCGGCGCATGCGCCGAACCATAGCTCCGGCCAGGGCGTGTCGCTGGCGGTTGAGAGTTCGGTGGAGCTAGCGCGCTGTCTACGCGACATCGATGACGCATCGGCCGCATTCGCAGCCTATGAGTGCCTGCGCCGGCCGAGGGTAACCAAAATCGCGGCGGATGCAGCGCGCACAAACCAGCGCAAAGCGGCCGGACCGGTTGCCAGCGCAGTGATGTCGCTGGTGATGCGTGTCGCGGTGAAGACGTTTGCCAAACCGGAGAAGATGTTCGGGTGGGTACATGGCTATCGGATCGACTGGAACCAACCCGTAACCGCGGCGGACGGGCGTGCGGTTGCTTCTCAGAAAACGGTTGTGGCGGCGGCTGTCTGAGCCGCCGCGCCGGTCGTGCCCTGGCTCTGCCCACTCCGATCGACGTGGAGCAATGATGCTCCGGTGTGAACGCCAGCTGCTCGGATCAGGTTGCAGTTGTCGATACCTTCGTCGGCCAGGGCCGCCGCGATCGCGTCGCCGCGCGCGTCTGCACCGAGGCAGCCAATAAACGCGACTTGCGCGCCGAGTCGTGCGCCTGCAACCGCTTACGAACCCTAGTAGAGTGTTCGGTGACTGTCTCAACCCGGGAGCACGACACGATGCCGCACTACGACAATGGTCCTGTCCGAATCCGTTACGAGGAAGCTGGGAGCGGGTTCCCATTACTGGTCATGCCTGGCGGCGGCCTGAACTCGCGGGTGAGCAACTGGCAAACCGCCGTCTACAACTTCTTCGACGCGTTCAAGGGCGACTACCACGTCATCACCATGGACCAGCGCAACGCCAACGAAGGTGAATCCGTTGGGCCGCTCGATGCGCTGGACCCGTGGGGCGCATTCGCCAATGACCAACTAGGACTCATGGATCATCTGGGCCTGGGCGAGTTCATGGCGCTGGGTTGTTGCATCGGAGGTCCGTTCGTTCTGAAACTGATGGAGCGCGCGCCGGAGCGCGTCGTAGCCGGCGTGCTCTGCCAGCCAGTGGGGCATCGCCCGGAGGACCCGGACGTCATGTACCGGTCGGGCAGGGATGTCTGGGGACCACAGCTAATACAGCGACGACCCGAAATCACGCCGGCCGAGATCGAGGCGTACCTCCACGCGCTGTACCGCACCAATCCGGATTTTGTGTACAGCGTCTCGCGGGAGTTCGTGCGCAATTGTCAGACGCCGATGCTCGTGATGCCGGACGATGTCCCAGCACATCCCTATCAGGTCTGCGAAGACGTCCTCGCGCTGGCGCCCAACGCCGAGGCGACACTGTACCCGTGGAAAGACACACCCGAATTGAAAGCCAAAGCCGTCGAGCACGCGCGTTCATTCCTGGATGTGCACAAATCAGTCGCAGCCCACGCCAGTTGAGTAGACCCGGCGGATACGATTGAGGACGATTAGACGTTGAATGCGCCGATGCCCGGCGGGTAGCGCTGGACCCAGCGGCTCGCTTGCTCGTAGGCGTAGGCGAGCTGGAGCACCGCCATATCGCTACGTGGCGGGCCGATCACCTGCAGACCCATGGGCAATCCGGCCGAACTGAACCCTGCTGGAACACTGATGGCCGGCAACCCGGCCATGGTCGCGCCGATCATGATTTCCATCCACCGGTGATAGGTGTCCATCGACCGACCACCCACGTCGCGGGGCCACGTGATGTTCGCATCGAACGGAAATAGTTGTGCACCAGGCAACAACAGCGCGTCGTAGCGTTCGAACATTCGGATGACGGTGGCGTACCAGGCCGAACGGACTCCGGATGCCTGTAAGACCTTTTCCGCCGTGAGGCGGAGACCGTTTTCAACCTCCCATTGCGCCTCCAGCTTCATCTTCGGGCGCTTGGCCGGATCCGAGTACAGCGGCCCGAGAGCGGTCAGCGCAAACCATTGGCGCAGCACCAACCATGCCTGCCACAGCGCGTCGGCAGCGAACTCCGGCACCACGTGCTCAATCGAGCAACCAACCGACTCAAACGCGGACAGCGCAGCCTCGCAGCACTCGAGCACGCCTCGCTCCATCGGTAAATAACCACCCCACTCACCCAGCCACGCCAGACGCCTTCCCTTGAAGTCCCGCTGGAGTGGCTGACGAAATTCGAGCGGATCCGCGTCGAGTGAGAGTGGCGCCCTTACGTCGTAGCCAGCCATGATTGAGAGCAGATGCGCGAGATCGGCGACGGTGCGCCCGACCGGTCCGTCGGTTCCCAACGGCTGAAAGAAGACCTCGGACTGAGGCACGCGCGGAACCCGGCCCAACGACGGACGAAACCCGAACACATTGTTGTACGCCGCAGGGTTGCGGAGCGAGCCACCCGTATCGCTGCCATCCGCCACCGGAACCATTCGCAGCGCGACGGCTACGGCGGCCCCACCACTACTGCCCCCGGCAGTCCGATCTGGCACGTACGCATTGCGGGTGAGGCCAAACACCGGGTTATAAGTGTGTGAGCCGAGTCCGAATTCGGGAACATTCGTCTTGCCAATAATGATTGCGCCCGCGCGACGCAGCCGCTGCACCAATAATGCGTCGTGCTCCGGCACCACATCGGCGAACAATGGTGAGCCTTGCGTCGTGCGAATTCCGCGTGTGGCCACGAGGTCCTTCACAGCATGCGGAAAACCATGCATCCAGCCGTGCGAGACGCCACGGGCCAGGTCTTCGTCCCTTGCCTCCGCCTCTCGTAGGAGCAACTCCGGCTCGCGCAACGAGACGATGGCATTGACGTGCGGGTTCAGCTGTCGAATATGGTCCAGGTAAGCCGCCATCACCTCGCGACAAGACACGCCGCGAGTGTGGATACGCTGGGAGAGCTCGCAGGCATCCAGTTGCACGATCGGTGCAAGGCCACGGGTGCGTGAGATCATGAACGAGACGTGGCCTTGAAGGCGGCGATGCCATCCAGTAAGCAGTTCAGGCCGAACGCGAACTCGGCGTCGGCGTCACGATCTTCGCCTTCCATGACGTATCGCGCCAGGTGGGGGTAGCGACCGGAGGCGATTACCTGCTCCTGCACGTAAGGCGCAGCTGAGAGGCGGAATTCCTCGTCGGAAAGGCCGGTCCGTCGGCGCGTCTCCGCTTCACCGAGTTCGTTGAGCACAAAGCCGGTGACGTACGCATTGATTGCGCCGAGTAAACCCATCATCGTGGAAACATCTACTCCGATCGGATCGAGCGTTGCGAGCGAATAGTCGATCCGGCGGAGTGCATTGGGGCCGAGCAACGCGCGGTTGCCGACCAGCGCAGCAATCCAGGGGTGACGATGCATCAGCACACGCGTCCCGCGCGCAACGTCGCCCAGGTCGGACCGCCAGTCGCCTGAGGGGTGCTGGGGCAAGTCGGCTTCGCCATACACCGCGTCGAGGAGCAGATCGATCAAGTCGTCCTTGCTCGCGACATACCAGTACAGCGACATCGCGCCGGCGCCCAACCGCGTGGCTAATTTGCGAATCGAAAGCGCCGCGATGCCTTCGGAGTCGGCAAGTTCTATCGCCGAGCGCACGATCTGATCGCGACTGAGCGCCGGACGGAGACCGGCGCGTGGCCGATCGGGCCGGGCCCAGACGAGGTCCAGGGAGCGCGGCGGCGGCTTGTCTGAACTCACGACAGGTACACTGTACAGGTCTCGTACGTCGTACTATAATGACGTACGATGTACGAGAACCTTGTAAGCACGCTCCGTGGCGGGCCATTGCGGCAGCCCGCTTTCCGACGTCTCTGGCTAGCCCAGCTTATTTCGACCTTCGGCGATGCGCTCACCAGCTTCAGCCTCATCCTGCTGATCAATCAGCGCACCGGCTCCGCGGCCGCCATCGCGACGCTCGCCGTCTTTGTCGCTTTGCCCGATCTTGCCTTTGGCATGCTCGCCGGAGTCCTGGTCGATCGGCACGACCGCCGACGAATCATGCTGGCCAGCGATCTGCTTCGCGCGCTGCTGGTTCTGGGTCTGGTCGTTCTTCAGGCAGCCAGCAGTCTTTGGCCACTGTATGCGCTTGCGTTCGCGCAGGCTGGCGTCGGCGCATTTTTCGCTCCGGCTCGCGGGGCGCTAGTGCAGCGTGTGGTCGCCGAGCCGGAGCGTATGTCGGCCAACGCTATGAGCGAGTCCGCGGTAACGCTGGCTGAGATTTCAGGTACGGCAGTGGCCGGGTTGCTCGTGGGACTGACGGGCGCTTTCGGTCTTGCATTCGCGATTGATGCCGCGACGTTTGCGATCTCGTTTGGCCTTGTGCTCGGCGTTCGCGCGAGCAGCCGCGACGACATCAGTGCCGTAACCAGCGGTGTCTGGGCGTCATTTATCGATGGTCTGCAAACGATCAGGCGCAATCCCGAGATCGCCGCGCTCCTGGCGGTAATGGCGGCCATGTTCCTGGGCGGCGCCGCCGTGCAGGTGCTGATGGTGCCGCTCGCCATTGACGTCCTCCGTATTCCGCCGCAGTGGACCGGCTTTTTCAGCGCGGGAATGGTGGCCGGGATGCTCCTGGGTAGCGGTGGCATCGCGAGTTTCGGCGGCCGTTTACGAGCCGACCGGCTGATCGCGGGCGGCCTGTTCCTGTTCGCGCTCGTCATCCTGGGACTTGGCCTGATCACCAACGCCTGGCTGTTGTTGCTGGTGTTGTGCGGCTTCGGCGCGGCCCAGGTGATTCTGCAGGTCAGCTTTGCGACGCTGGTGCAGAATCGCATCGCCAACGAGCTGATGGGCCGGGTTGGCGGAATGTTCGGAACAATTGCCGCGGCAGCCAGCCTGACCTCGATGGCTGCCGCGGGCGTGCTGGCGGATACGCTCGGCGTGCAGAGTGTCCTGCGCATTGCCGCGGCGCTCATGGCAATCGCAGGTGTCCTGGCCGTGTTGCTCATCGTCGAACGCAAGCAGCCAGGTAGCCTTCCAAGGATTGAGCAACGACCACCACCTCGGAGCGGCCACCAATCGCGTCGACAACAACTTGGGCGTACTCTTCCAGGCCTGCCTCGTCATTTTCGATCGGCAAATCCGGGGCGTTGGTGGCGCGGCCGTGAGCAGCGATGTCGCGCTCCACGAGGTGCCAATACCAGCCAACGTCCCAGGCTCCGTGGATGAAGGCAAACGTGCTCACGCGGGATGGTCGCCAAGGTACTGGGCCATGACCGCGTGGTTGTGGTAGTCGCGGGATGCGACGATCTGGCCATTGCGCACGCGCATGATGATCACATTTGCAACGCTAAATGTGCGGCCGCTGCCCGTCGTGCGACCGTCATAGTCGAACTCGGCGACAATCACTTCTGGATCTTGCGTCTCGTGAATCACGAGATTGCGCATCTCCAGTTCGACGCCCAGGTTGCGGGCGGCTTCAAAGCGGGCACGCAGCTGCTCGCGTCCGACCAGATGCAATGGCTCGGGCAGATTGAACGGCAGATCGACGACGACGTCCTCGGCGTAGAGCTCGGCGACATCGCTCCAGGCGCGCGCCGTGATGGCCTGGCGATGGCGGTCGAACACCTCGCGTGGCGAGAGAACAGGAGCAGCGTGCATCGGAAACCTCCTGCAGGCGGTGCCTGTAAGATACGGAGTGGTGACTCCGAATCCACAATACGGAGTGGAGACTCCGGTTGTCAAGCGATTGCGCGCCGACGCGCGGCGCAATCGGGCGCGTTTACTCGCGGTCGCCGAAGACATCTTCGCTACCCGCGGCCTGACCGTCTCTACCGAGGAGATCGCCGCGGCGGCTGGTGTCGGTATCGGCACCCTCTTTCGTCATTTCCCGACCAAAGAGGCACTGCTGGAAGCTGTATTTGTTGAACGCCTCTCAGCTCTGGCCGATGAGGCCAACGCCCTCGCGCTTGCACCAGAGCCTGGCGAGGTCTTCGTCGCCTTCATCCGAGACGTGCTGCTCCAGGCGAGAAGCAAAAGCGCAATTGCCGATGCGCTCGCAAGCGCCGGTGTTGATCTCCAGCACACCGCCGCGGACGTCAAAGCTGAGCTGAACTCGGCTCTGGAGCGGCTGCTCTCAAACGCTCAGCGAGCCGGCGCGGTTCGTGACGACATCAGCATCGCCGAACTGCTCGCCGTTCTTGTGGGCGCATCACGGGCGGTGCAGCACCTTGGCGGCAATGCCGAACTGGAGGCGCGCACAATCACTATTTTCCTGGATGGCCTGCGACCCCCCACATGACGCGAGCACGTCCTCAGTTCAGAGCGCTACTCACCCTCACACACAATGGTGGTGTCGAATGCACCACCGTACGGCATCGGCCCTTCAATAGAGATGTACTTCAGCCGCGTCGTGCCGGTGTTGCCCATGCCGTGCCATTGTCCAGGTAGCGCGTGACAAATGTCGCCGGCTTTGACCGCATGGACCTCATCCAGGTCAGGCCCGCCGTAGAATTCGCCTTCGCCTTCGATTACCACCCAGATGGTCTCGGCGTTCACGTGGTGGTGCAGGTACTTGCGGTTGCCGGGCTCGATATACGCGCACTGGATCAGATGGCATGAGTCGACCTCCTGGCGGTTGACCAGGTTGTTGCCCATGATCGCGCCCTCACCGGGCGTGCGATACGCGACCGGCGGCTTCACCCCGCCCTTGAGCGCCACCCGCCGGAATCTTCCCGACTCCAACCCGTCCGCCGCGTATTCCTCACTGATGTGGTAGACGCGCTTGGTCTTCAGGGCGCGATTGCGCTCGGCCCGCTCTTCCTGGGTGACTGGTTTATCGGCTTGCTGAACCATGGCGCAAATGCTCTCCGTATCGTGATTGACGTGGTGCGCTCCTCGCAGTATGCTCGTCTGAGATCTCAGATGCAAGACGCGGGACTACAGACGCCGGACCCGTCCAGTCGCGTGTGAGTGGCCGCGTGCCGCTGCTGTTGCGCAGCGCCGATGTCCAGCAAGCGCTGGACATGCCCGGTGCCATCCAAGCCATGGAGGCGCTCTGCCGCGAAGAGGCCGCTGGTCAGACCATGTCCGCCGATCGCATTCACATTCGCCTGGCGCGCGGCTTCCTCCGCATCCTGCCCGGAGTCCTCACGGCCACGGGCGTGCTCGGGTACAAGGAATTTCATGGCGGCAGCGATGGGATGCGCTACGCAATCCACCTGTTCGAGCTGGAGTCGGGCGCACCTTTAGCGGTGATGGACGCCAACTACGTCACCGCGATCCGCACCGGCGCCATGGCCGGCGTGGCTCTCAAGTACCTCGCGCCGCGGGCTGCAACGGAGGTCGCGGTGATCGGCTCTGGCGCCGAAGCCCACACTGAGATGGAGGCGGTTATGGCCGTCCGCCCCAACATTCGCGTCGGACGGGTCTTCAGTCCACGTCCCGAACGCCGGGAAGCGTTCGCGCAGGAGATGTCTGCGCTGTACAGCCTCCAGATGAGAGCGGTGGATCGGCCGGAGGCCGCCGTCGACGGCGCCCACATCGTGCTGACGGCAACCGGTACGCATGGCGGTCAGGAAGCCCTCCATGGTGACTGGCTGCAATCAGGCCAGCACGTGAACTCAATTGGTTCCACCGCGCCCGACCAGCGCGAGATCCATCCGAGCGTGTGGCAAGCCGCCGATCGCATCGTGCTGGATACGCACCGGTTGCTGCACGAATCTGGTGATGCCCTCGCTGCCAGTCAAGTCGACGCCATTGACGCACGCAAAGTCTGTGAGCTCAACCAGGTCGTTGGTGGCAGCGAGCGCGGCCGAACGGATGCGCGCCAGATTACGCTGTACAAGTCGGTTGGCACGGGGTTGCAGGACGTTGCGGCGGCCTACCGCATTTATCGAATCGCGCTCGAGCGCAATCTCGGTACGGAGATGCCGGAGCTGACCACTCCGAGGTTGATGTCTCAGCGGGCTCCAGTAGCTACCACGTGAAGTCGGGTGAGAGTATGCAATCGAGGCGACCCGGAGGCACGCCGCGCGTCGGAGTGGTGGGTGACCTTCCAAACCTCGACGGACACGTCATCAACGGCGACGCGATTCTCCACGCCGCGGACTCAGCGGCATGTCGTTCAACGTAGCTGGCGACTGGATAACGACCAACGAGGCCTGGCTGAGCGCGTGAAATTCCACTCCGGAGCGGTTGATCCGCCTGCTAGGATCCGGGCGTGCCAATAGTCCTCGCGGCGATCGACCGCCCGCCTTCGCACTCCCAGCTGGTGTATGAACGTTTGAAGCAGGTACTGCAGAACGGTGGCGTGAGTGGCGGCAGCCTGCTCAGCGAAGCGGACCTCGCCAGGCAGCTAGGTGTGAGCACGACGCCCGTGCACGAGGCGGTGGTGCGGCTGGCGTCCGAGGGGTTCGTCGAAGCGTTGCCACGACGCGGGGTCCGCGTAGTCCATCTCGCGCCGAGAGACATCGCAGAGATCTTCGAGCTGCGCGAAGCGCTGGAGGTTGAGGTGGTGCGGCTGGCGGTCACGCGCGCTTCAAACCAGGATCTCAGTGCATTGCACGAGTTCGTCGCCTCCGGACAGGAAGCGCTCGACCGCGACGACTATCCCGCGTTCAATCAGACGGATGTCGCGCTCCACGATGCGCTGGCGGGCGCCGCCGGTAATCGTCGATTGCAGCAGAGCATCAACGATCTGCGGGTATGGGTCCAGCGCATCCGGCATGCTGCCGCCGAGCAGCATTTTGGACCACCCAGCCGTCCGGCCAAGGCACTTGCCGAACACAAACAGCTCGTGCGAGCCGTGCAACGGCGCGACGCGCCGACCGCCGAAAATCTCATCCGCAAACACATTAGTTCGCTCAAGGATGAGATCCTGGAGCACATGTCCACTCACCACATCGATTTCATCTGAGGCGGGCTGATCCGCATTGCGAACCCCGACACTTTTCGTGGCTACGGCCTGGACTACGACACAGTGCTGGAGGTCGTCGGGATTCTCGGTCGCGGATGCGGGTCGACGTCGAGGTGTTACAGCGTAGGGGCCAGCCATAATGATCGCCGCGAACCAGCCCGACCAGGGCCCCGGCCGCTGCTTGATACCGCGATCGGAGTATCGCATCGACGACAACTGGTTCGTCTCAGGTCTGAAGGCAACTGGCAACAACGACCTCGCATGCGCGTACGCTTTGGCACGTCAGGACCTAAGCTTCTTGATTGACCGCGGCCGGCGTGAGGAGGTGAGCGGTGATCATGGCCTCTTTGAAACGGTCGCCATTCGGCGCTTCCACCGCGACGTGAATGCAGGGTCGCACCAGGGTGCACTAACCTGAAATACCAACGCAGAAGAATACGCACGAAAACGGCTCGCACAAGTCTAGAGTTACGAGGATCGCAGCCATGATACAGGTCACGAAATTAGCGCACGTTGGCTTCCGCGCCCAGAATCTCAGCGCTCAAGCAGAGTTCTACAATGACCGCTGGGGCCTCGACCGCATCGACGAGCACGGCGGCGAGATGTTCTTCCGCGCGGACGGCCCTTCTCACCACGTGCTGACCTTGCATTCGTCGGACACGCCAGGCCTGCATCATTTCGCCTTCGAGGTTGCCTCAGCGGATGATCTGGATCGCGCCGCGGACGAGCTCACAGCGCGTGGCCTGTCCATTGTCATGCCGCCGACCGCGGGCCTGGAGCCCGGTGTCGCCAAAGCCATGCGCTTCCTCGATCCAGAAGACAACCTGGTCGAGCTAATCGCTGGCGTGGATACCGTTTCCGATGCGTACGGCCATCGCGATGTGAAACCCGTCGGTCTCAATCACGTGGTGTTCGAAGCCAAAGATCGTGTCGCGCTCGAATCGTTTTATCGTGACGTGCTCGGATTTCTCAAAACGGACCAGCTCGCGGATTTCATGACCTTTTATCGCTGCAACGCGAACCATCATTCGATCGCGTTCATGGGCGCGCGCGACGGCCAGTCGCGGTTCAATCACGCCGCGTTCGAGCTCCGCAACTGGGAAGAGTGGTGCAAAGCCATCTTTTACGCGGGTGAGAAGGGCGTGCCGCGAGTCTGGGGTCCAGGTCGCCACCTGGCCGGTAACAACCTGTTCTCCTACTACCGGGATCCCGAAGACAACACTGTGGAATATACCGCCGAAGTCGAGCAAATCACCGCGCCGGACTACGCGCCGAGACTCATCGATCCACCAATTCCGGACGTCTGGAAGACAGTTGGAGGGTCGGGGCCACGCTAAGCGTTCGCCGTGTGGTCACCGGCCACGACGCCGCCGGACGGTCCGTGATCGCATCGGACGGTCCTGCGCCGCAGTTCCACGACCGGGCGATCTTCGCCGAGGTGTGGAATACCGAGGGTTCGCCGACGTCCATCACGGCCGCAATCGACGGCGAGCCGAACCAGCGCAGCTTGCAACTGGGACCACCACCTAAAGGGTCAATCATTCGGGTGGTGGAGATGCCGGCCGGCCATTGCTCGGCGATGCACCGCACGCGAACGGTCGACTACGGGATTGTGCTGGAGGGAGAGGTCTACCTGGTGATGGAAGGCTCCGAGACGCTGCTGCATCCAGGCGACATTGTCATCCAGCGCGGCACGAATCACGCCTGGGACAACCGCTCGGCAGCGCCGGCGCGCATGGTCTTCATCCTGCTCGCTGCCGACTTTTCACCGGAGCTCACCGCAACGGTCCCTGAGATGGCGCTCGTTCCGTAGCCCGGTAGACCTGAGGAGGATCTCTGTCTCTCGTGGCGGCAATCAGCGACAACCCGGACCGAATCAAAGTCGTTCACACGTACGGCGTCGGCCTGCACACCAATGAACCCGAGCCGAACGTCGACGATCCGAAGTGGCAGCAACGCCAGGTGCTGGACTACGTCGACTTCTGCGTCGAAGCGGAGCAGCTTGGATTCGACGGCGTCACGCTGACGGAGCACCACGCGCGATCGATGACCTGCCCGTCGCCGCACCTGCTGCTTGCGGCGGCAGCCATGCGAACGAGTCGAATCCGATTGGGAACGGCGGTGACGGTCCTTCCGCTCTACAGCCCGATTCGCGTCGCCGAGGAAGCCGGCACACTCGACCTCCTCAGCAATGGCCGATTCGAACTCGGCATCGGCCGCGGTGTTCCCGGTGAAGTGGAGCTAACAGCCGGTCGCTCGTTCACAGAGAACGAGCTGATGCGCCGTTGGCTGGAGGGCGTAGAACTGCTGCGCATCGCGCTCACCGAGCGCGACTTCACCTTCCATGGCGAATTCATGCAGGTAGACCGTCCTACGGCGATCGCGACGCGGCCACTGCAGGATCCGCTACCTATCTGGCTAGGTGGTGTGAGCCTGAGCACGATGGAGCTGGCCGCACGCAACGGATGGAACATCATGCGCAATTTCGGTGAGCCGGAGCAGCACCGTCAGGCGTTCGAGCATTACGTCCGCGCCGGCACGGAGCACGGTCACACGCTTTCGGGCGCAAACTTCATGATCGAGCGCTTCGTTGCGATCGCCAACACCGAAGCCGAAGCCGAGCGGAACCTGGACCGGTTGGCGCGTGCGTTCGGTCGGTTCGTCACGATCTTCAGAGCTGGCGGCCGACGCGCGGTGCCGTCGACGGACGCCGAAGTACAAGCGCGTCCGGCAATCGCGATCAGTGGCACGCCGGACCAGATTGTCGCGAGCCTTCGGCAAACACTCGAGCAAACTGGCGCACGCAGGCTGCTGGTGGAGACATTCTCACCCGATGAAATGCGTCTGTTCGGGCGCGAGGTATTACCAGCTCTTCAGAGAGTGGCAGTTGCCTGAAATTGGATAAAACCGCCAATTTAGGACCGTGAGTACCGACGTCCTGAGTTTCCAGGAAATCGACCAGTCGCAGGTCGCGCTGGTTGGCGGCAAGGCTGCGAACCTGGGGGAGCTTTCGCGGATCGAGGGCGTCCGCGTGCCGGCTGGCTTTTGCATCACGACCCAGGCGTACCAGCGGATCATTGAACTCGGGGAAGCGACGTCGCTGGACGATCGGCTGGATCGGCTGTCGCGCCTGAAGCCGAACGACCGCAAGGCAATCCAGGTACTCAGCGCGGAGGTCCGCGGGGCTATAGAAGCAATTTCGATTCCCGATGATCTGGCGACGGAGATCACCCGCTCGGTCGCCCAGCTCGGCGAGCAGGCTGCCTACGCCGTCCGATCCAGCGCAACGGCGGAGGACTTGCCGGCGGCCTCTTTCGCAGGCCAGCAGGACACGTACCTGAACGTGGTGGGGTTGTCGGCGATCCTCCAGCACGTCAGCCGGTGCTGGGCCTCACTCTTTACCGAGCGGGCCGTGACCTACCGTCTCCGCAACGGCCTGGACCAGCGCAAGGTCCACATGGCGGTGGTCGTGCAGCAGATGGTTTTCTCAGAGGCCGCCGGCGTGCTTTTCACGGCAGACCCGGTCACCGGCAACCGGAAAGCTATCTCCGTGGAGGCCAGCTTCGGCCTCGGGGAGGCCCTGGTCTCCGGACTGGTCAACGCGGACGTCTACAAGGTGCGCGACGGCGAAGTCGTCACCAGGACGGTAGCCACCAAAACGCTGGCCATCCAACCATCGCCAGGCGGTGGGACTCACCAACAGGCCATCGCGCCGGACCGACAGGAACAGCCAGCATTGACGGATGCGCAGGTGGTGCGGCTCGCCGATCTGGGGCGGCGCATCGAAGGGCATTTCGGCCGCCCCCAAGATATCGAGTGGTGTCTCGTCGATGAGGATTTTCTCATTGTCCAGAGCCGGCCAATCACGACGTTGTTTCCAATCCCTGCACAGAGCGATCGCGAAAACCACGTCTACGTCTCGGTCGGCCATGCGCAGATGATGACTGACGCCATGAAGCCGCTGGGTGTCTCGTTCTGGCAACTGACGGCGGGTCGTCCCATGTTCGAGGCTGGCGGCAGGCTGTTCGTGGATGTCACCCGTCAACTGGCGTCGCCGACGAGCCGTGCTGGACTCCTCGAGGTCATCGGAAGAGGCGATCCCCTCACCGGCGACGCGCTGCAGACCGTCGTTGACCGGGGCGACTTCATCCGGTCGCTCCCTGCGGACGAGGCACCGGGCGGGCCGCCGCCGGGCGGAGCGCCAGCACGGATCGAGACCGATCCGGCCATCGTCACCGAACTGATCGGCAAGAGCGAGGCCTCCATTGCAGAATTGAAGCGCGACATCCGGAATCTGTCCGGAGTGGCGCTGCTCGACTTCATCCTGGCAGACATCCAGGAGTTGCGACGGATCTTGTTCGATCCACGAAGCCACCAGGTATTCATGTCGGCAATGGAGGCCACCTGGTGGCTCAACGACCACCTGCAGACGTGGTTGGGCGAAAAGAACGCGGCCGACACGCTCACGCAGTCCGTCCCCCACAACGTGACTTCGGAGATGGGGCTTGCGCTCCTGGACGTGGCGGACGTCATTCGTCTACATCCACAGGCGGTTGCATTTCTGGAATTGGTGGATCACGACAACTTCCTCGACGAACTCCCGCGGCTGCACGGAGGGTGGGAAGTGCGCGACGCCATTCAGACCTGGCTCGACAAATACGGCATGCGCTGTGTCGGCGAAATCGATATCACGCGACCGCGTTGGAGTGAACGCCCGGCGATGCTCATTCCGATCCTCTTCGGCAACGTCAAGAACTTCGAGCCTGGCGCCGGCAGGCGGCGCTTCGAGCAAGGGCGGCAGGAGGCGTGGAATAAGGAGCGGGAGGTGCTGGAGCGTTTGCACGCTTTGCCGGATGGAGACCAGAAGGCTCAAGAGACGAAGCGGATGATCGACCGGGTCCGCACCTTCATCGGCTACCGCGAGTATCCGAAGTACGGCATGGTCAGCCGCTACTTCGTCTACAAACAGGCGCTACTCGAAGAAGCCGACCGCCTCGTGCAAGCCCACGTGCTTGGTGCCAAGGAAGACATCTTTTATCTCACGTTCCAGGAGCTCCACGACGTCGTGCGCACGCACGATGTTGACCACGAACTGGTCCGCCAACGGCGGGACGCGTTCCGGTCGAATCAGACGCTCACACCGCCCCGCGTGCTCACCTCGGACGGCGAGGCGCTATCCGGGTCCTACCGACGCGACGACGTGCCCGTCGGCGCGCTGGTCGGCTTGCCGGTGTCCGCCGGCACCGTCGAGGGACGTGCTCGCGTCGTGATGGACATTTCGGAGGCGGACGTCGAACCGGGCGACATCCTGGTTACCGCCTATACGGACCCCAGCTGGACGCCACTGTTCGTCGCGATCGGCGGCCTGGTGACGGAAGTCGGAGGCCTGATGACCCACGGCGCGGTGATCGCGCGGGAGTACGGCTTGCCGGCTGTCGTGGCGGTGGAGCACGCCACCCGGTTGATCGCGGACCGGCAGCGGATCCGCGTGCATGGAACGGACGGGTACGTCGAGATCCTGGGATAATTCCTCGAATTCGCAGAATCATGCCGCACCTCCGTTGACGTTCACGGCGAAACCGCCGGACCAGCGCCGGTCACTGCTCGATGCGCCAGTCCAACGTGATGCTGGCATGTTGACCCAGCTCGGCTTCGAAGCGACCTTCGCCGCGGAGCCCGGCCAACTCGTCGGTGCCGGAGCCGGGCACGACAAACCAGGTACCGCTGACCACGTTGGCCTCGAGCGTGCCCTGGTCCTGCAGCACGAAGCTGCCACTCCGACCCCCCAGTGATCCAGTTACACGTTCGACTCCAACGAAGCTCGCCGAGCCGTCAGCACGGACGGTCTGAAGAAAGCGCACTTTCCCCTGGCCCTCGATATCCCCGCTGAACGTCTCCGTTACCTGGACTTCGACGAGGTTCGGACCACCGGTGGACTCATCGTATTGTTGCGGTTCCCACGTCTGGACCTCGATCCGACCGGTCGCGTGACCGCTCTGCTGCTGAACAGACTGCGACATGGACAAGCTCCCTCTCTCGGTTCTGTTAGACGCCGAGCGCTTCGATCATCAGGCGCGCTGCGCTGGCGCCCGAGTACTGCTGTTGTCCGGTAATCAGGGTGCCGTCGCGCACTGCGTGACGTGCGAAGCGAGGATGGACAATGAAGTTTGTATTCGGCAACTTCCTTGCCTCATCTTCGATGCGAAAGGGTTGTATGCGTTGCTTGACGTACTCGTCGGCGTAGTCTTCCTCCGAGTTGGCGAAACCCGTCCAGGTCTTGCCCTCCACAACCAGCCGACCGTCCGATAATCGCGCCTTGAGCAAAACACAGGTTGCGTGGCAGATCACCGCCACAACCTTGCCGGCTTCGTAGGCGTCTGCCACGAGCTTGTGAACCCGCGAATCGTTGTAGAAGGTGTACATCGGTCCCTGACCGCCCACCAGCAGGAGGGCGTCAAGGTCGCTTAATTGAACGCTGGTGAGATCCGGTGTGTTTTCGACCAACCGGCAATGTTCGGGCGACGAGAGGAAACCCAGACTGATGAGGTCCTCGCGCGAGTAGCCACTCTCGTCGCGCGGATCGCTCCACGAGTCTGCCTGGAGTGAGCCGCCATCTGGGCTCGCGATGGTGACCTGATAGCCCTGCTCGGTCAGTTCCCAGTATGGATGGCTGAGCTCCGCCCACCAGAAACCAATCGGCCAGCCGGTCTGTTGCGATACAGCGGGATTTGAAGCAACGATCGTCACGCGTTTCGGATGTTGCGGATCGCGTACGTTGATATTGGCGCTCATCGCATCCGCCAGTGTCAGCCAGCGTGAGCACGGCTGCCATCCGCCGAATGCCATAGCCGGCTGCCATATATTCGAGGAGGTCCAGACTACCTGAATTGACGGGACGCCCACGCCGCGAGCTGAGCGCGCGAGTGGAGATCCAGCTTGTGGAAGATGTGTTCCATGTGCGCGCGCACGGTGCCGTCGCTGATAACGAGCTGATGCGCAATGTCGCGTGAGGAAAGGCCTGCCCCCACCAACTGCGCCACCTGCTGCTCGCGCGGAGTCAGTAGCGGACTGCGCTTCGGTACCGCGCTAACTTCTAGCCCCAGCGCTTCTGCCAGGGCCTCCTCCGGCGACAGCATCTGCCCTTGTCGCCGCAGCTCGGCCGCCAGACGCGGACGTACCTCGGCGGTGGCTCGGTCCAGCCACAGCTGGAGCGTGGCTGCTTCGATCGGCTTCGGGCCAATGTAGCCTCGCCGCAATGTCTCCGCGGCACCGGCCAGGCGCAGCGCTGATTCGGGCCGGCCAGCGGCTGCAGCCAGTTGGGCGAAGCCCTCCAGCGGAACCACAATGCGACGTCGACTGATGCGCTCCCATGCGAGCAGCGTGGCTTCGGCCAGCGCGGCGCGCGCAGGCACCAGGTCCGCTTGCTGAATCGTGACCCAGCCGAGCACCAAAAGAGTCCACAGACGTGGCATCGAAGCGGCTGAGCCGTACGTGTGTAGCGCCTCCTCGAGCGAGTTGCGTGCGCCGATGAGGTCGTTCCGCATCAGCCTGATCTGGCCAACCGTTGTTAGCGATAGTCCGAGACCGATGGTATGGCCGATACGTGCGTTTTGGGCTCGGGCCACTTCTGCCAGCCGGTCAGCCGACGCGTCACCAAGATCGGCCGCAACCTGCGCTACGAGCCAGTGGGCGATCGCCGCTGCGAATGGATTTACCAGCCGTTCTGCAAGATGGAGTACCTGTTCGGCAAGGCGGCGTGCCGGCTCGAATTCGTGGAACACCCAGGCATGTTGCGCGAGTCGAACCAGTACGGAGAGTTCGAGCTGTCGGTTCTTGAGTTGGCGGCTTGCGGCCAGCGCGGCATCCAGGAACCTGCGCGAGTCCGCGTAATCGCACTGCGTCGTTGCGAGCTGACCCGCACCAAGCAAAGCCATGCTGCGCGCATGCAACTGCACGTCTGATGGGAGCGCCAGCGCGCGGTCCAGCCACATGCGACCTTCGGCCACGTGGCCCCGTTCGACCCAGAACGGTGCGAGAATGCCAGCAAGGCGTTGCACGCGCGCGGCATCGCGCTGGTTGAGCAGTGTCTGCAGCGCCTTGCGGATGTTGTCGTGCTCGTGTTCGAGGCGCTCCACCAGGTCGCGTCTGTCCGGTCCCATTTGCATGCACACCGCTTCGACCCATGTCGCGAAGTGCTCCGCATGCCGCAATTCGAGGGCTGCACGCTCGCCATTGTGCTCGAGTCGTTCGCTGGCGTACTGCCGCACCGGCTCCAGCAAGCGGTAGCGAGTCCGCGTGACGTGCGGTTCCACAATGACCAGAGATTTATCGACGAGCTGCGCAAGCACCTCCGGAACCTCGTCAGGAATGGTGTCCGCATCGGCATTCAGCGCTTCGAGCGCATCCAATGTCCAACCGCCGGCGAAAATCGAGGCACGGGCCAGCAGGCGTCGCTCCGCGTCGGTCAGCAAACGGTCGCTCCAATCGAGCGTCGCACGCATGGTGCGGTGCCGTTCGGCGGCAACGCGGGGACCAGCTACCAACAACTGGAGGCTCTGGTCCAGACGATCGGCGATCTGGCGGGCGTTGAAGGCTCGAATGCGCGCAGCTGCGAGTTCGATGGCGAGCGGGAGTCCATCCATCCGGCGGCAGATGGCAACCACCGCTGATGCGTTGTCCGAATTGAGACGGAAGTCCGGTCGCGCGGCCCGCGCACGGTCAACAAACAACTGAACGGCTTCGGATTGCGCAATGGACTCCACGTTCGGCATGGGGCTATCAACTGGCAGGCTGAGTGGTGGCACGGCCCACGTTGTTTCGCCCGTGACCCCAAGCACGTGGCGGCTGGTCGCCAGAATGCGCAGCACAGTCGATTGTTCGAGCAAGGCCTGGGCGAGCTCGGCGCACGCGCCGACAAGATGCTCGCAGTTGTCCAGCACGAGCAACATGCGGCGTGCGCGTGTGGCCTGGGCGAGAGTCTCGAGCGTGTCATCTGACGCCGGCTCCGGCACACCCAGCGCCGCCGCCACGGCATACGGCAGTACACGGGAGTCCGTCACCGGCGCCAGTTGAACAACCGCAATGCCGTCTGGGAAACGTCGCTTGACGAGGCGCACAGCCTCGAAGCCGAGCCGGCTCTTACCGACTCCGCCTGGCCCGAGCAGTGTTAACAGGCGCGTTGTTCGAAGCAGCGCGGAGACCTGCGCGACGGCTTGCTCGCGACCGACGAAATGTGTGAGACCCTGCGGCACCTCGGCCGGCGCACTGCCGAGGTGCGTTGGCGCGAGCGTGCGTACCTTCGCCGCCAGCCGCTCGGCAGCCGCCTCGAGCCGCTCGGGCGCAACGTCGTCGAGGCGTCCGACGTACGTCTTGTGCAGCCGGCCGGCGTGCTTGTGATACGCGTACCAGTACTCGGAACCGCCGCGCGTTTCCCGACGAACAGTCAATCGCAGTGTCGCGTGTTCGAACGCGAAGCTGCGCCGGTCGGGAGCAAGGTCCATTGGGTAACCCATGGGGTCGTTCTGGGTAACTGCTGGATTGCGCGGCCAACTATACCGCGGGCAGTTGCACCGTAACGCGAAGGCCACCAGCGGGGCGGGGGGTGAGGGTCAAGGTTCCGTCGTGTGCCTGGGTGATGCGTTTCACGATCGCCAGGCCGAGACCGACACCGGCATAGTCGCTGGTTGTGCGTTCGGTACCGCGCAGAAACGGCTCGACAAGCGTGCAGACGACTTCTGGCGCGAGCTTATCGCCAGTGTTTTCGACAGTGAGCACCGCGCTCTTGGCGTGAACGCACGTGGTAACCCATACGTTGCCGTGTTCAGCCAGGTTATGGACGATCGCGTTGTGCACGAGATTCGTACTCAACTGCAGCAGCAGCGCGTGTGAGCCGATGATGGGTGTCGCTTCGCCGCAGGTCTCGATGGTGAGCCCACGTTTTTCTGCGAGCGGGAGCAGCGTTTCGGTGGCTTCTTCCGCAATGAGCGAGAGGTCCACGTGTTCTCGAACGAAGAGTCGTTGGTCGGCGCGGCTGAGCAGGAGCAGCGCTTCGGTGAGGTCGATCGCCCGGGTGTTGACGGCGTGGAGGCGATCGACCAGTTCGTCAGCGTGACGGTTCGGATCGTTGCGGGCCACGTCGAGAAGGCTCTGCGTGATCGCCAGCGGAGTACGCAGCTCGTGGGAGGCGTTGGCAGCGAATCGGCGCTGTTCGGCAACGTGTGATTCGAGCCGCGTGAGCATCGTGTCGAAGGCATCTGCGAGTTCGCGGAACTCGTCTTTGCGGCCTTCTAGTTGGATCCGGTGGGAGAGTGAGCCGTTCGCCGCCAGACGCGTGGCGTCCGTGATGCGGGTAAGGGGTGCGAGCATCCGGCCGGCGAGCAGCCATCCGCCTAACAGGCCGAATACCAGCAGGAAGGCCAATGCGCTGGCGGCCGCCGGAGCGAATGCGCCGAAGAGAAGGCGCAACGCCGTCAGCGAGTCGCCCCGAATGATGAGGTTAGGCACCAAGCCAACCGGGGGAATAGCGTCGCGTTCGTAACGCAGAAGTAGCACCCACACGGCGGCGAGCAGCAACGCACCTGCGAGCATGAGCAAGCCCGCGTAGCTGAGGGTGAGCTTGAGCCGAACGCTCAAACCGGGGGCTCTATCCATTGGTATCTGACTGTGCGCTGATGCGGTACCCGACTCCAGCCACCGTAGCGATGATCGCCGGTTCGCCCAGGCGTCTGCGCAGTGCCGAGACGGTGATGCGCACGGCGTTGGTGAACGGGTCGGCGTGTTCGTCCCACGCGCGTTCCAGTAGCTCTTCGGAGCTGACCACACCGCCTTCGGCGGCGACCAGCACTTCGAGCACGGCGAACTGCTTGCGGGTCAGCGCGACGTAGCGGCCGTCTCGGTAGACCTCGCGGCGGAAAGGATCCAGGCGCAGACCTGCGATCTCGCGCACCGGTGGCCTGTTGTGGGCGCGTCTGCGATCGAGCGCCCTGAGACGGAGCACGAGCTCCTGGAGTTCGAACGGCTTGGTGAGGTAGTCGTCGGCGCCGAGCTCGAAACCGGACGCCTTGTCGTCGAGCCGGTCGGCAGCGGTGAGCATGAGGATCGGCATGCCGCTGCCGGAGGCGACGATGGCTTTGGCGATCTCGTCGCCGGACGGCCCAGGGATATCCCGGTCGAGGACAGCGATGTCGTACGCGTTGATGCTCAGCAGCTCCAGGGCGGTGTCACCGTCACGGGCGATATCGGCGGCGATCGCTTTGAGGCGGAGGCCATCGCGGATGGCTTCTGCCAGATAGGGTTCGTCCTCGACGATCAACACACGCAATGTTCTTGATCCTACGAAGTTGACGCCTATCGTCGGCATATCGAAAACCACATACGCGGTGGCAACACCACGCCTGCTTTGCTGCGAGGCATGCTCGACATGACTAGAGCGCTGCGGCCCGTGGCCGCCTTTGCGCTGGTCGCCTTGCTCAGCGCGGGCTGTTCGCGCGCGGCCGCGGAGACTGCTACCACCAGCAACAGCGGCGCGAACAACTCCGCCACGGCTCAGACCGACAGCAGCGCTGGCAACAATACCGCCAGCACTCGTCAGCAGGCGGCGAAGTTCGCCGAGTGCATGCGCGCCAACGGCGTCAAGAATTTCCCGGACCCGGATGCGTCGGGCACGTACACCATCGACGGCATCGCGAACGGCTCGTCGATAGACACCAGCAGCGCGGCCTTCAAGCAGGCCATGACCGCATGTAAAGACCTGCAGCCAGCGGGATTCGTGGGGCACAAGCGGACCGCCCAGGAGCAGGAGAATGCCGTCAAGTTCGCCCAATGCATCCGCGACAACGGTGTAAAGGATTTCCCGGACCCAGGCCCGGATGATCCTCTCGTCGACACGGATCGGGTCCCATCCGCCACGGGAAATGGCCTTGCTGCGCTCAACGCCGCGATGCAGAAGTGCCGCGATTTTGCCGCGAATGCAGGCGTCGTGGCCGCACGGTGAAGCGGAAGGAATGGGTGGTGGCCGGAGTCGCCGTGCTGGTCGGCGTAGCCGCCACCGGTGGCGTGGTGGCCGTATCCAGCGCGAAGCAGGCGACCGCGGCCGCACAGCCGCCGCCGAACACCGCGAGGGTGGAACGCGGGAAGCTCCTGGCCATGGTCTCCCTGGACGGAACGCTGACCTACCGAGCGCAATCGGACGGGTCGCCGTACTCGGTGATCAACCAGGCCCTCGGCAGATATACCGAGCTGCCGGGTGACGGCGATCGGATCGGGTGCGGCGAGGTGTTGTATCGCGTCGACAACACGCCGGTGCTGCTGCTCTGTGGCACGCTGCCGGCCTACCGCGACCTGCATTACGGCTACATCGGCAAGGACGTCGAACAGCTCAATCGGAACCTGCACACGCTGGGCTACGACGCCAAAGCCGGCGTCGATGTCTACGATGGCGACCCCGAGGGCAGCGCGTTCACCTGGATGACGGATCGGGCTCTCAGGGTGCTCCAGCACGACACGGCCGCCAACGTCACCGGAGAGCTGTATCTCGACGACGCGGTCTTCCTGCCGGAGCCGGTGCGCGTTGCCAAGGTAACCGGCGACGTTGGTGGATCCGCCCAGCCTGGCACACAGGTCCTGCTTGGTGGAGCTGCCCAACCGGGCACCCAGGTGTTGTTGGCCACATCCGATTCATTGGAGGTGCAAGTGGACCTCGATGCGTCGCAACAGGGTGAGGTGAAACAGGGCGACCCTGCCCAGATCACGCTGCCAGGCAACAAATCGGCCACCGGAAAAGTGGACCGGTTAGGGACGGTCGCCCAGGTCCCTACCGGACAAAACGCTACCGCCGGCGCCGCGACGATCCCGGCGTATATCGCTCTCGACGACCCAGCTACGGCGGGCGGCCTGGACAAGGCGCCGGTCCAGGTGCAAATCACAACCGACGGAGTGGAGAGCGCTTTGAGCGTTCCGGTGACCGCGCTCGTCGGGAAATCCGGTGGCGGATACGCGGTGGAGGTCGTGCGCGATGCCAACCGGCGCGAGCTGGTCCCCGTGGAGCTGGGTCTGTTCGACACCGCAAGCGGACGCGTCCAGGTAGACGGCGATCTCGCGGAAGGCGATCAGGTGGTCGTGCCGTCGTTATGAGCAACGACCCGGTTCTGGAACTGGATGGAATAACCAAGGTCTACGCCGACGACGGTGAGCAGCCGCCGGTGCCCGCCCTCCGAGCGGTGTCCTTTTCCATCTGCCGTGGCGAGCTGGTCGCCATCGTCGGGCCCTCCGGATCGGGCAAGTCCACGCTGCTGCACGTCATGGGGACTCTGGAGCGGCCGAGCAGCGGCGCGCTCCGGATCGGTGGGGTCGACGCGGCGCGTCTGAGTGACCGCGAGCTGTCGCTGCTGCGGGCTCGGGAGATCGGCTTCGTGTTCCAGCAGTTTTTCCTGGCCGAACATGCCACCGTGCGCGAGAACGTCGCCGACGGGTTGCTCTACGCCGGCGTCCCCGCGGCCGAGCGGTGCAGGCGTGCGGATGAGGCACTCGCACAAGTCGGCCTCGCTCAACGTGCCAACTTCAAACCCACCAAGCTCTCTGGCGGCGAACGGCAGCGGGTTGCGATCGCCCGGGCTCTCGTCGGGCGTCCATCGATCGTTCTCGCCGACGAACCGACCGGCAACCTCGACAGCACCACCGGCGCATCGATCATGGAGCTCATCCGTGAGCTCAACGCCGATGGCTCCACCATCGTCATGATCACGCACGACGCGGGCCTCGCCGATCAGCTGCCTCGCCAGATTCGGGTGCTGGACGGCCAGGTGGTCTGGGATACGCGCCCCGTCTCTGTGCCGCGGCACGGTGCTGGGCCTCAGGCGAGAGCTGTCACGACGCTTGGGGGCGGACGATTACGGCTGCGGGACTCGCTGCGCGTGGCCAGTACCGGGCTGCGCGCTCGGCCGCTGCGCGCCACCCTGTCCGCGCTCGGCATCGCCATCGGAACGGCAGCCATCGTGGGCGTCCTCGGCTTGTCCGCCTCGTCGCAGGCCGGGTTGCTGGCAGAAATCGACCAGTTGGGTACGAACCTTCTGACTGTTGAGGCGGGCCAGAGTCTTGGCGGGCATGCGGCGCAGCTGCCACGGGAAGCGCCGGCGCGCATCACCCACCTGGACAACGTCCAGTTGGTCACAGACACGGCCCTGATCAAGGACGCGAAGGTCTATCGCAACCCGATGATCCCAGTGGGCAACAACGGTGGCCTGGAGGTGCGGGCCACCAGCTTGAACCTGTTGCCCGTGTTGAGCACCGGAGTCGCACGCGGGAGCTGGCTCAACGAGGGCACCGCCCGCGAGCCCGTCGCGGTCCTCGGATCGGCTGCTGCGCAACGGCTCGGGATCGACCGGGTCTACCCCGATCAGCGGATCTGGCTGGGAAAGCAGTGGTTCAATATCGCGGGGATTCTGGAGCCCGCGCCGCTGGCGCCCGAAGTTGATAGCAGCGCATTAATCGGTTATCCGGCCGCCCAGAAGTATCTCGCGTATGTCGGCATGGTGCGGGGCCAGGCGGAGGCCGGCCCGCCGAGCTCCATCTACCTGCGGGCCGCAACCGGTCATGAGGTGGCGGTACAGTCGCTGTTGGCGCAAACGGCGAACCCCGAGGCACCGAACGAGGTCAACGTCAGCCGGCCATCCGACCTTCTCACCGCCCGCGCCGCCGCGGCGGGGGCGTTCAACAGCCTGTTTCTCGGGCTCGGAGTGGTGGCATTGATCGTCGGCGCCGTTGGTGTAGCCAACATCATGATCATCTCGGTCCTGGAACGCCGCTCCGAGATTGGCCTGCGTCGCGCGCTTGGTGCAACGCAGGGCCAGATCCGAATGCAGTTTCTGGGTGAGTCGATTTTGCTCGCCCTGATCGGCGGGCTGGTTGGCGTGCTGGCCGGTGCCGCGGCAACCGCCGTGTACGCCAGTGCGAAGAGTTGGGACGTGGTGATCCCCATCGAGGCCTGGTTGGGCGGCATCGCTTCGGCCATCCTGATCGGCGTGGCCGCCGGGCTGATGCCCGCCGTTCGAGCCTCTCGGCTACCGCCTACGGTGGCATTGCGCACGGCGTGAGGCGCCGCAGGCCGTGGCCTAGCTGGACCAATCGAGCGCGCGCCGGAGACTGCCGCCGAGTAGCCACTCTTTTTCGCTGTCGGTGAGCTCCGTCGAATCAAGAATGTAGTAGAGGCATTGCGCCCAAGAATTGCCATTCTGATCGCGCGCGACGGTGTAGTCGCTGGCCCACATGATGCGCTCGACACCGAATGCATCGATCACTTTGCGCAGCAACGGCATCAGGTCACGATAGGGATACTCTTCCTCGGATAGCAGTCCGGGCGCATGGCACCACTTGATCGCAATGTTCGCGTAGCGCGCCAGCTCGCATACGCGACCCAATTCGGCCACCCGTTCGGAAAGAGTTGGCGTCAACGACGTGGCCATGGTCACCGGCAGCTCGCCCATGCGAAGCGGTGCAACGCCAACGCCGCAATGGTCCACGATAAATTGCAGTTTCGGGAATTTTTTCACATAGGGTTCCAGCAAGTGGGCGCGCCCTGGAACCCACGCGAAGACCGGCACCCGGTGCCGCTCTGCCGCCGCGAACAACGCGTCGTACTCCCCTCGCTCCAGCCGGGCCACTTCGCCGGTTTGTGGCACGGGGACGATGCGTATGCTGTGCGCGCCCGGGTGAGAGTGCACTTCTGAGAGGATTCGATCGAGCTCCGGATCCCGACTGTCAACGCGGACGTGATAAATGAACCGATCCGGATGCAGCTGCACAGCGCGCTCCGAGAACGGGTAGGTCGTGCGAACGGCACCGTTGGGCAGCTCTTCCCCCACCGGCAACATCTTCGGGCTGAACCCCTGCGCCTCGCCAATGAGCACCTTGTCAATGCCAACCGCGTCCATGGCTTGAACGCCGGTCGCGAGCACCTCGTCGTGTGGAGCGGTTTTCCAGTCTGGCGTGAGTTGATTCAGATGGACCTGGGCGTCGATGATTTCCATTGTCTCAGTCCAGGATTCCGTCTAAGGCATCGTGCGCCGCATAGAGGCCTTCGAAATTCGTGAAGTAGTAGGCGCTGCACGTTATGCCTTTCACGATCCACTCCGGCGTAATGTTCCACGCCTTCGCCAGGAGTGCAGCTTCGCGCAAGCCGTCACGATTGCCAGTAATCGTGTGGTGTCGCAGCAGCATATACGGTACGACCTGCTTGGGCAGCGTCTTGATCGCAACCTCCCACTTCGCGCGATTCACTTTGACGAATTCCGGGTCGTACTTCATCGCCCACATGACCGAGTTCGGCACGTATCCGACTGTTCGTTCATACCAGGCCGTCAAGTTGCTCTTGTCGGGGTCGGTCAACTTTCGCGTTGACAGGTCCAGACCGCATTTGAACGCCTCCGCATCTGGTGCCCAGCCTTGCGGCCACACGAGCGCGTCGTAGTCACTGGGCAGCGCCGGCGGATCGCCCCACACTGGCAGCATATCGCCGACAGCGTGATAGGTATGGCCGAGCCCGCGCATACCGCCATACAGCTGTGTGAAGATCACGAGCTCCATCAGCTGCGCGCGGGTCGCTCCGTTCCGCCGCAGGTTGTCGGATTCATTGCGAATGCCGGTCTCCCAGCCAAGCATCGTGTAGCTGTGGATGTTCTGGACGGCGAGCAGCACCACCGCGACTCGATTTGGCTGGCCGAACATGCCGATACCCCATCGCGCACGCTTCCAGTAGTCGGGTGCGTAGTCGAGCATCAGCGCTTCGGCATACACGTTGTAAAGCGGCCGACGGTCGCGCCAGAGGTAGATGAGCCGCGCGTCGCGTTCGTCGTCCGACACCGTATCGAGATCCTCGAAGTCGATTGGAGGAGGGGTACGTTCAGGCATGGGCTTGGTTGCGATCATATAGGATCTGCCCGCCGGGCGCGGCGGCGCCCGCGTCTACGAGGTTCTCGCCTGTGCGTCGGGAGTCCAGGTGATCGCCTGATCCGGGCGTTGCAATGAGCGCTCGAGATTGGTACGCACTTGCAGGTAGGTTGCGTTGTAGTCCGCCACGCCCTCGGTGAATACCGGACCAACGACGAGCCGCAGCGGGCGCTGGCCGGCCGGCATGTCCACGAGCCCTTTGACCGCGTCGGCGACCTCCTGCGGATCCGGCGGCGTGTAGTCCGGCGCGGGTTCGACCGGCGCCGCATCACTCGGAGGCAGCGCGGCCGCGTACTCAGAAACAATCGCCGATCTCACGGGATCGACGCCCTTCCACGTCGCTGGCGTAGGGAACGAGCCCGGCTCAAGGATGACCACGTCGATGCCGAATGGCCGCAGCTGATAATGCAGACTTTCGGCGAATCCCTCGGCCGCCCATTTGGTGGCCGGGTACAGCCCGCCGATGCTGGGCAAGACGCGTCCCAGCGTACTGGTAATCCAGATGATCAGTCCGGAGTGCTGGCGGCGCATCGTCGGCAGTACGGCATTGTTGACGCGCATCGGGCCCACCACGTTCACGCTGAGCAGGTCCAGCATCTGTTCGCTCGTGTACGCCTCGAGCGGTCCGAAGGAGCTGATCGCCGCGTTATTCACCACGACGTCGATGCTCTTGCCGTCCGCGAGGATGCGATCGACGGCGCGCTTGACGGATTCGTCGGAACTGACATCCAGTTCCAGGGTTTCTAGCGCGACAGTGTGGGTGCGCGCCCAATCGCGCTGATCTTGCGCGGCACCTGCGTTTCGCCCATCCATCTGGCGCATTGAGGCGTAGACGTGGTGGCCGTGCGACGCGAGGGTCCTGGCGATGAGGATGCCGAAGCCGCTGCTGCAGCCCGTAATCAGCGCCGTGCTCATATCGAGGATCATATATGGCGCCGCCGCCGCTGCCAGCGCCACCTGTGGCTGCTCCTGCCACCGCCGCTGCTCGCGCCTGCCGGTGCTCCTGGTGCCGTTGCTGCCGCTGGTGCCGTTGCTGCCGCTGGTGCTGCTGCCGCGCGAGCACATGGCGGGTGAATTTGGCCCGTCACGTGAAACAATTGGCCCGTCACGTGAAACAATTGGCCCGTAACGCCGCGCGATTGGCTCGTCACGCCGCGCGATTGGACCGTCACGTGAAACAATTGGCCCGTCACGCGAAGCGCACCAGGCGCAAGAAAGGATAGGCACGGCATGGCCAACGTACATTTCGTCGGCAGCGTTGCCCTCGATACCCCAGAGGAAGTCTTTGCCGCCATCGGCGAGCACTGTGGTCCGTATCTGAAGCGCGTTCCCGACGGCGAGCCGCACGGCAGGCGGCTATGGATCAGCTGGCAGATACCCGTTCTTCGGGCGAACCCCTTGCTGGCACAGGTCGGGCAGGGGCAGGTACCGCTCAAGCTGGCCGATGGCGTCGAGCCAAAGGCCATCCACTTTGGCGAGCTCGGGTATGCGCGCGAAGCGCGTCCCGGTTACGAAGATTTTCTCAAAGCCAGAGGCGCGGGGCAGATTCCGTCAGGCGTAAAGTTCCAGGTGGCGCTGCCTACTCCGTGGGCGGTGATCATGCCGTTCGTGCAGCAGCCCGATGCCCAGCAGGTGTACCCGGCGTACGAAGCTGCCATGCTTCGGGAGGTGCAGCGGGTGTGCGATTGGATTCCGCACAAGGACCTCGCGGTCCAATGGGACGTGTGCATCGAAATGGTCCAGTGGGACGGGCGCAGGGAGAGTTCTCCGCCGTTTCCGGGGATGGAGCAGGTGTTCTCAGAGACCTTCGGACGGCTCGGTGGGGCAGTGCCGAATGATGTGGAACTCGGGTTCCACCTGTGTTATGGAGATTATGACGGTCGTCACTTCGTCGAGCCGGAAGATGCGACCAAGATGGTCGAAATGGCCAACTTGATTGCGCGCAGCGTGCCGCGGTCCATCACGTGGCTCCACATGCCCGTGCCGATCGAGCGGACCGATGACGCCTTTTACGCGCCGCTGCGGGAACTCCAACTCAACCCTGAGACGGAGCTCTACCTTGGACTGGTGCACGCCCAGGACGGCGTGGATGGCACGCTCGAGCGCGTGGCTGCCGCACGCAAGTACGTTGAGAATTTCGGTATCGCGTCAGAGTGCGGCATCTCGCGCGCACGCGATCGCGATCTCGCGATGCAATTCATCAAGACCTACGCCGGTGCCGCCGCCGCTTCCTGAGCGGCGAGCGGCAGGGGGGCAGTATGCGGTAGGAGCGGTGATCCGATCGACCCTGCGTGGCGTGCCTCGTGGCATCACGGAAGGAGTCGCGGATATGGCAGCCACTACTGTCGCCGTTGGTCTGTCCGTTGAACCGCTGAACTAAACCGACAGGCGGCGAATACCATCTGCTTTTGACAGCATGAAACTGGTGGTTTTCAACGAAGGGCGTCCAGGCGTCTGGACCGAGCGCGGCATCGTCGACGTCAGCAAACTGGTCCTGCCGTTGGGCGGGCACGACGGGATGCGCGCTATCATCGAGCGCTTCGATGAGCTCGAGCCGCGGCTCACGGCGATGGCGAACGAGTCGGTGGCGCTTCCGCTCGAGTCGGTCATCCTGAAGGCACCCGTGCCGCGCGCCAAGGTCCTGGCGATGGGCGGCAACTACCGCGAGAACGGGCACCGCGAGCCATCACCGATGTGGGGCTTCCTCAAATCCACCGACTCGATCGTCGGCAATGGAGCGACAGTTGTCCTGCCGGAGGTGGATGCGAACATTTTCCACCACGAAGCCGAACTGGTGGTTGTGTTTGGCAAAGCCGGGGACCACATTCCCGAGGCGCAGGCCATGGAGCACGTGTTCGGGTTCACCTGCGGCGTCGACGTTTCGGCGCGCATGCCGCCGCCGCCCGGTGGAGGTGGTGGCATCGACCGCACGCGCATGCCGCTGGCCGCTCACAAGTCGTATAACGGGTTTTCGCCGCTAGGCCCCTGTGTTACCACCAGGGACGCCATCGGCGATCCGGAGAATCTGGATGTGAGGTTGTGGGTAACCGGCGAGCTCCGTCCCAATTACAACACGAGTGATCTCGCGCACAGTATTGCCGAGTCCATCGCTTGGGCGACGGCGCTGACTCCGGTGCAGCCGGGAGATGTCCTGTTCATGGGTACAAACCACCAGGGGCTTGGCGCGCTCCAGGACGGCGATCACGTCGAGATGGAGATCACCAATATCGGTCGGCTTTCGTTCAACGTGGTGGACCCACTCGAGCGGCGCTGGCCCCGCGGGGTGGACGAAGTGACCGCAGCCGACATCCGCAACAATAGTGGTGGACCTGGTTCGAAGTCGCGGCCGCTGGCCTGAACGGATCGCGGCCACGACATCGTCATTCATCAACGGACTACGAACATGCCAACACCGTTTCACACCGTACGCTGCGATCATACCGGCGCACTCCGCATGCCGGATTGGCTACGCGAGCAGTACGTCGAGCACTACGAAGGGCGTATCGACGATGCTGAGTTGAAGGAGGCGCAGGAGCGCGCCGTCAGCGACGTCATCCGCCACCAGGAGCAAATCGGCTTGCCGGTGGTCACCGACGGTGAATTCCTGCGATTCGCGGGCTTTCAGCAGAGTTTCGGCGGTGCTGTCTCGGGCTTCGATGCAGAGCCGTATGTGCCGCGTCGCCGCTCGGCCAGTCGAGACACGAGCACCGGAGTAGCCGAGCCACCGGCGCCGCACCGGATCGAAACTGGAGTGAGCGGTCCGGGGACAGCGATCTACAACCGGCTGCCTGTCAAGCATCGGCTGAAGTTCGAGCACAATCTGCTGGCGGATGAGTACGCGCTGGCTAGTCGCCTGGCGAGCCATCCGGTGAAACTTACGCTCACCGGACCCGACCGCATTTCACAGCGGTTCGAATACGAGACGTCGCGGCAGGTCTACCCGGATATGGAGGCTTTTCTGGCCGACGTGGTGGCCATCGAGCGAGAGATGATCGCGGAGGTGGTGGCTGCCGGCTGTCGGTACATCCAGATCGACGAGCCCGGGTACACGGCGTACGTCGATCCACCACTGCTCGAACGGATGCACGCTCGTGGCGAGGACCCACGTGCAAATATGACGCGTTCCATCAAAGCGGACAACGCGTTGATTGACGGATTTCCCGACGTGACGTTCGCTGTGCACATCTGCCGCGGTAACTCGGGTGGTCGAGGCGGGCCCGGGTGGCATCGCGAGGGTACCTATGACGCGATCGCCGAGCAGCTCTATAGCGAGCTGCACTTCGACCGCTTCCTGCTGGAGTACGACAGCGAGGCCGCGGGCACCTTCGACTCGCTTCGCTTCATGCCGTCCGACAAAGTGGCGGTCCTGGGGTTGGTGAGCAATCACGGCGAGGTCGAATCACCGGAATACTTGAAGGAGCGCCTTGGCGAGGCGAGTCGCGTTCTGCCGCTGGACCAGCTGGCATTGTGCCCACGCTGCGGTATGGGCTCGGCGCCCGACGAGCAGCGGCAGTGGAGCAAACTGCGCGTTGTTCAGGAGGTGGCGCAGGAGGTCTGGTAGCCGGTTACCTGTTCGCGGCCTCGAAGGGGACATCACTCCGTGAGGTGGACATCACT
>JAFAZN010000109.1 GCA_019239775.1 Chloroflexota bacterium
GCATCACACCAGATGACGCGGCGCTGGGCTCCACGTTGCACGTGCACGGCACTGGCTTTGTCAACTTCTCACTGATCACCAACCAGCTCGACGTGACGGTCTTCGATGCCAATAACAACATCGTGGAAGGCGGCTCGGTGCCAGCCGACGCTGACGGCACTATCGATGCCGACATTGACACATCCGATGGCAAATACGCGCCAGGAACGTACTCAGTGCTCGCCTCGTACACCTACTGGGGCGTGCGCCGAGATGCCAACAACCGGATCGTGTGCGACTTCTGCCCAACACACACCTTGCCACTCGCGGACTCGGTCACGTTCACGCTCGACCCCTGAGACGCACCATGACTTCGTCTCTCTAGACACTCTCTCTGTGGTTCACGGATCGTTTCGCGTGCGTAGCGCAGCCATCGGCACGCTCTGTGTGTGCTACCCCCGGAGTTCAAAGCTGCTGTGTTGGCGCAGCTCTCCAATTATCGCCGCCGTCAGGAGTGTGGTCCCAGGTCGATTCGGGGCACCTCCCATGACGTTGGGACATACGGGGCGAGATGGTTCGCAACTCTGCGACGTGGCCGCCTTCGTACAGGGCAGTCGCGCAGCGGCGCACGTCGTGGACGAACACGATGCTGCCGGTCAGCGCGTTGAGCCAGGAGAACTACTCGGTTAGTTGTTCTTGTTACCGCGTCAATTAGTGCTAATTCTGGCTTTCAATAACCCGCTATCGTACTCGCAGTTGCGTGGTAAAATCAACGGGCTACATGCATTGGCATGTATGTTCCAGGACCAAGGTATCGAACTGCTCGCCGGGATCTTGGTAGCAGCGTGAGGTGACGTCCTCGGGCGGAGGCAGTCCCTTTTGCTGTCGATGTACTCGCTGGCGATTGCAACAGCTAGCCGCAACGGTAAAGATCGGTGCCCTGCTTTCCGGAGCTGGTTCAAGCAGCCACAACTCCCGTCCGACGGAGCGTGAATGTGCTCACTGGACTCGTCTCGTGGGCAGGGCAGCGCGAGGCGCGACGCTCTCCAGAAGCCCAAGCTCCGCCGCGCGTCGGACTGCCTCGGCGCGTGACCGACAACCAAGTTTCGCGATCCCGTTTGCGACGTGCATTTCAGCCGTACGCGGACTGAGCACCAGCCTGCGCGCAATTTCTCGATCGCTGTGACCGTCGCTCACGAGCCGGAGAACCTCGAGCTCCCGACGCGTGAGTCCGCCCCGCTCCAGGTCGCTGGCGGCACGGCGGCCCAGCTTTCCCTCGACGGCTTCTCCCAGCGTGGCGAGTTCACGCGCTGCGTCGCTGGCGAGTGGCCGCGCACCAAGCTTACGCGCCGACCGGTAAGCCTCCACAAGGCGTTCGACCGCGAGCTGACGTTCGCCTGCCACCACGAAGGCCAGTCCAATGCGGAGCGACGTGTGCGCACGCTCAAAAGGCAACTCCAGCGCTTCGAGGTTGTCGAGCGCTTGCGAGAAATGCTCCACCGCCTGTCGCGCGTCGCCGTCCATCAAACTGACCTCGCCCAAAGCGTGCGCGAGCGCAGAAACTGCCTCCACCGCACCGGTTGCTGCCACAATGTCGGCCAGTGCGTTCGCACACGCGCGTGCATCGCTCGCGGCTTGATGCGTCGCGAACAGCGTTGTCGCCCAGCGCAGCGCCGGAATGGCGAAATGGCGCTCTTCGGTTTGGGCCCAGATGTGGAGGAACTCGCGACAGCGCTGGACGCTGTGCTCACTCAGTCCCTCCATGTCGTCCACCATTGCGAGACCCCAGGCGCCCAGTATCTGCATCGGAGCGAGCTCGATGTGCTGCGCCAGGCGAACACACTCCTGTAGCAGCGGGCGCCCACGACCGGGTTCGCCCTGAAGGACGTGGATTGAACCGAACATCCCGAGCGCCACTGTGCGCGCGTGGGTGGATGCCACGCCCGACGCGAGCACGTCGCGCGAGACCTCGATGCACTGCTGCCACTCGCCGGTTTGACGCAGCACAACCGTCATGCAGGCTCTGCAGAGTTGCTCGGTCGCAGATGCTCCCTGGTTCTGACAGAAATCGGCGGCTTCGATGTATGTCGCTCGGGCCGCGCGGTAATCGCTCCCTTGTTCGAGCGCATCCGCGAGGCGTTGATAGACCTCGGCTGCCACCCCGGTGAGGTTGTGCTCCAGCGCAACAGCCAGACCACTTCGAACAACCGCCACGCCCGCTTCGATCTGTCCTAACCGCGCCTGCAGGTTTCCGCGCAGACCGAGAATACGCGCCAGGAGGTCGAGTCGATCGGCACGCTTCGCTTCTTCCTCAGCGGTTGCCAGCAGTGTCATGGCGGCGGTGAATCGTCCTGCAAGGCGAAGGTGGATGGCCGCGGCAAGACGCTCTGTGGCCGCATCAGCCGGCCGATCGTGTGCGACAAATGCCTCCGCGGCTGATTCGCGCAAGGTCAGCGCGCGCGTCCACGCGCCTTGCAACTCGTATACGCCAGCCAGCCGGCGCTGAATATCCGCCAATTCCAGAGAGGCACCGCTTTTTTCGTAGGCGTCGGCGAGCTCTCGCCAGGCGCTCACCGCTTGCGACAGATTTCCGCTGATTTGCGCACAGTGGCCCAGCCGCTCGAGAACCCAGAGACGCTCCACCTCCTCGCCGTCCGGCCACAGCTCGAGAGCGCGTCGGGCGGCCTTTGCCGCTTCCGTGTACGCGTGCACGCTGCAAGCTTCCGACATTGCCACGAGCAGCGCTCGACGTGCCCGGTCCGGCTCACGTGCTGCCAGCCAGTGCTCGGCGAGGACGACCGGTGAGGTGGCCCGTCGACGGGACAGGATCTCTGCCAGATGGCGGTGAATAGCGCGTCGTCGCGGCACGGGTATGTCCGCGTAAAGGGCGTCACGTACCAGCGCATGCCGGAAGGATGCTGATCCGGACTCGCCCGCGACGATCAGTCCTTCGCTGAGCGGCGCGTCAAGATCATCATGGTCTCCACCACCCAACTCCGCGACGAGGTCCAGCTCGAATGAAACACCAGCGACAGCGGCCGCCTCCAGCGCAGCTCGCGACCTCTCCTCCAGGCGCGCGGCACGCAGCAGGACGAGGTCGCGGACGGTTTCCGGGACCAGCAGCAACGCCGCGTCCTGCGCGAGGTCCAGTCCGTTCGGCGTCTGTCGCAAACGTTGTCCCGATACCAACTCAGCTGTGAGCTCTTCGACGAACAGCGGGAGCCCGTCGGATCGCTCGAAGATCAATCGCGCCAGGGCATCAGTCAGGCGTTCCCCAAGCAACTGGGTGGCCAGAGCCGTGGTTTTGTCCGCACCGAGTAATGGCACCTGGATTTCCCGAAGCGGGCCGCCGCGCCGCAACTCCAGACGCATACGCCGCACGGGGTGATCCCTGCCAAGTTCATCGCTGCGGTAGGCGCAGACGATCAGCACCGTGGCCTCACGTAGCTCCGTTGCCAGGTACGGCAGCAACTCCAGCGTGGCGCTGTCGGCCGCGTGAAGATCGTCCAGGAACACGAGGCACGGCTCTTGTCGCCCCGCGAGCTCGAACGCATTCCGTACCGCCTCGCACAGGATCGCGCGGTCGACCTCGCCCGGCCCAGACCCCAGCTCGGGCAGCAATGCCCTTAGAGAACCCTGTAGCGGATTCTGCGCGAGGGCATCATCACCGAATGCGCGACGCAGTCCGCGCAGCGCTGCGATTATCGGTCCATATGCCGTCGCGGTGGCTGGGCTGGCCGGTACCACGACTGCCATCATCGGAGTCCTTTCCAGAACGTCTTTCACGAGGCGTGTCTTGCCCACACCGGACTCACCACTGAGCAATACGAGCCCGCCGTGTCCGCGCGCCGCCTCAGCAATGCTCCCCCCAAGCTCCTCACAGACTTTTTCGCGTCCGATCAGCGTCGCGCCCATCCCCATCTGCCGCAGTCTAAGCAACTCGCCTCAACTGAGCGAGGCTTCCAGCCCGAGCAAAGCACGGGCGATGAACTCGTATGCCTTCAGCGTGCTGAGCGGATGCATGAACCCGCCGGCGCGCACGTCCCGGTAGGCGCGCGAAAGGCGGTGCGTTCGCCTGTAGGCGGCGCCTCCGCACAGCAGCATCGCGCGCTCCACGATCTGCGTAGCGGCGTTCTGGACGAATGCCTTTGCCGTCTGGACTTCAGCGAACAGCCCGTTCCATTCAGTTGGAGTTGGATCGGATTGCAGGTGCGCTAGATCGAATCGATCGACCAGAGTTGCCGCACGGGCGAACGTCGCGCGCATTGCCGAAAGCGACATTGCATTGTCGGCCACGAGCATCTGCTCCGCGGCGCCGACGTGTCCATCCGCGGACATGGCAAGTTTCTCGATAACTGCCTCGTGCACCGATTCAGCGATTCCGAGCGATGTGGATACGTGAAACAGCCCATTCGCGAGATTCCGCTCGATGTATCCGATGGCGCTTCCGACAGGAAAGCCGCCGCGGAGCGCGGACTCCGGCAGTTGGACATCGCACAGCGTGATCGAGTTGCTGCCGGAGGCGCGCATTCCGAGCGCGTCCCAGTCATCGTGGATTATCACTCCGGGAGTATTTACGGGCACCTCCGCGTAGCCGTACAGCAGGGTGCCGGCTCCGTCATCATAGGTGACGGAGACGAGCAAGATGGACGCCGCCGGTGACATGGTGCAGAAGATCTTTCGCCCATTGAGAAGCCACCCATGCTCGTTGCGCACGGCGCGAGTATTCGGATGCGCTAAGTGTTGCTGCGGCTCGCTGATCGCGGCGGCGATGACCACTTCATCTGTGACTATCGTCTCGAGCGAGCGCGCAAACGCCGTCGCTCGACGCTCGTTGCCGCGGTACGCAGCCGTGCGCCAACGCCTGGCAATGTTCATCACCACGAGCAGGTGCATGTTCAGGCCGATCGTGGTTGATGCGTCGCCGCGCGCCAATCGACTGGAGGCCACCAGGATGTCGTGGAGGGACTCGACACCCTGGCCGCCAAACTGCTCAGGAACCGGCGCGACAAAGTAACCAGCCTGCTTCAAGAGCTGGATGTTTTCGAACGGAAACGTGCCGGCCGTATCGTGCTCAGTTGCTTTCGCGCCCAACTGATCCGTGAGCGCCTCGGCGCACTCCACCAGGCGTGCGCCGGCGCTCGTTTCAGGCTGAAGTTCGAGCAGTGCCATTGGCGTTCGCCTCCAGCGCTTCTGGGATAATCGCCGAAACTTCCACCGGCACACCGTGTGCAACCATGTCGAAGACGGCGGAGCGTTGTTGTGCGCGCTCCACCAGTTCCCGCAGCTTTTGCGGCGGGGCTTCACCTTCAATGCTGAATGTCACGCGGACCCGCTCGAATCCGTTGCGGTAGTCGTCCGACAGTCCCAGCGCACCACGGAGGTCCATGTCGCCTTCCAGCCTGGATTCCACGCGTGTGAGTCGGACACCGCGCGCTGCGGCGACATATACCAGTGAGGTCGTCAAACACGCTGCGAGCGCGTGAAGCAAGGCTTCCGCGGGATTTGGACCTGTGTCCGTCCCGAGCAGCACAGCCGGTTCTCCGGCATCGATGATGAACTCCTGCGTACGCGAAGTGTCTTCCCGTCCAGCGCCGTAGAACCCTTTGAGCGTGCTGCGATTGTGCGCCCCGCCAAGCCAGATGTTGCGGGCACGGAACTGAAACCGCGCCAACTCAGGCTGCTGCTTGATCGCATCGAGTGTCGCAAACAGGACGCTGGTATCTATTCCGTTGCGCACGACCTCAGTTGTGTGTGTCATGTTCTCTTTCCGAACTCCTTTCCCCATGCTGGTGATGGCCAGTATCGCCAGCAATGCGACGGCGCGAGTCCGGGGAACTACGGTGTTTTCGCCTCAGGAGTACGGTGCTTTCGCCGTCCGTCTGGGTCTCGCGGCGCAGTTACCCTGGCACCAGAACAAGGGCGGATAAAGTGTCCGCGGGACCACATAGGAAAGATGAGTGAGCACCAGCCGCACCTCTACACCGACCTGGCCGACTGGTATCCGCTACTGACTGCGCCGGAGGATTACCCCGAGGAGGCAGCGTTCTACCTGCACCTGTTGACGGATGCGCTCGGCGCTGCACCCCGTACCTTGCTGGAGTTGGGTTCTGGCGCCGGCCATATGGCCTCGCACTACAAGCAGCACATCCGTCACGTCACCCTGTCCGATTCTTCCCCGCAGATGCTGGCCCTGAGCGAGCGCCTCAACCCCGACTGCGAGCACGTGCAGGGCGATATGCGCACGCTGCGACTCGGCCGCGTGTTCGACGCGGTGTTCGTCCATGACGCGGTGGACTACCTCACCACGGAGGCCTCTCTACGGCAGGCTATCGAGACAGCCTTCGTCCATTGCCGACCCGGCGGCGTGGCCAACTTCGCCCCCGATCACGTGCGAGAGAATTTCGCCGAGGGCGTGGATTCGGGTGGCCACGACGACGAAC
>JAFAZN010000182.1 GCA_019239775.1 Chloroflexota bacterium
GCCAGAGGAGGCGCGGAGCGCCGCGGTGCTAAGCGGGCGAGGTCGGCCCGAGGAAACGGCGCAAAACCACGGCGTGCCGGGGTGACGCCCGTGCGAGGTGAAGCGCGGGGGGCGATGTTGCCAGCGCGCAGTGACGTGGGTGCCAGAGGAGACGCGCCGAGCGCCGCGGTGCTAAAGATGGAGAGGTCGGCAGAGGAAGAGGCGCGGAGCGCCGCAGTGGTAATCGGGGCGAGGACGGCCTAGGTAAATGCGCAGAACCACCGCGTGCTGAGGTGACGACCGTGCGAGGGGAAGCGTGGGGAGATGCTGGAGGCGGGCGGTGATGAACGTTGGCGGGGGACGGGCGCGGAATGGTTTGGGTGGCGAGGGAGTGAGAGGAAACCCGTATACTCCTGCGGTTACTGAGATAGAGGAGAAAGAGAAAAGATCAACGTATGGCCCTTGCTGAGGCCGATCGAGCCGCTGTGATTGAGAAGCACCGGCTCCATTCGAGCGACACCGGCTCTGCGGACGTGCAGGTCGCGCTACTGACCCAACGCATCAATGCCTTGGCTGAGCACTTGCGCGCAAACAAGCACGACAACCACTCGCGACGTGGCCTCTTGAAGATGGTGGGCCGCCGCCGGCGATTGTTGAACTATCTGTCACGAACAGAGCACGAGCGCTATTTGAAACTCATTGCCGACCTCGGACTGCGCCGCTAGATCGGCGCATCGCGACGTTCGGCGTTGGCGCGACGGTACGCAGGCCACGCTAGGAGACCAAGCCGGCGCTGCCAGCCGGCGTGTTGCGAGGCTGTGCTCTCGAATACCACCTGACCCCGGTGGTCCCAACGATGTGCTGCGGCATGGGGTCCAGTAAGGCAGGCGGTTCCTGCTGTCAGAGTTAGTGCTGTTTAGCCGTGTGTAGGAGTTAGATACTCGTGGCTGTTCATAAAATTGACGTCGACCTCGCCGGACGCAAGTTGACCCTCGAGACGGGTCGGGTAGCTGGTCTGGCCGATGGCGCCGTGCTCGTCACCTATGGCGAAACGGTCCTGCTGGCGACCGCAGTGTCGTCCCCCGAGCCTCGTGAAGGCATCGATTTCTTCCCACTCACGGTTGAATACGAAGAGCGCATGTATGCCGCGGGCAAGATCCCCGGCGGCTTCATCAAGCGTGAAGGGCGCCCTGGCGAACAGGCGATCCTGTCGGCTCGTCTGACTGATCGACCCATCCGGCCGCTCTTTCCGAAGTACTACCGCAACGACGTCCAGGTGGTGAACCTGGTGATGTCGGCGGACCAGCTCAACGATCCCGCGATTCTGAGCATCATCGGCGCCAGCGGCGCGCTGCACCTGTCCAGCATCCCGTTCCAGGGACCAGTGGCCGCCGTCAAAATGGGCTACATCGACGGGAAGCTCGTGGTCAATCCGACCATGCGCGAGCTGTTCGACAACTCGGATCTCGAGCTCACCGTCGCCGGCACTGCCGATGCGGTGCTCATGGTGGAAGCTGGCGCATCGGAGCTGCCCGAGGACCTCGTGCTCGAGGCGATCATGACCGGCCACCGCGCCATGCAGCCGCTCATTCAGGCGCAAGAGGAGCTGCGGCGGTTGGCGGGCAAGCCCAAGCAAGAGACCGCACCGCCGCCGGTTGACGAAGCGCTGAAAAAGAAGCTGCAGAAGCGACTCGGCAAGGAGCTCGAGGCGGCGATCTACAACCCGGACAAGGGCGGCCGCGAAGATGCCACGCGCGACCTGCGCAAGGCGGTTATCGCCGAGTTCGCAGAGTCAGGAGCCGATCCGAAAGAGGTCGGCAAGCTGTTCGAATCGCTCGAGAAGGAGCTGGTCCGCGACCAGATCCTGAAGAAGGGTCGGCGACCCGACGGTCGGAGCACCAAGGACATTCGACCGATCTCAATCGAGGTTGGGGTCCTGCCGCGTGCACACGGCTCGGGACTCTTTACGAGGGGTCAGACCCAGGTCCTCAGCGTGGCCACGCTGGGCACCGATGCCGATGAGCAGACCATTGATTCGATCGGGTTGGATGAGCCCAAGCGCTATATCCACCACTACAACTTCCCGCCGTTCAGCGTGGGTGAGGCGCGTCCGTTGCGCGGCACCAGCCGGCGCGATATCGGGCATGGGGCGCTGGCGGAACGCGCGCTGATGGCAGTGCTGCCGGATGAGCAGAAGTTCCCGTACGTGATCCGCGTTGTGTCGGACACGTTGAGCTCCAATGGCTCGACATCAATGGCCTCGACGTGTGGCAGCTCACTGGCGCTGCTCGATGCTGGCGTGCCGATCAAGGCACCTGTGGGCGGCGTCGCGATGGGCCTGGTCACCGCGGACGGGACGGCCAAGGGCAAGTACGCGATTCTCACAGACATCCAGGGCGTCGAAGATGCGCTTGGCGACATGGATTTCAAGGTGACGGGAACCCGCGAGGGCATCACGGCGATTCAGATGGACATCAAAGTCGCCGGTCTCACCGAGGAAATCCTCAAGAATGCGCTGGCGCAGGCGCGCGAAGGACGGCTCTTCATCCTCGACAAGATGGAAGCCGTTATCAAGGCTCCACGGGCCGAGGTCAGCGTGCACGCGCCGCGCATCACCAGCATCAAGATCAACTCGGACAAGATCCGCGACATCATCGGGCCAGGCGGCAAGATGATCCGCAAGATCACCGAGGAGACCAAGACCAGCATCGACATCCAGGACGACGGCACGGTCAATATCGGCTCGAACAACGCCGAGAACACCCAGAAAGCCATCGACTGGATCAAGTCGCTCACGCGCGAGGTCGAAGCCGGTGAGATCTACACCGGCAAAGTCACGCGCATCATGCCGTTTGGCGCGTTTGTCGAGATCCTGCCGGGTAAAGAAGGCCTGGTGCACATCTCCGAGCTGGCGAATTACCGGGTGCCAACGGTCGAGGATGTGGTCAATATCGGCGACGAGATCCAGGTGCTGGTTACCGAGATCGATCGCCAAGGCCGCGTCAATCTGTCGCGGCGAGCGCTCCTGGAGCCAAGCGAGAACGGGCACGACGAAGACGGCGCCGAGCGCAACGGCGATATGAACCAGGGCGAACGCCGGCCGCGACCGTTCAACGAGCGGCGCGGACGCGATGGTGACCGCGGCGACCGAGGCGGTCGAGGTGGCGGCTACGGCGGACGCGACCGAGACCGCGGACCGCGGCGCGAGAGCAGCGGGGACAATCGCGACCGAGAGCGCGAGGGCAGCAATGGCACTCGCGAGCCGGCGCGCGATGCCGAACCTGCCGCCGAACCGGCGCGCCGGCCGCGCCGCGAGAGCTCGGGTGACCGGCCGCGTGGCTCGGCCACGGGGCGGCGCGCATCGCTGCGCAGCCCCACCCCAGAAGAATGACGCGCGTCATCGTGGCGGGCGCTACCGGCAGGGTGGGGCGCGTCATGATGACGGGATTGAGTCAATACGCCGACGTCGAGGTGGTCGGCGGGTTTGGTCGCGCCGACGCGCGTTCCGAACTCGAGCGGCTGGCGCCGCAGGCTGAGGTGATGGTCGACTTCACGTCGGGGGCTGCTGCGCCCGAACTCCTGTGTGCGGCGGCGCGCTTGGGGCTGCACGTGGTCAGTGGAACGAGCGGCCTGTCGGAGGACAACCTTGCGGAGGTCGATCGGGTCCTCAAGCAGCACGGTAAGGCTGGATTGTGGGCGGCCAACTTCGCGATCGGCGGCGCGTTAATGATGCATTTCGCGCGCGTGGCGGCGCGGTTCATGGATGCCGCCGAGGTCATCGAACTGCACCACGACAAGAAGGTCGATGCGCCCTCGGGAACGGCGGTCCAGACGGCTCGCGACATTCGGGCCGCGCGCGGCGCCGATCTCCCAGATCCACAAGTTGAACGCTGGACGCTCGAAGGTTCGCGCGGCGCGGTAGACGGCGGGGTGCGCATTCACAGCGTGCGGCTGCCTGGGTTCAACGCGCACCAGGAGGTGCTGTTCGGTTCGCTGGGGCAGGTGCTGAGCATCAGGCACGACGCGCTGGGGCGTGAGGCGTATCTGCCGGGTGTGGCACTTGCCGTGCGGCAGGTGCCACAACAGGTTAATCCTGGGCTGATTCGTGGGCTGGATACACTTATGGGCCTCTCGTGAGTCGCGAGTCACGAGTCTTGGGTCACGCGCCCGCGACGGCGAACTGATGCGCGACACGCGACTCGAGACAACGAGCGGAGCGAGTACGTGACTTATTCGATTGGGGTTGTCGGCGCCACCGGACAGGTGGGGCGGGAGTTTCTGCGCATTCTCGAGGAAGGCGATCGGCCTGGACTGCCGGTTGGCTCGCTGCGGCTTTTCGCGTCGGAGCGGAGCGGCGGCAAGCGCATCTCCGTACGCGGGACGGACTACACCGTCGAGGTGGCGCGGCCCGATCCGCGGCTGTACGACGGACTCGACTTCGTTATTTCGGCGATTGGCGACATCGAGGCGAAGACCATCGCACCGGCGGTTGCCCGGGCGGGCGCGCTCGACGTGGACAAGTCCAACGCGTGGCGCATGGACCCGGCCGTTCCGCTCGTGGTGCCCGAAGTCAACCCCGAAGCGGCGAAGCACCATAACGGCATCATCGCGGGACCGAACTGCTCGACCACCCAGATGGTGGTGGCGCTGTGGCCGATCCATCGCGTCAATCCGATCAAGCGCATCATCGTCGACACCTACCAGGCCGTCTCTGGGACGGGCTGGCGCGCCGTCGACGAGCTGCAAGCACAGATTCAGGATCCGGCGGCGTCACACACGGTGTATCCACACCAGATCCATCTGAATGTGTTTCCCGAGATTGGTGGCCTGAAGGCAGACGGGCTGTACAGCGAAGAGCGCAAGATGATCGACGAAACGCGCAAGATCTTCTCCGCGCCGGACCTCGCCATTAGCGCGACCTGCGTACGTGTGCCCGTGGCGGTGGGGCATTCGGAGGCGATTCACCTGGAGCTGGACCGACCGATGACGCCCGGGGATGCGCGCGAAATTCTGCGCGAGGCGCCAGGCATCGTGGTGGTGGATGATCCGAGCCGGTCGGAGTACCCGACCCCGCTGGACGTGACGGGCCAGGATCCCGTTTATGTCGGGCGGATCCGCCGCGATCCGTCGCACCCGAGCGGTCTGGCGCTGTGGGTAGTAGGTGATAACCTGCGCAAAGGCGCGGCCTTGAATGCGATTCAGGTTTTCGAGCTGGTGGCTCGAAATGGATGGCTGAGGAGGCCGAGCCAGCAGCGCCAGGAGGTGCACGCATGACATTCAATCCAGGACGGTTGCTCACGGCGATGGCCACCCCGTTCAGCGCGAACGGGTCACTGGACCTCGACGGCGCCAAGCGCCTGGCGTCAGCGCTGCTCGATTCTGGCACCGAAGGTCTGGTCATCTGCGGGACGACCGGCGAGTCACCCACCCTCAGCAATCAGGAGAAGCTTGCGCTACTGGAGGCTACCTGCGAGGTCGCGCACCGTCGCAACGCGGCAATCATCGCGGGCACCACCACGTACAACACCGCCGAGAGCATTGAGCTCTCGCGCGAAGCGGCGCATCTCGGCGTCGACGGCATTCTCGGCACCGTGCCCTACTACAACAACCCGCCGCAGGAAGGCCTGTTCCAGCACTTCAGCGCGATCGCTCGCGCAGTGGATCTGCCGATGATCCTCTACAACATTCCCTCGCGCTCGCCGCGCAACATGGAGGCCGCCACAACCTTGCGGTTGGCGCGAGAAGTTTCGAACATCGTCGGCGTCAAGGAAGCCAGCGCCAACTTCAAGCAGATTGGCGAGATCATTCATGGCGCGCCAGACGGGTTCCGCGTCTGGAGCGGCAACGACGCGGACATTCTCACCATCATGTCGCTTGGTGGGTACGGCGTTGTTTCGGTGGCGGCGCACCTGGTCGGGCGACAGATTGCTGCACTGATGAACGCCTTCGTGGCTGGTGACAATGCTCGCGCGGCCGAGATTCATCACTCGCTGATGCCGTTCGTCGATGCGCTGTTCGTGACAAGCAGTCCAATCCCGCTGAAGTACGCGCTGGGTAAGGCTGGCATGAACGTGGGCAGCTGCCGTTTGCCGTTGGTGGCTATTGATGCCAAGAGCCAGAGCATCATGGACGCTGCGCTCGCGGGATTGCGGGTCGATCTGCCCGTGGCAGTGCCAGTCTAGTTACTCACTGGCTGGCTACCGGCGTGATGCCGGATGGCCTGTCACGAATGCGTAACGAAGCGTTGGGTGCGGCGTCTCGGCTTTGCTAGCATGCGACCCGAGCTAATTGATGGCCGATCGTGTTTGCGATAAACCACTCCGCTGCAGCTCGTGCGGCGACTCGTTCGTGTTCACGAGCGGGGAGCAGGAGTTGTTCCGCCTGCGCGGCATCACGCGTGAGCCGGAGCAGTGCCCGAGCTGCGTACGCGGGCGCGCACTGGTAGCCACCGTACGGTCCGAACGCTAAGCGACCAGCCGAGCTTCAGACGGCGCAGGGCCAGCCCGTTGTTGCGGCTGATGCTGCGCGTGCCCCGCTACCTGTACATCGGGCCGCTGGCCGAGCTGATGCGATCGCGCTGCATCCTGCTCCTGACCACACGCGGGCGCCGCACAGGACTGCCTCGGACAACCGCGGTGAGCTTCATGCCGTTGCTCGACGGGCACCTGGTCGTGTTCAGCGGCTGGGGCGTCACCTCGGCGTGGTACGCGAACGTAGGTGCCGAGCCCCGAGTACGGGTGAAGGTTGGGCGCCGAGAAATGAGCGGCACCGCCAAAGTCGTCGAGGAACCGGCACGCCGGGTCGAATTGATGCGTCAGATGGCGGCGCGGTCTGGCGGGTGTGGACCGCCGAAACCCACGCGGCCACTGCTCAAGCTGACGCGGGTGTTCGACTATGAAGGGGAAATCGCGATGGCCCTACGGGCGGGATCCAGCTTGCCGGTCGTGGAGATTACGCCGGACTAGCTGCTCAGGACGTAGACGCGAGAACTACGATCCGCAACCACGACGGTACCGTCAGGACGGATGGATGGCGCCGTCCATACAGGTGCTCGGACGTCGAGGTCGGTGTACCGCGTGCCGTCGGCCGCGGCCAGCGAGAACACATGGCCAACGGTGCTGCCCGTGAACAGCGTGGCCGCCGCGTCCAGGGCAGGCGAGCTGTACACCGAACCCACGATGTTGAACTGCCACTTCAGTGAGCCGTCGCGGGAATTCAGCGCGTACATGCCGCCTTTGTTGGCTCCGAAGTACAGCATGCTCGCATCCTGGCTCAGCGCCGCGGTCGTCCAGATGCCTGCGAGCTCGCGTTCCGCTTCGTACAGCCACTTCATCGAGCCGTCGGGATTGATCGCGTAGAAGTTGCTGTTGTTGGCGCCGACGTAGATGGTTCCATCAGGTCCGATCGTCGCCGCAGCGCCGCTGCCGATGCCGTCCTGGCCAGCATTGCCGAGATTGGTGATCGGCATCGACGGGAACGGCGTTGGCCCGACGTGCTCCCCGAAATCGAATGACCACTTGACCGAGCCTTGATTGCCGGTACCGCTTGGGGGCGCGACCGCATACAGGCTGCCGGTTAGCGCGGTGATGTAAACGGTGCCGTCAGACGCGATTGCCGGCGCGACCTTGATCGTCTGACCGTACGGTGCATCGCCAGACGTGCCGGTTTGCGCCGTCCACTTGATCTTGCCGGTTGGATCGACGGCCGCGACCAACCCGAGAACGTCGACGTAGTAAATGGTGCCGTCGGAGGTCACCGTTGGACTGTTCCGTGCAGGGCCCGGACCGAGATCCGTCTGCCAAACGATCTGCGCGTCCTGCCCACTCGTCGGTGCTTTCAGGGCGTACAGGACCACCTTTTGATTCGGGGCAGCGCCAACGCCATAGCCGACGTACACCGTCGAGCCGTCTTTGGACAGCGCCGGGGTGCAGTGCAAGGGAGTGCCGCCTTCCGCGGGACGGAACCGCCAGACGAGCTGCAGCTGATCTTTCGCGGTCGGATCATCTTTGAGCGCGTACGTCCAGCCGGCGAAGGTCGTGACGTAGATCGTGCCGTCCGGGCCGATAGCGGTCGAACTCTGAAGTTCCGCCGTGTTGAGCGCGGGGGCATCGGGTGGCCGCAGGCTGGGGGAGGTCAGGTTGATCATGCGAGCGACGCTGAACTGGCGCGGACCGGTGTACGGACTGCGGCCGGTGTGCAGCGCGTCCATCTGGTACATCGGCTTTCCGACGGCCCCGCCAGCGGCAGGTGCGGTTGCGGCCGAGGGCGACGGCGCGGCCACGGCGGCCGGTGAAGCTGCCGGCGCAGGCGATGCAGCCGGCTTGGCGGCAGGCGAGGCAGCAGCGGCAGGCGGGACGCTCGCCGGTGAGACTGATGCCACCGGCTGGATGGCCGGTGGTGACGTGGGGTTCGGAGCGGGTGGGTTCGTGACGGTGATCGGCTGGGGCGGACTGCCGCAGGCGACCAGCAGGGTGGTGCCCAGGAACGCCATGCCGCTGAGGCAGCGGCCCAATACCTGACGTCGGGTTCTCAGCACAACCTCATCGTGCAAGGCTGTCTCCACAACTAATCGGTGTCGGCCGCGCGCAGCGACGCGACCGCGCACGTCTGGTGCGGGCTCAGCAGGACGAGGTCGGTGGTGAGCCCGTCTGAGCGCACGAAGACGTGATCGCCGACCGCGGCCGGCAGGGAAGGGCAGGCGCTCAATAGCTGCGCTGCGTGCGTCGTGCCCGAAGCGTCGTCCAGAACCAGAGCGTTCGTCGACCCTTCATCCACATGCAGTACCGTCATCGTCTGGACCTTGGCGGTCGTCATGGAAGGCTGGTTGGCGTCACCGGTTTGGGCCGGCGTAGTGGCAGGCGGGAACAGGCCGTTATGCCAGTTCGCAGTCCAGGTCTCTACGCCGTGATCACCGAGAGCCCAGTGCTGGTCGCCCGCGGCAAACAGCGTTGTTCCATCCATCTGATAGATGGCCAGACCTGTCGTCGTAAGTTGGAGCATGTTGCCGTCGGCGTCCTCGCGTTCGCAGCCAACTGGTGTGCCGATCACGGCGGGGCCGAGGGCCTGCTGCAGATTCGAGAGGTCTGCCGTACATGGCTGCGCGCCGACCGTGGCACCTGGCAAAGCCGTCAGAGCGACCGCCACCACTACGAGCACAGTCCAGCGGCTCAACCGCAACGCAACCATAGGGGCCGAGCGCACGGTACCGCCCGGCGGCCCTGGCCACAAGTCCATAACCCGCCGAGGGTTGAGAGACTTCTTTTCCTGGACGAAAGCAGAATCTGCTGGCTAGCCGCCAATGCTGACGTGCGGCCAGCCGGTTCCGCCGTTGGGTTCGGGCAGGCTGAATGCTTCGTCCTGGACGTCGCCGCCACCGTCGGTCGCCCTTGCGGCCAGGGTTACAGGCGTTCCGGTCGAATAGGTAAAGGTGCCGCGCCAGCGTATCCACGTATCCTGGCCGGCGGCCGGCTCCACGAAGTCGGCGTCGCGCCAGGTCTGGCCGCCATCCGAGCTGAACTCGACGCGTTTGATGCCGCGGGATCCGGCGTAGGCGACGCCACTCAGGGTGCTCTGACCCGAGGTGACGGATCGCCCCGGCGCGGGCGAGTCGATGCGACTCATCGTGCGCACGATCGCGTCTTTGCTCCAATTACGCTGCGCGTACCAATCCAGGAATTCGCGCGACATCGGTCGCATGCCGATGACCCATTTGGCGCTTTTCATGCCATAGCGTCCGGGCACCAGCAGGCGGGCCGGATACCCGTGCTCGTAGGGCAGCACTGCGCCATTCATCTCATACACCAGCAGCGTTGTCGGATCCATCGCGACTTCCATTGGAATGGCGCTGGTGTACTCGTCGGCTGAAAGAACTGCCAGCCAGGTGGCGTCCGGTTTTGGTCCACCGGTCAATCCGAGAATGTCGCGGACTACGACGCCCTTCCATTGCGCCGTGCTGATCAACTCCGCGCCAAATGGCGCCAGTTCGGGTTTGCCGACGAAATTCGAAATGCACTCCAGCGTTTTCGTGACCTGGACCGATGGCAACCGGCGGAGTGTGGAGTAATCCAACTGGAATGTCCGCTGGACCTCACCATCTACCAGCAGCCGCCAGTCGTCGGGTTTGAGCAGCGGATCTCCGCCGGCATTCTTGGTGACGATGTAGAAGTCCTGGTTGCTGGTAATTGCCGACGTAAGTTGGCCGGATTCGCGACCAGAGGGAAGAACGGCACCGTCTTTATCGCGCTGGAGCTCACGCGGTGCGATGGGCACCGGCAATGATGGTGAGGTCGTCGTCGCTTCCGGCGAAGTGGTTGGCGCGGCCGCTGCCGCGGCAACCGGGGAGGAAACCGCTTGGGGATGCGGATTCGGCGCATCCAAGCCACCGGAAGGCACCGGTTCTTGCGGATCCACCAGGAGGATGCTAGGTGCTCGATTTGCTGTCGGCGACAGTAATCCGCTCGCGTACGCGGCGACGTACGCGGCAACGGTTCCGCCCAGGGTGACGATCAACGTGCGCCGGTCGGAAAGCGGGATCGCACGGTATCCATCGCGGTCGAGCCAGACTCTGACGCCCATCAGTACGGCGGCATACGACAGAGAAATAGCGAGGTAGCCGAGAATGTTGGCCGTCGCACCCTCCACCAGCGCACTGGCGAACACGCCTGCCGAGGTGAGCGGCATGATCACCAGCATCACCACCAGCCACAGTGCCGGTCCGAGCGCGCCCAACGCTGGGAGCGACCAGCCGCGCCACAAGGCTTCGTATCCGATCCAGGCCAGGGCAGCCAGGGCCAGCAGGACGGCGGCATCGAGTCCGTAGCGCTTGGCGTCGAAGCCGAAGCGCTGCAGTATCGCCTCGAACAGACCGGGCGGGACGAACAGGAGCAACCACTCCATCAACCGCTCTGGGATCGACCGCACCCCGACGGTCGAACGCAGCAACAGCATGCCCAGGCCAAAGACCAGTGCAGCCGCGACGCCGCCAAAGCCGACCTGCGAGTCGCGGCTGAAGCGGCCGCGGCTGCGCGCGTTGCGGCGAAGCGGGGTGGTGACGGGCACGTTGCTCGGATACTACTGAACAATCCGCGGCGCGGTTCAGAACCGTACTCTCTCAGGCATGAGACCTGTGGCGCGGGCGCGGTCGGCGTGGGCTGCGTTCGCCGTCGCGAGTGCTGCCACGGGCGTCGCGCTAGTGGTCCAGCAGGTCGTCCGCAACGCCTGGCAGGTTCGCAGCTTGCCCGAACGAACCATGGAGTCCCTCCTGGTCCTGGTGCCGCTCGATCTCTTCGAAAGTGGCTTGCAGCGCTTCGGGGCCAACGCCAAAGACATTGCGCTGGTCGGGACCTACGTCGGCATGGCGCTGCTGCTGATCGCGATCGGTTGGCTGGCTGTCCGCAGCCGCAATGGGTGGCTTGCCCTTCTGCTTGGGCTGGGCCTCTGGCTGCTCACGATGCTGGTAGTGCTGCCGCTGACGGGCGCAGGCGTCTTCGGTGTTCTGCTGCTGGCGCCACCTGTGTTCACGGATGCGGCCTTCGGATGCATATTCGGCGCGTACGCGGCCGTGCTCGGGCTCGGCACCGGTCTGGTGATCCAATCTGACCGAGGTGAGGTGCGAGGTACGAGTGCAGGGCGCCGCAGCCTGCTGGCCGGCCTTGGCGGCACCCTCGCAACACTCCTGGCGTTTGGCGTCGCACGCTCCGCCGCGGGCAATGGCGGCGGGGTTCAATCCAGCCTGCCGCTGGCGGTTGCACCCACAGCCAGCGCGGCTCCAGCGACACCGACCGCCGTTCGTGCAAGTGCGACCGCTGCAGCCGCGGTACCGACGGTCACTGCGCCGACGGCGGTTGCTCCTGCCGCGGTGCCGACGGCCGCAGGGTTCCCGACGCCAGCACCGGTGCGGTCGGTTGCGCGCGACCAGGATGGCTCGCTGACCGCGGCAGGGCGTCGCCCGGGCACCCTCGCACCGGCCATCACCGACAACCAGGACTTCTACATCGTTACCAAGAACGCCGTCGCGGATCCGATCGTAGATGCCGAGTCGTGGCGGCTGATCATCGACGGTGAGGTGGATCACCCGGTTCAGCTCGATTACGCGACATTGCTGGCACTGCCATCGGTGGAGATCACCAAAACGCTTGAATGCATCTCCAACCTCACCGCCGGCTGCAACATGGCCAGCTTTGGCTGCGACCTGATCTCGACGGCCACCTGGCGTGGCGTGGCGCTTCGGGACGTGGTCGATCTCGCGGGCGGGTTCAAGCCTGGCGTCGTGGACGTTGCGTTTCTGGCGACCGATGAGTTTTCGGCCGGACTCCCGATGGACGTCGCCATGGATCCGGCCACGTTGATCGTGTTTCAGATGAACGGGGAAGTCCTGCCGCGCGAGCACGGCTACCCGGCTCGGCTTCTGGTGCCGGGGCGGTATGGGATGAAGAACCCGAAGTGGCTGGCAGGTATTCGCGGACTCAACACGCCGTTTGTGGACTGGTATCAGCAACGCGGCTGGACTCGCACCGGAGTGGTAAAGACGATGTCTCGAATTGACGTGCCAACCGATGGGGCCGCACTGATGCCTGGCTCACAACCAGTGGCGGGCATCGCCTACGCGGGCGATCGGGGCATCACCATGGTCGAGGTCAGCGCCGACGGCGGAACGACCTGGCAGCCGGCTTCGCTTCTCGAGGCTCCGCCTGGTAAGGACGCGATGGTTCGGTGGCAGGCGACCTTCGAGATGCGTGATGCGCCACTCACGCTGGTTGTGCGGGCGACCGACGGCACCGGCGTGGTGCAGCCCGAAGACTTCGGACTTCCCGCGCCAGATGGCAGTTGGGGGCAGGACAGTATCGACGTGCGCCCCGCCTGAGACCGGCACGGTTTACGCCGACTGGTGCGGGGCATTCACCAGGCCATCGACCAGGGCCGCGAGTCCAAATTCGAACTGCTGCTCACCCGCAAGGCGCGGCAGTTCATCCAGCACGCTGGCGGTGATCGGAAAGCGTTCCTGGGACAAGCTGGCGAACTCGCGACGCCAGGCCGCGGCGTACTCGGACTCCGGTTGACGCCGCGTGCGCGGCAACTCCCACGCCACAAAGCCGGCACCGTAGATGACGACCGCGTAGATCGCGTGCACGCCGAACGTCGCCGATACGCCCGCGCGACCGAGCGCGCCCAACAGCGCTTCGATGCCTTGAAAGATGCCCGGACCGATGACCGCCTGCGAAAGGAAGACCATCGGCAGGCTCGGGTGCTGGAGTAGCGTCAGGCGCAACGCTCGCCCCCACGCCATGAGCACCGCCCGCGGCTCCGCGGGCAGCGGATGCGGCAAGCGCACATCTGCCAGGCCGCGCAGCGCAATCGCGTCGAGCAGATCCTCCTTGTTGTCGACGTACCCGTAGATGGTCATGACGCCGCAGTCGAGTCGCCGCGCAAGCGTCAGCATGCTCAGCGCCTCGAGGCCATCTTGATCAGCCAACTGCAAGGCTGCTTCCACCACCTGCTGGCGCGAGAGGGAGCCGCGCGGCCGGCGTGTTGAGCGGGGCTTGACGGGTTGGTTCATCACCAGTAACGTACAGACTACCGTAGACCATACGCTAAAGGGGATAGAGCGATGAGCGCTGCGAGTCTGGGCCTGCCCGCGAGGCACGGGGGCACTGTGTATCTCGACGTCGGCCGGCGACTGATCCTCGCGGCGGTGTGCCTGGGCCTCGGCGTCATCCCGTTTGCGCGCTGGATACCTGGTGACCAGGTACGCATCGTTTACGTCGTGGTGCTGCTGGGCCTGGCGCTTTTCGCCAGAGCCCAAGCATCACTGCGGAAATACTGGGAGCTGGCGTTCGCCTTCGCGATTTTCGGCCTGGTTGCGGTGCTCCAGAGCTTCATCAATGGCTACGTCGGGACCTCATTGCTGCATGACCCTCCCAATGGTGGCGACCCGCTTGCATCCACCGTTTCGGGGACGGTGGTCATCCAACTCCTCGACTCGGTCGTCGCGATCGCTCTAGTTGCTGTGCTTGCGCTGGTCTCCAGGCGTGGTCTCGGCTCCATTTACGTTCGCAAGGGCGTCCTGGGTTGGTGGTTCGTCGCTGCGCTTGCGTTCTTTGTTGTGTTCTATGTCTTTCTCGCGACCCTGCCGCTGCGGCCAGATAGCCCGGCGCAGCGGCTGCTCCCAGAAAACAGCACGCTCACGCTCGGCCGCTTCCTGGTACTGACGCCTGCGTTACTGGTTGTGTCGCTATCCAACGGATTCGAGGAGGAAATCCTTTTCCGAGGCCTGTTTCTGCAGAAATACGACCTCTTTTTCGGCGCGCGGCTCGCCAACATCCTGCAAGCCCTGGTGTTCGCCGCTGCCCACGTGGGCATTACGTACACGCCGAATTTCCTGCTGTTCGCCATCTTGCTGATTTTTCCGCTGGGCCTGTTCGGGGGGTACGTCATGCGAAGGACGAATAGCGTGGTCATTCCCGGCATTTTTCACGGAGCGCTGGATATGGGGATTTATCTCGCGTTCCTGTCATACGCAACGTGATGCCGACGGCTCTGCCTATCGGCGAAAGCATTGCGGCATGAGCACTCTCGCGCTAGACCCAGGGCGCGCTGAAAGTTGTGGAGCCCGACCCAGTGCGGCGCGGGGCTTTTGCAGGCCTCAGCCTTCGCGCACCGAACGTTGGGCACGAACCGTAGTGCGCGAAGCGCTGCGGCAGAGTGCTCGCGGGCGCGAAGGCCGAGGCGGCTCGAAGCAAGAGGCGTTTTGCAAACGAAGCATTCGCGCAATTGACCTCTGGGCACGAACGGCGGTGCGCACGGCGCGAGGCAGCGGAACGCCTGCAGTAGCGTCTTCGTGGCCGCGCGAAGCGTGCGTCGGTTGCAAGCGAAGCATTCGCGCACTAAACCTGCGGTGTACGAACCGTGGTGCGCGCGGCGCGGGCGCGGGTATGGTCGCGGACGCGAGGCTGTGGCGGCGCAAAGTGAGAGGCGGTCGCAGCATCCCGCACTAAACCACAGGAACACACGCTCGTGAGTTGGGCGGCGAAGCGCCTTGGGTACAAGGGCCGCTGCGGCGCAGAGCGAAAGGCGGTTGGGGGCGAAGCATGCGCGCACTAAACCTCTGGGCGCGAACCGCTGTGCGCACGGCGCGGGCGGCGGAGCGTTCAGAGTGCGCGAGGCCGAGGCGGCGCAGAGCGAAAGGCGGTTGGCGGCGAAGCATGCGCGCACTAAACCTCTGGGCACGAACGGTGGTGCGCGCGGCGCGGGCGGCGGAGCGTTCAGAGTGCGCGAGGCCGAGGCGGCGCGGAGCGTGAGGCGGTTGGGGGCGAAGCATGCGCGCACTAAACGTCAGCGCACGGACGTGGTGCGCGAGGGCGCGAGGCGCGCGCAGGGGTTAGAAGGCGAAGAGCAGGTAGATGTCGTTGACGTTGGTTTGTGTTGGGCCTGTACGGATGAGATCGCCGAGGGTGTCGAAGAAGGTGTAGCTGTCGTTGGCCGCCAGGCTGGCGGCGGGGTCCAGGCGTGCCGCGGCGGCGCGCTCCAGCGTGGAGCCGTCCACCCAGGCGCCGGCGGCGTCGGTGGGGCCGTCGCTGCCGTCGGTGCCGATGCTGGCCAGCAGCACGCGCTCCATGCCGCGCAAGCTGAAGGCGGCCGCCAGGGCAAGCTCCTGATTGCGGCCGCCGCGTCCTTCACCGCGGATGGTGACGGTAGTTTCGCCGCCAGCCACGATGCAGGCTGGCCGCGCGAGCGGATGCCCGCTGGCATCGACCTCACGCAAGACGCCAGCCAGCACCCGCGCCGCTTCGCGAGCCTCACCTTCCACAAAGGTGGTGAGCACCAGCGAGTTGAAGCCCGCGTCACTGGCAGCCCGCGTCGCGGCCTCGCACGCTAGCAGGTTGCTGCCAACCACCACCGTCTGGGAATGAGCAAACAGCGGATCACCCGGTTTGGGCGTGTCAGGCAGCCGGCCAGCGGCGCCATCTCGCACGCGTGACGCAATCGCATCAGGCACCGACGCCCAAAGCCCGAAGCGATCGAATACGCGCGCCGCATCGGCGAACGTGGAGGTGTCCGGCACCGTTGGGCCGGAGGCGATTGCGTCCAGTGGGTTACCAACGACGTCGCTGAGCACGAGCGTGAGCAACCGAGCAGGCGTGGCCAGTCGAGCCAGTCCGCCGCCCTTGACGACATCCAGGTGCTTGCGAACGACGTTGATCTCGTTGATGGTGGCGCCACTGCGCAGCAGGGCATCGGTGGTGCGCTGCAGGTCTTCTAGCGTGATGCCGTCGGCAGGGAGCGTCAGCAAGGCCGATCCACCGCCACTGATGACGCATACCACCAGGTCATCGCCCGTGCTGTTTTCGAGCAACTCCACGATCGCCTGGGTTGCCTCGACACCAGCCGCGTCTGGCACGGGGTGGCTCGCTTCGCGGATACGTACCGCCTGGGTTGGGGCAGCGTAGCCGTAGCGCACCGTGACACTGCCTTCCACTGGGATGCGCCCGCTGATCAGTTGCTCGACCGCAGCGGCCATGGGGGCAGAGGCTTTGCCGGCGCCTACGACCAGGACGCGACGATGGTCCGAGAGTCGGTATTCGACGTTCTGGGTGCTGAACCCGTCGGGGGTTGGCACCAGGGCGCGGCGCACCGCCTGTGTGGGCTCCACGGCGGCCAGCGCGGCAGCCAGGATCGGCTCGAGCGCCCGAATGTTAGCGGGCGGCGGCCTCACGTGAGGCCACTTCAACCGTTTCGCCGCTCGGCAGCTGGGTCGTCACGTGTCCGTTGGAGCTGAGGAAGCGCTGAAAGTCGCGCTCGATCACATCCGCGGCGATCAGGCAGTTGCGGCCTATGCGCAGTCCTGTCGGAATGCGGGCACCCTTGCCGACGACCGTGATGCCCGACTGCAAATTGCGCGGCTGCGTCCGATTCGGACGGGTATCGTCGCCCTCGCCGAGCCGCACATCGGCGCCCACCACCACGTGCTTGTCCAGAATGCCGCGGTCGATGATGCTGCCGGGTCCGACGATGCAGTCGGTGAACAGGATGCTGTCGCGCACGATCGCGCCCTCGGCGACGAACACTCCAGGCGAGAGCACCGAGTGATCTACGGTGCCATTGATGATCGAGCCGTGTGAGATGAGGCTGCAGATAATCTTGCCGCGCTCGGTGACCCGGGCTGGCGGACGTTCCTCAGAGCGGGTGTGAATCACCCAGTCCGTGTCGTACAGGTCGAAGTCGGGCGGTTCGTTCAGCAGGCCCATGTTCGATTCCCAGTACGACTGAATCGTGCCGACATCGCGCCAGTAGCCCTTGAATGGGTAGGCATAGACGCGGTCGATCTCGACCATCCGCGGCACCACGTCACGGCCGAAGTCTCGCTTGGATCCAGGCGTGCGGGAGTCTTCCTCCAGGCGGCGCACCAGGATGTCTCGATCGAACACATAGATGCCCATGCTGATCAGGTTGCTGCGCGGCTCGGGGGGTTTTTCCTCGAACGCGGTAACTCGACCGTCCGGGGCGGTTACCAGTGTGCCGAAGCGATGCGCCTCTGCCATCGGTACCTGCATGACGGCGACCGTGACGTCCGCCTTGCGGTCCTCGTGGAAGGCCAGCATCGCGTTGTAATCCATCTTGTAGACGTGGTCGCCGGAGAGGATCAGCAGCGTGTCGGAGCGCCAGTCGGCCAACTCGGCCAGGTTCTGATAGACCGCGTCGGCCGTGCCGCGATACCAATCGCTGCCTTTGCGTCCAAGGTATGGCTGGAGCATCCGCACGCCGCCGCGCATACGGTCCAGGTCCCAGGGACGGCCGATGCCGATGTGATCGTTCAGGCTGTGCGGTCTGTACTGCGTCAGCACCGCGACGCGGTAAATGCCGGAGTTGACGCAATTCGACAGCGTGAAGTCGATGATGCGGTATTTGCCCGCGAACGGAACGGCCGGCTTGGCGCGCTGCGCCGAGAGCACGCTCAGGCGCTCCCCTTGTCCGCCAGCCAGGATGACGGCGGCCACATTGCGGATGGCCATCTATCGGAGAGTGTAATGCTCAGAGGAGTTCGAGAAGGACCGCGTGGACGTGCCAGAACAGGCGCCAGAGGTCGGGCAGAAAGGTTTGCCACGGCACGGGGCGCTCGGGAATGACGTGCTCGAAGATCGAAAACTCTGTGTAGCGGGTGACCACTCCGGGCGGGGCGCTGGCGACCAGGCCACGACTCTGCGTGAAGGGGATGAACGGATCATCCACGTCGTGCATCAGGTACAGGTGCGCGTGGATCTGGCTCAGAACGTTCGAGGGTGAAACACGTTCGAGGCGATCGCGGACCTCGGCCGAGAAGTTGCGCGTGATCTCGGTAGCACGATCTCGGGTTGGCATGGAAAGCAACTCTTCGCGGTCGGAATCGGATGCGCCTGCGTCGATCAATGCGTTGGACACGACCTCGGTGGTGCGCTGCTCGGGTTCCCACGCCTGAATGGAGCCGTTGACGTCGATGGAGTGGCTGGCCACGTCCACCAACAGCGAAAGGGCGTCGGAGTAACTGCCGAAACTGTTTACAAACCGAACGCGGTCGCGCAAGTCCGGTTGGGCCGCGGCGACGATGCTCAAGCCTCCCGATGCCGACAGGCCGACCAGACCGACTCGTTCGGGATCGACGTCGGAACGAGCGGCGATCGCGTTCACGCTCACCCGAATCGCGTCAACCTCATCGAAGGTGAGATGCTCGGCAAGCATGCCCGATGGCTCGGGCAGCGACGCCACGATGCCGAGTCGGGCGAGTGCCTGCGCAAAATGCACGGCCACGTCACTACGCGGGAGGTCGCCCGCACCCAGCAGGAGCACCACCGCGGAATGCCGCCCTTGGCTGCTCGGAGCAAAGACCTGGGTCTGGATCGTGCCCCCGGCGTACGTCGCTGACTCTTCGGACTCAACCGGTGCGCTGGTCACCGCCCCGAGCGGATCGAATGGAGCCGACGGGAACAAGGCTGGCAGCAGCAGCAGAGCCTGCAGCGCGACGCGGGCGGGGTGCCAGAAGGCGACGACGCCGATCGCGAGGAGCAGCGCAATGGCGACCTGGCGCATGGGCCGGCGGGTAGGATAGCGGCGTGCGAGTGAGCCGACGCGCGCTTCTTGGTCAACTGGGGATTGGCCTGCCGATGGTCTCGGCGCTGCTGGCGGCGTGCAGCACTCCCACCGCGGTGGCGCCAACGTCGCCTGCAACCACTGGTGCACCGCCGACGACGGCTGCTCTGGGAAAACCAACTGCCGCGGCGGCGGCACCGACAACCGCGCCAACGGCGGCGCCAGCGGCCGTCGCTGCCACAGCGACGCCTGCCGCGGCGGCAGCCCCGACATCAGTGCCAGCGGCATCTGGTGGCGGCTCGTCCAAGCCACGAGCCATCATTGGCATCGTCCAGGAACCAACTTCCATGGACCCCACCGCGGATGCGACCGCCTCAATTGCCACCACACTGCGCGACAACCTGTTCGAAGGCCTTGTGCGATTGGATGGCACGGGCAAGGTCGTAGGCTCACTGGCAAAGAACTGGGATGTCAGCCCCGATGGCAGCACGGTCACCTTCCACCTGGTGAGCGGCGCCAAGTGGCACGATGGCTCACCTTTCAGCGCGCAGGACGTGAAGTTCAGCTGGGATCGCGCGGGCGACGCCAATACGGATCCCGTCAATCCGCATCGGGATTACTGGGCGCCGGTCAAGTCAGTCGATGTGGTCGACGACGGCACGGTCAAAGTCACGCTCAATACCTACAGCGACAACTGGCTGTTCCACATGGCATCGGGCTCGGCGTGCATCGTGTCGCAGAAGTCGGAGGCCAATAACGAAACCAACCCCATTGGCACCGGTCCGTTCAAATTTGGCAATTGGAACCATGGCGCCAGCGTCACGCTCGCGCGGAACGACGATTACTGGGGCACAAAAGCGCGACTCAACGAAGTGGAGTTCCGCGTGTTCGGCGACGCTAATGCGCTGACCAACGCGCTCCGCGCGGGTGACATCGACGCGATCGGCCAGGTACAGGACCTCGCGCCCGTGCCGCAGTTCCAGCAGGACTCGAATTTCCAGGTTCTGAAGGGCGCCGCTTCGGGGAAACTCATGGTCTCCATGAACAACGCCAGCCCGGCGCTGAGCGATAAGCGGGTGCGGCAGGCGTTGTACGCCGCCATCGATCGCAAAGCGTGGATCGACGGCTTCTATTTTGGCTTCGCCGAGCCGATTGGAAGCCACGCCTCGCCCAACGACGGCGAGCCGTACTACGCGGACATGACCTCTGTAAATGCGTTTGATCCTGCGAAAGCGCGCCAACTACTCGAAGCCGCCGGGCAGAGCGGGTTGAAGCTGCGCCTGGCGCAGATCAGCGCATTTCCGTATGCGGTGCGGTTGACCGACGTCCTGGCTTCGCAGCTATCCGATATCGGCGTCACGCTCGACGTGCAGCCAATGGAGTTCCCGCGGTGGCTTCAGCAGGTGTTCTCCAATGCGCAGGATTACGACCTCACCATCATCAACCACGTGGAAGAGCGGGACATCGGCAATTACGCGAACCCGAAGTATTACTGGCATTACGACAACCCCGACGTTGCCGCGCTGCTGAAATCCGCCGATGCGGAGCCCGACGTCACCAAGCGCAATGGTCAGTACAAGCAGGTGCTGCAGACGCTCGCCGATGACGCGGTGAACCTCTGGGTCGCGGCACCCACGAACCTTGCCATTTTGCACAAGAGCTTCATGGGGTATCAGGCTCCCGGTATTTCGCCGTCGCTCTACCTGGCCGACGCCTATTTCGCCTAGCGCCTGCACAACGAACCGTCTCCCCGAACGTGACGTCCAGACAACTCGTGTACCACGCTGTCGCGCCTCTACCCTCTGACGAGAGACTCCACTCGTAGAGACACTGGACAAAGGCGGTACTGGTGGCCGTTCAGGTGGTAGTTCGCGCTGCGTGGCTGGTGGTGAGCCTGTGGCTCGCGTCTGTCCTGGTTTTCGCGGTGGTGAACATACTGCCCGGGGACGTCGCGGCAGTGATTCTCGGCACCAACGCCACGCCGCAGGCGCTGGACACGCTGCGCCACCAGCTGGGGCTCGATCAGCCCGCGTGGCTCAGGTACGTGCAGTGGCTCGCGGGCATGCTGCACGGAGATTTCGGGACGTCCGTGCTCTCGCATGCGGATGTCGGCACGCTGATCCTTCAGAAGCTCAGCGTGAGCGGACCGCTGGCGCTGGCAAGCGCGGCGATCGCGATCGTCGTGGCGCTGCCGCTCGGCGTCCTGGCTGGCACCCACTACCGTAACGGTCTCGGCGCATTGATCTCGGGGGCCAGCCTGCTTGGCATCGCGATTCCTGCTTTTTGGGCCGGCCTTCTCCTGGTGACGGTGTTTGCGATCGGACTGCGCCTTCTGCCGGCTGGAGGATTCAGCGATTGGTCGGTTGACCCGGGCGCAGCCCTGCGTTCGCTGGTCCTGCCCGCGGTGGCCCTGGGACTCGTTCAGGCCGCCGTGCTCACGCGCTATGTGCGCTCCGCCATCATCGACGTCCAGCGCGAGGACTTCATCCGCACCGCTCGCGCCAAAGGCCTGAGCCGCTGGCAGGCCCTTCGACGTCATGGATTTCGCTTTGCGGCAATCCCTGTGGTCACGATCCTGGGCGTACAGCTAACTGGCCTGCTGGTAGGCGCCATCGTGATCGAAAACGTGTTTGTCCTGCCCGGGCTGGGACGACTGCTGTTTCAGTCGGTCGGCAATCGCGATCTGCTGGTCGTCCAGGACTTGGTGATGCTGCTCACCGCGGTGGTCCTCGTCGTGAACTTTCTCGTGGATCTGACGTATCGACTGCTGGATCCGCGTATTCGGGCTACTGCGTGAGAGGGTCCCGCCTGCCGATTAGCCTGATCATCGGCGTGGTCCTCGTGGGTCTGGTGGTTCTGGCTGCGCTGGTATCCATAGTGTGGACGCCGGCCGATCCCGCGCACGTCGACGTCGCGGCGCGATTTCGCGGACCTGGATCTGGCGGCGCCCTGCTCGGGACTGACCAACTTGGACGCGACGAGTTCAGCCGCGTCATGGCCGGAGCGCGCAATACGCTCCTGGTGGGCATCGTCACGGTGCTGATCGCGATCGGAGTCGGTGTGCCGCTCGGGGGTTTGGCCGCATTGCGACGGGGACTCGTGGAGGACGCCACCATGCGCGCCGCTGATGTCCTGCTGGCCTTTCCCGCACTGTTGCTGGCGATCATGTTCGCCTCGGTGTTCAACCCCAGCACGCTTACCGCCATGGCGGCGATTGGCATCGCGCTCGTGCCCGTCTTTGCCCGCGTGGTGCGTGGGGCAGGACTGCAGATCATGCAGCAAGACTTCATCACCGTCACGCGCACGTACGGGGCAGGCACTGTTTGGACCTTCGTTCGGCATGTGTTGCCGAACGTGAGCTCGGTGCTGATCGTGCAGGCGACTGTCGCCTTTGCCATTGCCATTCTGGCCGAGGCTGCTTTGAGCTACCTTGGGCTGGGGACGCCGCCGCCGACGCCTTCGTGGGGACGCATGCTGAGCGAGTCGCAGACGCTCCTGGATCAAGCGCCGCTGCTGGCGTTCTGGCCCGGCGCCTCTATCGCACTGGCGGTTTTGGGATTCAACCTGTTGGGTGACGGCCTGCGTGATTTGCTCGATCCAAAACTCATCGAGCGCGTGCCTGCGCAGGGATAACCCATTGGTTGCTGCACACGCCGGTATGACGCGCGCCGCAGCACTCCCGTGGGTTGCACTCCGCGGGTTGCACCGCCCCGGGGACTGCACATCCGTGAGGGATATCACTCCGTGGGTTGGCACATCCGTGGGGTTGCACGTCCGTGCGGGACATCACTCCGTGAGGAACCACTCCGTGGGTTGCAGGTCCGTGGGGTCGCACTCGGTTGGGTTGCACGCCGGTGAGGGAGATCACTCCGTGGGATTGCACTCCGCCGGTTGGCACGGCCGTGAGGGACATCACCTCCGTGGGATTGCACTTCGTGGGGTTGCACGTCCGTGGAGGACATCAGTCCCGTGAGGAACCAGTCGGACGGTTGGAGGTCCGTGGGGTGGCAGTCCGTGGGGCTGCACGCTGTGAGGCGCATCACTCCGTGGGACTGCACGTCCGTGGAGGGCATTAGTTCCGTGGGACTCCACTCCGTGGGTTGCACCTCCGTCGAGGGACATCACTTCCGTGGGGGCTTCACTCCGTCGAGGGACATCACTTCCGTGGGGGCTCCACTCCGTGGGGGTGGCACGTACGTGAGGGATATCACTCTGTTTGGGGCGACGCTCGTTGGCCGGGGGCGGCGGGACTGGCGTGAGTGAGACCGTGCTCGAAGTGCGGGATCTCCGGGTAGCGGTGGGGGCGCTCGAGGTTATTCATGGCATCAGCTTTGTGTTGTTGGCGCGGCGGCGCACGGGGCTGATTGGTGAATCTGGCTCG